>NZ_JBYUWC010000012.1:0-182953 GCF_058137865.1 Erwinia sp. 009765445
AACCTCTTTTTCAGAAGTTTTTCTCCGCAGATTCAGCTTCCTGAACCTCTCAACCCGGCGGCCTGTAAGCCGTTGTTCCGTGTCGATGGAGGCGCATTATAGGGAGTTTCCTCACCCTGACAACCCCTAATTTGCGAAAAATAGCGCGTTCGCTGCATTCCACAGCAAAAGGGCAGTTTATACGCAGTTATGCACAAACTTATCCACATTCGTCCGCAGCTGCGAATTTAGACGAGCATCACGCAAACGTTTTCGCTACAATGCCTCGCAAAATCCAGGCCCCCTGTTGGGGGCGTTACCTGAATCCCGGGCCGGTTCTTTTCTCTATAGAGAAAGAAGTGACTAAGATTGATGTAACGCTCTTATCTATGCGAACCAAAGCCAAGGGATAAATCTCATGCAACAACCTCGTCCTGTACGTCGCGCTCTGCTTAGCGTGTCTGACAAAGCCGGAATCCTCGAATTTGCTCAGGCGCTGTCAAAGCGCGGTGTCGAGCTGCTCTCCACCGGTGGTACCGCCCGCCTGCTGGCAGATGCTGGCCTGCCCGTGACAGAAGTCTCGGACTACACCGGCTTCCCGGAAATGATGGATGGACGTGTCAAAACCCTGCACCCGAAAGTGCACGGTGGCATCCTGGGACGCCGCGGTCAGGATGACGCCATCATGCAGGAGCACAGCATCTCGCCAATTGACATGGTGGTAGTGAACCTTTATCCCTTTGCCCAAACAGTTGCCCGTGAAGGCTGCTCGCTGGAAGACGCCGTTGAAAATATCGATATCGGCGGCCCAACCATGGTGCGCTCCGCGGCCAAGAACCATAAAGACGTGGCAATTGTGGTCAAAAGCAGCGACTACCAGGCAATCATCGATGAAATGGATGCCAACAGTAACTCTCTGCAGCTGGCAACCCGTTTCGACCTGGCGATCAAAGCCTTCGAGCACACAGCCGCCTACGACAGTATGATTGCTAACTACTTTGGCAGCCTCGTTCCGGCTTATCACGGCGAAACCACTGAACCTTCCGGTCGCTTCCCACGCACGCTTAACCTGAACTTCATCAAGAAGCAGGATATGCGTTACGGCGAGAACAGCCATCAGGACGCTGCCTTCTATATAGAAGAGAACGTTTCTGAAGCTTCTGTTGCCACCGCACAGCAGGTTCAGGGCAAGGCGCTGTCTTATAACAACATCGCAGATACCGATGCGGCGCTGGAATGTGTGAAAGAGTTCAGCGAGCCAGCCTGTGTGATCGTCAAACACGCTAACCCTTGCGGTGTGGCCGTGGCAAGTTCCCTCCTTGAGGCTTACGAGCAGGCATACAAGACCGACCCGACCTCAGCCTTTGGCGGCATCATCGCATTCAACCGTGAACTGGATGAAGCAACAGCTCAGGCAATCATCAGCCGCCAGTTCGTGGAAGTGATTATTGCCCCTTCCGCCAGTGGAGCCGCCCTGAAAGTAACGGCAGCCAAGCAGAACGTGCGCGTGCTGACCTGTGGTCAGTGGCAACAGCGCCAGGCCGGTCTGGATTTCAAACGGGTTAACGGTGGTCTGCTGGTGCAGGATCGCGATCTGGGCATGGTAACCGAAAGCCAGCTGCGTGTGGTCAGCAAGCGCCAGCCAACGGAGCAGGAACTGCGTGACGCGCTGTTCTGCTGGAAAGTAGCCAAGTTCGTTAAGTCCAACGCCATCGTCTATGCGCGTGACAATATGACCATCGGCATAGGCGCAGGCCAGATGAGCCGGGTTTACTCTGCGAAAATTGCCGGGATTAAAGCGGCCGATGAGGGACTGGAAGTGAAAGGCTCGGCCATGGCCTCTGATGCCTTCTTCCCGTTCCGAGACGGCATTGATGCTGCTGCTGCCGTCGGCGTCAGCTGCGTTATCCAGCCGGGTGGATCTATTCGCGATGAAGAGGTGATCGCCGCCGCTGATGAACACGGCATTGCGATGATCTTCACCGACATGCGCCACTTCCGCCACTGATTAAGGACTCAAAGATGAAAATTTTAGTAATTGGCAATGGCGGACGTGAACACGCACTGGCGTGGAAAGCCGCTCAGTCACCGCTGGCAGAAACCGTTTTTGTGGCCCCGGGCAACGCCGGTACCGCGCTGGAACTCGCCCTGCAGAATGTGGCCATCAGCGCCACCGACATCACTGCCCTGCTGAACTTTGCGCAGAGCGAAAAGATCGATCTGACCATTGTCGGCCCGGAAGCGCCGCTGGTGATTGGCGTGGTTGATGCGTTCCGCGCGGCTGGATTGAAGATTTTTGGCCCAACTCAGGCGGCCGCCCAGTTGGAAGGCTCAAAAGCCTTCACCAAAGATTTCCTGGCCCGCCATCAGATCCCAACTGCGCAATATCAGAACTTCACCGAAGTGGAGCCGGCGCTGGCTTACACCCGCAGCAAAGGCGCGCCTATCGTGATCAAAGCTGATGGTCTGGCTGCCGGTAAAGGCGTGATCGTGGCGATGACGCTGCAGGAAGCGGAAGATGCCATCCAGGATATGCTGGCCGGTAACGCCTTTGGCGATGCAGGCCACCGGATTGTGGTGGAAGAGTTCCTCGACGGCGAAGAAGCCAGCTTTATCGTGATGGTCGATGGCGAAAACGTACTGCCAATGGCCACCAGCCAGGATCATAAGCGTGTGGGTGATGCCGATACCGGCCCGAACACCGGCGGTATGGGTGCTTACTCCCCGGCTCCGGTCGTAACCGATGAAATCCACCAGCGCGTGATGGACGAGGTGATCTGGCCAACCGTGCGTGGCATGGCTGCCGAAGGCAACGTCTATACCGGCTTCCTGTACGCGGGTCTGATGATCGATAAAAGCGGCCAGCCGAAAGTGATCGAATTTAACTGCCGCTTCGGTGATCCGGAAACTCAGCCGATCATGCTACGCCTGCAGTCAGATCTGGTGGATCTTTGCCTGGCGGCCATTGACGGCAAGCTGAATACCAAAGACTCCGTCTGGGATCCTCGTCCTTCACTGGGCGTGGTGCTGGCGGCGGGTGGTTATCCTGGCGACTACAACACTGGCGACCAGATCCACGGCCTGCCGCTGGAAGAGACGCCGGATGGCAAAGTCTTCCACGCGGGCACCAGAATGCAGGATGACCTGGTGGTGACCAACGGCGGACGGGTACTCTGCGTAACCGCACTGGGCGAGGATGTTGCCGCGGCACAAAAACACGCTTACGATCTGGCGAAAAACATTTCGTGGGAAGGCAGCTTCTGCCGTAAAGATATCGGCTACCGGGCAATTGACCGCAAATAAGAGTCTGGCCCCGACATACAAGCTGAATAACATCACAAAGGCCGGATAATCCGGCCTTTTTTATAGCTAAAAATCAGCCGCTTTCGGCTCAGCCGGGCAGACATCATCCTTTGAGACCAGCAGCAGTTGGGTACCTTTTGGCGCTTCCAGCCAGGAGAGGCTGACTGGCTTACCGGACTCCTGCTGGTGCTGCACAATGTAGTTGGTCGAGTAACGATCAAAGCCGGGCCGGATTTCGCCACCCTGACAAAGCGTGACGGTTCCGTCCGTTGACCAGTGGCCCTGTTTCAGCAATACGCGCCCTTCCAGCAGGTCGTCACTGATTTTCAGCATACGCCCTGCATCAAACTGATATAACGCCACAGCGTCAGGCGAGAGCGCTTCACGGCGTCCTTCCAGCTGCCGCTGCATAAAGCTGAGGCTGCCATCCTGGTCAAAACGCATCGTGACGCTCTCCGGATGCTCTCCGGCGGTGTGCCGTTCAATAGAGATCAGCTTATTTTCCTGCCACTGGTACTCGGTGGTTTCCGTGGCTGAGTCGCTGAAAGGGGTATAGACGGTCATCAGGTGGCTGGAGTGCGGCGCGCTCTCTTTGCGCCAGATCCTGACTGCCCCGCGATCGGCAAGGTACCCGCTGCCGGTGAAGTCAGGAAGCTTTGGACGCGAGCTGCAGCCTGCCAGTAACAGCATTATCGCGAGAGTGAACAGAGTGAAAGGAGAACGAGTCATAGTGTGAGTATCACACAAAGAAAGCAAAAATGCCGCAGCAGAGGAGGCTGAGGCAGTAGGAGAAGTGGACAGTGGAAGTCAGCCTGAACAAAAGGGGCTTAACGCCCCCCTGTTTGGAACTCTTCACTGTCACACTATTACTTAACAGCGTCTTTCAGTGCTTTACCAGAAACAAATGCCGGTACGTTTGCAGCAGCAATTTTGATTTCTTTACCAGTCTGCGGGTTGCGGCCAGTACGCTCAGCACGGTGGTTCACTTTAAAGGTACCAAAACCAACCAGTTGTACAGCATCACCTTCTTTCAGAGACTCAGTAATCGCAGCCAGTGTGGATTCCAGAGCAGCTTTAGCCTGGGTCTTAGACAGGTCCGCTTTGTCCGCAATTACATCAATCAGTTGAGTCTTGTTCATAAGTTATCCTTACAGTGTATTTATCGCTTGCTAAGCACCGAGTGCGAGGGAAAAACCAGATTCTGGCACTCTCCTGCATACACGCACCGATAGCCACTTTTTTCAGCCCCCCAAATGTAGACCAGACAGGGGGCCAATGTGAAGCCTTAAGGCGCTACAAATCAGGCCTGAAGTCACGTTTTCTCGCCTTATTGCTGAAAATTTATACCGATATTGCTGATCCCCGACTCCCGCAGGTCAGATCGCAGTCCTTTTATCAGTTCGGGATCCCTCTCCTCACAGGCGCTCAGCAGGCGAAAAATCTCCCACTGGATGTCCCATTCTTCTTCAACAGCGGGATTCTCTTTTAACTCTTCATCGGTCATTTCGCGTTCGGCCTGGGTCATTTCCAGCATCGCCACGGTGGTGATCGAAGTCTCGCTGACCGCAATGGCATGCGCCAGGGTTTCACCACTCAGGCGCGAATGCAGCAGCTCGCTCAGTGCCACACAGGCATCAATAGCCGGATAGACGCCATACAGGTCGTAATCCTCTGCTACCGGGATCGCCTCTTCCAGCTTTTCCAGCTGCGAGTCAAAATTAACTTTGGCATCTTTTATCACCAGAGTTTCCCAGATCAGGTCGAGAATGCGGCGATAAAGCTGACCGTCGCCAAACCCGGTCTGCTGGCAGAAAGCCCAATAGTTGGGATACATGCGTTCACACAGGCAGGCCATAAAAGTAACGTGCTGCCAGCTTTCCAGCTTTTCCAACCGCAGGTGAATCGGATTACGTAACATGATGGGCTCTCTTCAACATTAGTGCGCGGTCTGCAGTGTAACTGAAAAGACCGCGTCTCACACCGTTAACCCTTTGCTGACAGCCGCACAAAAGCCGGGCGCTGTGAAGCGACAGCATCGGCCCAGCGGGTCGGTTCTGGCAGACGATAACCCTGCAGACAGGTTTCCACCCAGTGCAGAGCTGTATCCGCGCTGATGCGATGGCCCGGAGAGATAAACAGCGGGTTACAGCGACGCTTGCTGCGCAGCACCCAGCCAATCTGCTCACCTTTATCCATCAGCGGCTGACGTGCACCTGGTTCCTCATCCAGCAGTTCGAATTTGCCGCACAGACGGCTCTTGGCAACCCCGATAGTCGGCACATCCACCAGCAGGCCAAAATGGCTGGCAACGCCAAGGCGGCGGGGATGCGCAATTCCCTGACCGTCAACAAACAGCAGGTCGGGCTGGTGTTGCAGCTGCTGCCAGGCAGCCAGCAGGGCGGGATATTCACGGAAAGAGAGAAAACCGGGGATGTAAGGCATGGTGGTGGCAATCCGCGCGACGCGGTGCTCAACCATTTTCAGCGAAGGATAGTCCAGAATAACCAGAGCAGCACGGGTGACCTCACCGCCCTGTTCAAAACCGACATCCGCGCCAGCGATATAGCGCGGAGGCATTACCTCAAAATCATCCTCGCGTACTACTGCGGCGGCACGAGTCAGCTGCTCTTGCTTTAATGCCTGAATATCCATACTCAGTCCTGATGATAAGGGCGTGAAAGTTTGTGAACCGCCTCCACAAAGACTCCGGCGTTTTCTGGCGGCACATCCTGATGAATGCCGTGGCCCAGGTTGAACACGTGACCGGTGCCATTGCCGAAGCCCTGCAGAATGCCTGCCACTTCCTGCTCAATGCGATCGGGCTGGGCATACAGCATTGACGGATCCATGTTGCCCTGCAATGCCACTTTATGGCCCACGCGGCGGCGCGCATCGGCGATATCGGTGGTCCAGTCCAATCCCAGCGCATCACAGCCGGTTGCAGCCATCGCTTCCAGCCACTGTCCGCCGCCTTTGGTAAACAGGGTCACCGGCACACGACGACCGTCGTTTTCATGCAGCAGGCCATCGACGATTTTGTGCATGTAATTCAGTGAGAACTCCAGATAATCACGGCCGGTCAGCACGCCACCCCAGGTATCAAAAATCATCACTGACTGTGCGCCCGCACGGATTTGCGCATTGAGGTAGAGCGTCACGCTGTCTGCCAGCTTGTCCAGCATCAGGTGCAGAGTCTGCGGCTCGGCGTACATCATCTTTTTCAGTTTGGTGAAGGCTTTGCTGCTGCCGCCTTCGACCATATAGGTCGCCAGCGTCCACGGGCTGCCGGAGAAGCCGATCAGCGGCACTTCACCCTGCAGATTTTTGCGGATGGTACGCACGGCATTCATCACATAGCCCAGTTCCTGCTCCGGATCCGGGACTGGCAGCTTTTCAACATCTTCCCGGCAGGTCACCGGGGAAGAGAAACGAGGACCTTCACCGGCTTCAAAATAGAGGCCCAGCCCCATCGCATCAGGGATGGTCAGAATATCAGAGAACAGGATCGCGGCATCCAGCGGATAGCGACGCAGAGGCTGCAGCGTCACTTCACAGGCCAGTTCGGCATTTTTGCACAGCGACATAAAATCACCGGCCTGGGCGCGCGTGACTTTGTACTCTGGCAAATAGCGTCCGGCCTGGCGCATCATCCACACTGGCGTCACATCTACCGGCTGGCGCAGCAGGGCGCGCAGATAACGATCGTTCTTCAGTTCACTCATCTTTAATGACTCTCTCTTTTTCAGGCGCGCAGTATACCATTCATTCCGCCTCGGCGCGGCAGAGGACAACGGTATCTTCAATCAAACGGCGAGCCACGGTCCCCGCAGGCGGCAGCTGTGGCAACGCATCAAAGCGATACCAGCCCGCCTCCAGCAGCTCTTTCGGATCGATGTTGATTTCACCACTGTCGTAATCGGCCATAAACGCCATCATCAGCGACTGAGGGAACGGCCAGGGTTGCGAGGAAATATAACGCAGATTTTTCACCTTCAGCCCGCTCTCCTCCATCACCTCACGCGCTACTGTCTGCTCCAGCGTTTCGCCCACTTCGACAAAACCGGCCAGCACGGTGTAAACGCCGTTGCGGTGTTTGGTGTGCTGCGCCAGCAGGATCTCTTCCCCGCGACGGATGGCCACGATAATGCAGGGCGCGATCTGCGGATAATAGCGCTGACGGCAGTGACTGCACAGGCAGGCCCATTCGGTTTTGCTGTGGTGCATCTCATGACCGCAATAGCCGCACCACTTATGAGAACGATAAAACTCTGCCAGCTGGATCCCACGCCCGGCAAGCTGGAACAGGCCAACGTCCTGATCGAGGATCTGCCGCAGCGATCCCATCTCTTCTTTACGGCTACCGCAGATCAACCACACCGGCTCACCCTGCCATTCGCCGATCAACGATCCTTTCGATCCACTCAGGCCTAATTCTTGTGCATTGCCGTATGGTAATTGACCTTTTGGTAACCAAAGTTTATGTTCGTGGCTGACAACCCACCAGCCAGCGTCTACGCTTGAAATCTCACGTTGCATAAATTTGCTCATCCTCAGCTTCACGGTGCTGGATTGGGGTTAGAGATAAAAATTAAACACTTACGGAGTCACTCATGCTTAACCAGTTGGAAGTTCTGACCGCGCGCGTTGGCGGGTGCAGTGACCTGGTAGACTTTTGTCTGCGCTCACGTAAGCAGCTGCTGGTTGCCTATTATCAGATGGTTGGCATCAAGCCTAACAAGGATTCGCTGACTACGCTCGATGAAAACGCGCTGGATACTTTTTGCCAGAGTCTGGTGGACTATCTTTCTACCGGTCACTTCACCATTTATGAACGCTTTATTGAAGAGATGGAAGGCAGTGAACAACTGGCAAAAGCCGCGCTAATCTATCCCTCTCTGCAGGCGAATACTGAGCAGATAATGCAGGTTTACGATTCTCATCTCGAAAATGCTATCGATGATGATAACTGCCTGGCGTTCCAGACAGCGCTGTCGGCCGTGGGCGAAGCGCTGGAGGCCCGTTTCACACTGGAAGATAAATTTATTCAGCTGGCGCTGAATAAAAACTCGGAGCAACTGGGTGCGGCTAACGATTCCCCGCTCGCTCGCCCGGCCTGAGAAGTTAGCAGTTTGTAAAACCCTTGTAGTTTCCAAAAAGCCCCTTTATGCTGAGTGGGCAATTAAGTGACCCGCCACCAGGCGTTCACACTCGTTCTGCCCTCCCCGCTGTGGGAAGCAGAATTCTTCTTGTCGGAGTGCCCCACGGGGCTGAGACCGTTAATTCGGGATCCGCGGAACCTGATCAGGTTAGTACCTGCGAAGGGAACAAGAGTAAAATTCAGTGATGGTGTGTCCCCGTATATCCTCACACCCTGCACTTACTCCTCCGAACTCCGGACAAGCAACTTTCCCTATTTATTCAGGAACGTGCTATGTCTACCGTTGATAAAAAACCCACCCGCCGTGAGCAGCGTGCTGAAGCACAACAGTTTATCGATTCCCTGCAGGGCACCGCTTTTCCCAACTCTAAACGTATCTGGCTGACGGGCTCCCGTGACGATATTCGCGTGCCAATGCGCGAAATCCAGCTAAGCCCGACAATGGTTGGCGGCAGCAAAGATAACCCGCAGTTTGAGGATAACGAGCCAGTGCCGGTCTACGACACTGCCGGACCTTACGGTGATCCTGAAGCGAAAATCGATGTGCATGCCGGTCTGGCACGGCTGCGTAATGAGTGGATCATCGGGCGTGGCGATACTCAACCAATTGAGCAACTCAGCTCGGTTTATACTCAGCAACGGCTGGCCGATGAAGGGCTGGATCACCTGCGTTTTGATAATCTTCCGCATCCACGCCGGGCGCTGGCTGGCCGCTGTGTTACCCAGATGCATTATGCACGCCTGGGAGTGATCACCCCTGAGATGGAATTTATCGCGCTGCGGGAAAATATGGGACGCGAGCGTATTCGTGGGGAAGCCCTGCTGCAGCAGCATCCGGGCAACAGTTTTAGCGCTCATCTGCCGGAAAACATCACGGCCGAATTCGTCCGCCAGGAAGTTGCTGCTGGCCGTGCGATCATCCCGGCCAATATCAACCACCCGGAATCGGAGCCGATGATCATCGGTCGCAATTTCCTGGTGAAAATCAATGCCAACATCGGCAACTCGGCGGTCAGCTCCTCGATCGAAGAAGAAGTGGAGAAGCTGGTGTGGTCAGCCCGCTGGGGTGCCGATACCGTTATGGATCTCTCCACCGGTAGAAATATCCACGAAACCCGCGAGTGGATCCTGCGTAACAGTCCGGTACCCATCGGCACGGTGCCGATCTATCAGGCGCTGGAAAAGGTGAACGGCATTGCCGAGAACCTTAACTGGGAGATCTTCCGCGACACCCTGCTTGAGCAGGCCGAACAGGGCGTGGATTACTTCACCATCCATGCAGGCGTGCTGCTGCGCTACGTGCCGATGACCGCCAGGCGCCTGACCGGCATCGTTTCCCGCGGCGGCTCAATCATGGCGAAATGGTGCCTGTCGCATCATAAAGAGAGTTTCCTCTACCAGCACTTCCGCGAAATTTGTGAAATCTGTGCGGCTTACGACGTCTCCCTGTCGCTGGGCGATGGCCTGCGTCCGGGCTCCATTCAGGATGCCAACGACGAGGCTCAGTTTGCCGAGCTTCACACGCTGGGCGAGCTGACCAAAATCGCCTGGGAATATGATGTGCAGGTGATGATCGAAGGCCCCGGCCACGTGCCGATGCAGATGATCCGCCGCAATATGACCGAGCAACTCGAGCATTGCCACGAAGCCCCGTTTTATACCCTTGGCCCGCTGACCACCGATATCGCGCCGGGTTATGACCACTTCACCTCCGGTATTGGTGCAGCGATGATCGGCTGGTTCGGCTGCGCCATGCTGTGTTACGTGACGCCGAAAGAGCACCTTGGCCTGCCGAACAAAGAGGATGTGAAGCAGGGACTGATCACCTATAAGATCGCTGCCCACGCGGCAGATCTGGCAAAAGGCCATCCTGGCGCGCAGATCCGCGATAACGCCATGTCTAAGGCGCGTTTCGAATTCCGCTGGGAAGATCAGTTCAACCTGGCTCTCGATCCGCACACAGCCCGCGCCTACCACGACGAAACGCTGCCGCAGGAATCCGGCAAGGTCGCACACTTCTGCTCCATGTGTGGCCCGAAATTCTGCTCGATGAAGATCACCCAGGAAGTGCGCGAATACGCGGCGAAGCAGGAAGCGGAAGCCAGACCGATTGAGATTGGCATGGCCGAAATGTCAGAAGCCTTCCGCCAGCGCGGCAGCGAGCTGTATCACCCTGCTGATGCACTCTCGCCGGAGGAAAAAGTATGAGCCGTGGCCCGTTTCCCGTCACGGAAGAGCGACTTGGCCTCTATCCGGTAGTTGAAACGGTGGAGTGGATCGAGCGCCTGCTGGCGGCTGGCATACGCACTCTGCAACTGCGCATTAAAGACCAGACGGAAGCCGCGGTCGAACAGGATGTGGCTGCCGCAATCGCACTGGGCCGACGCTACCGGGCGCGGCTGTTTATCAATGACTACTGGCGGCTGGCGATCAAATATCAGGCTTACGGTGTTCATCTGGGTCAGGAAGACCTGGACACCGCCGATCTGGATGCGATCCACCGTGCCGGTCTTCGTCTGGGTCTGTCCACCCACGATGATGCCGAGTTGGATCGCGCCCTGGCCGAGCAGCCTTCCTATATCGCGCTGGGCCATGTATTCCCGACGCAAACCAAAGAGATGCCCTCTTCCCCTCAGGGACTGGAAGAGCTGAAGCGCCATGTTTCACGATTAAAAGGAGTCTCAACAGTAGCGATTGGCGGTATCACTCTGCAACGCGCTCCTTCTGTGCTGGCAACCGGCGTGGGCAGCATTGCTGTGGTCAGTGCTATTACCCAAGCTGCGGATTGGAAATCTGCCACGGAACAGCTGCTGGCGCTGGCCGGAACAGGAGGTGCCGCCCATGTTCAGTGACAGCGATTTTATGCGCTACAGCCGCCAGCTGCTGCTGGAAGAGTTTGGTCTGGATGCCCAACAGAAGCTGCTGGCGGCCAGCGTGCTGATTGTAGGGCTTGGCGGGCTTGGCTCTCCTGCCGCGCTGTACCTCGCCGCGGCTGGCGTCGGTAAGCTGCTGCTGGCCGACGACGATAAGGTGCATATCAGTAACCTTCAGCGGCAAATTCTGTTTCGCAGCAATGAAACTGGCGAACCCAAAGCAGCCGCAGCGAAAAGGCATCTGCAATCACTGAACCCACAGGTGGAGTTTATCGCCGTGGAGCATCGTATGGATGCGAAAACACTGAAAGAAGCGATGCAGTGGGTCGATCTGGTGCTGGACTGCAGCGACAACATACAAACCCGCCAGGCGGTGAATGAAGCCTGTTTACAAAGCGCCACGCCACTGATCAGCGCCAGCGCGGTTGGCCTCAGCGGCCAGCTACTGGTGCTGACTCCTCCCTTCAGGCACGGCTGCTACCGCTGCCTGTGGCCGGATGATGCCGAACCGCAGCGCAACTGTCGGACGACGGGCGTGCTGGGGCCGGTGGTCGGCGTGATGGGAACGCTGCAGGCGCTGGAAGCCCTGAAGATGCTGTCAGGCCACGCTTCATCGCTGGACGGTAAGCTGAGGCTGTTTGACGGCCGCCAGCAAACCTGGCGCACGCTGAACCTTGAGCGCAGCGCCCACTGCCCGGTATGCGGAGGCGGCTATGAACATTGTGGTTAACGATGAGCCGATGGATCTGAATGACCCGCTGACGCTGAAGGCGCTGCTTGAGCAGCTTTGCCGCCAGCAAACGGGAACTGCGCTGGCAGTCAATCAGCACATTGTGCCCCGCGACCGCTGGGCTGACTGGCTCTTACAGGAAGGCGATGAGCTGGTGATTTTTCAGGCCATCGCCGGAGGTTGATATGTTACAGATAGCCGATAAAACCTTTTCTTCCCGTTTATTCACCGGCACCGGCAAATTTTCCAGCCCTGCCATGATGCTGGAAGCATTAAAAGAATCCGGCACACAACTGGTGACAATGGCAATGAAACGGGTCGATTTGCGCGGTGGTGATGATGGCATTCTGCGCCCACTGCAGCAACTGGGCGTGCAGTTGCTGCCCAATACGTCCGGTGCCAAAACGGCGGAAGAAGCTATTTTCGCCGCCAGGCTGGCCCGTGAAGCGCTGGGCACTCACTGGCTGAAGCTGGAGATCCATCCTGATGTGCGCTATCTGCTGCCTGATGCGGTTGAAACGCTAAAAGCGGCCGAAGCATTGGTGAAAGAGGGGTTCACCGTGCTCCCTTACTGCCACGCCGATCCGGTGCTGTGCAAAAGGCTGGAGGAAGCAGGCTGTGCGGCAGTGATGCCGCTGGGAGCACCCATTGGCAGCAATCAGGGGCTCAAAACCCGCGATCTGCTGGCGATGATCATAGAGCAATCCTCCGTGCCGGTAGTAATCGATGCAGGAATTGGCGCCCCCAGTCACGCCAGCGAGGCACTGGAGCTGGGCGCAGATGCGGTGCTGGTTAACACCGCCATAGCTTCAGCGATTCATCCGGTACAGATGGCGCGTGCTTTCCGGCTGGCGGTTGAGGCTGGAGCACTCGCTTATCGTAGCGGGCTGGGCAGCCGCCATCAGCAGGCGATTGCCACCAGTCCGCTGACCAGTTTTCTGCAAAACGGGGTAATGGAATGAGGAGCTTTGTCTCTGAGTGGGAAAAGCTGGAGTGGGACGATATCCGGCTGCGCATCAACAGCAAAACGGCAGCCGACGTTGAGCAGGCGCTGAATGCCCATAAAGTGGGCCGCGAGGAGCTGATGGCGCTCCTCTCGCCTGCCGCTCAGGCTTATCTTGAGCCACTGGCGAGAAAGGCGCAGCTCCTCACCCGCCAGCGCTTTGGTCATGCGGTGAATCTGTTTGTACCCCTGTATCTATCAAATCTCTGCGCAAACGATTGTACATACTGCGGCTTCTCCATGAGCAACCGTATCAAACGCAAAACGCTGGATGCGGATGAGATCGAGCGTGAATGCCAGGCAATCCGCGCTATGGGGTTCGATCAGCTGTTGCTGGTCACGGGCGAGCACCAGACAAAGGTGGGTATGGACTATTTCCGTCAGCACCTGCCGGCCATCAGGTCACATTTCAGTTCGCTGATGATGGAAGTGCAGCCGATGAGCGAACCGGAGTATGCCGAGCTGAAAGCGCTGGGGCTGGATGGCGTACTGGTGTATCAGGAAACTTATCATCCGGCGGTGTACAGCCAGCATCACCTGAAAGGGAATAAACAGGACTTCTTTTTCCGGCTGGAGACCCCTGACCGGTTGGGCCGCGCGGGCGTGGATAAAATCGGGCTGGGGGCGCTGATTGGGTTGTCAGAAAGCTGGCGTACGGACTGCTACATGATGGCGGAGCATTTGCTGTGGCTGCAAAAAACGTACTGGCAAAGCCGTTATTCTGTCGCCTTCCCCCGCCTGAGGCCCTGCGCTGGCGGGATCCAACCGGCTTCGCTGATGGATGAGGCTCAGCTGGTACAGGTGATCTGCGCCTACCGTCTGTTTGCGCCGGAAGTTGAACAATCCCTTTCAACCCGTGAATCACCGCAGTTTCGCGATAGGGTCGTGCCGCTGGCTATTAACACCGTCAGCGCCTTTTCGAAGACCCAGCCAGGCGGCTATGCGGATGGCAAAATCGAGCTGGAGCAGTTTGCTCCGCATGATAACCGCCATCCGCAGCAGGTGGCCAGAGCGCTGGTACAAAGAGGACTGCAACCCGTCTGGAAAGACTGGGACAGCTATCTGGGACGGAAGCCAGTGATTTAGAACGAACCCGCAGCGTTGTCAGGCATGCCACCAGAGATCGGCAAGTTTGGCAACGTCTGCTTCTGGTCGGCAAAAATGACCCGGCCAATCAGGCTGTCTTTATTCACCACGCCATATTTCAGGTTTGTTGCCAGGAACTTACGTTCCAGCCCGGTCAGTTTAATCAACGGAGGCAACGCTTCCGGCACGCTGTCCACCATCATCATTCGGCTGAGCTGTACGGCATTCCAGCTGACCAGGCGTTGATAATAGAAAGCATTAGCTTCGCATTTTCTCAAATAAAAGTTGTACTGATTGTACTCGCGAAGCGCCAGCTGTTGAGCAATATTCAGTATGAGATAGCCTGGATCGGTAATGCGCTGTACAACCTGTTCATAATCAGGTCTGCTTTTCAACTGGCGGAAATACTCCACAGCACCAAGTTCCATAATCGGACTGAAATAATGCAGCCAGCGTTTAATAAAATCATTACCCGGTGGCGCAGCCATAAACCAGGTTTCAATAATGGGATAATTTTTGTCTACCGTTGAAACATCACGATAAAAAGCGACCATATCGTAGCGACTGTTCAGATTTACCGACAGGAAGTTGTCAAGAGAACGATTAAGAATGGTCGTGGCATCCATCCAGATCCCGCCGTATCTGTATAGCAATTCCAGGCGGATATAATCGCTTTTATGGGCCACCAGCATATCAGAACGGGTGAACTGCAACCCAGGCAGAAACTGCTGCAGGTTAACACTGTTGACTACGGTCAGCTTATATTCCGGGTTTTCACGGGCTATTTTGTTCACGAATGCCTGTATTTCTGATGGCAGTGTGGAGCCTGCCCAGAACATCCAGATCTGTTTAGGAATGGCAGGCAAAGCCGCAGGGTGAACCACAATATCCAGGTCTTTCTCAAGAGAAGGATCGTAATCGGCTAATCTCTTGCGCTTACCTATTTTTTTCTCTGCCAGCAGCCGTAATGAGACCACATTTTTCAATAGCGGACGCACCAGTGCCTTGAGTGAATTCTTATTCATAACCTCTCCTGCGCCAGGCCATGAGAAAGACCCAGATAATATAGATATAGAAGATCCACGCCCATGAAATGGACGCAAAGAGGGACAGCAGATTTATTTTAATAAAGCTAACAAAGAAAATTCACATCAACAATGGAAAGTCGTGGAAAGCGGGAATTTAAGAAAAACCTCAGCGCCAGTTTATTCATTAATTTCACAAACATGCCGCAAATTCAGACGAGAAATTAATAAATATATTTAAGTTAAGCAATACTGAAGAAACAATCGCTTAATGAAATACATTTCGCAGTTTTGTTTATAAACATGTAACGATATTAATTAATCCTGAAGCGTCATCGCAAAACTAATTTATGGTACTGGTGGCATTTTTTTAGCAGCGTACGGTAAGCGCGGTCGATGCCATGACGGCACCGACCAGGCCCGGTGACACTCCTCCCCTGTCGGGCCTGCCTCACTTCATCACTGCCGAAGAGGGGAGGCATTTCTCCATGGCCAGCTCAACAGCGGCACCAAGGATCGCCAGCGCCTTATCAGTTCGCTCGGTAAAGGGCTGGGCATAGTTAAGGCGTAAACAATTACGGTACTTACCGGAAGCGGAAAACAGTGAACCGACGGCAATTTGTATGCGACTTTCACGCAATTCCCTGTTGAGACGCACGGTATCCAGTATTTCAGGTAATTCAATCCAGATTAAAAAGCCGCCCTGCGGTCGGGTGACGCAGATCCCACAGGGGAAGTGCTTGCGAACCGAAAGGGTAAATATCTCGAGGTTACGCTGGTACATCTGCCGCATACGCCGCAGGTGCGCAGGGTAATATCCCTGGCGGATAAACTCGGCCACGGCCATCTGTGGCTGCTTTGCCGTGGAGCCGGTGACGATATATTTCATGTGCAGCACACGGTCGAGATAGCGCCCCGGAGCCACCCAGCCGACCCGCAAACCGGGTGCCAGCGTCTTGGAAAATGAGCTGCAAAGCAGAACCCGGCCGTCTTCATCCAGTGATTTCAGGGTGATGGGACGGGGATAGTCATAACTCAGCTCACCGTAAACATCATCTTCAATAATCGCCACGTCAAAACGCTGGGCCAGTGCCATCAATGCGCGCTTTCGCGGTTCCGGCATAATAAAACCCAGCGGGTTATTACAGTTGGGTACCACGATAACCGCTTTCACCGGCCACTGCTCCAGGGCCAGCTCCAGAGCTTCAAGGCTGATGCCGGTGCCGGAGTCAGTGGGGATCTCAATGGCTTTAATGCAAAAGCCCCGCAGCGTCTGCATGGTGCCGTGAAACGTCGGTGATTCAACGGCAACAATATCTCCCGGCTGGCAAACGGCCCGGATCGAAACAGAGAGTGCTTCGTGGCAGCCAGTGGTGATCACAATATCCTGTGGCGTCAGGCTGCAGCCGCTGTCGATGGTCAGACGCGCAATCTGTTCACGCAGTTCCGGGACACCATAAAGATTGTCGTAATCCAGCATCCCCGGATCCTGCTGATGCCCGATGCGGCTGAAGATCTTCCACAACGGCTTAAGCGATGGCTGATCAAGATCCGGCATCCCGCTGCCCAACTTAACGATGTCCTTTTCTTCCCGAACGCTGAGCAGTTCGAGCACTGATTCCCACTGGGTAATTTCAACGGGTCGTTGCACCGGACGGGTTAATGCCGGGACGGGAGGAACCGCTTTGCGGGGCGTCACAAAGTATCCAGAGCGTGGCTGTGGAGTAATCAGCTGCTTCTCTTCCAGCAGATGGTAAGCCTGCTGAACTGTACTGATACTGACGCCATGTTCAGTACTCAGCGTTCTCACCGACGGCAGGCGCTCTCCAGCCTGATAAAATCCCTGCTCAATCCGCTTCGCCAGCAGATCGGCCAGATGCTTGTATCTTGTCATTGTATGCTCCGTTAAATCAGTCACCAGGGAAAACCAGTACAGATTGATTCGTAAACAACCATTCAGCGCCACTATTACGCAATCTGTATGTTAAATAAAGGTGATTTTTGCATCTGTATCGCCCGACACGTTCATTGCAGAATAGAGCCATATCAACGTGAGGAGGACAAGATGGAATTTCATGAAAACCGGGGTGGTCGCCCCTTTAAAGACTCACCGTTTCGCCTGATGTACCTGCTACCTTACCGACTGTGGAGAGCCTGGCGGCTGAGAGCACACACCCGCAAGGTTCTCTCCAACCTGAGTGACCTGCAGCTGAAAGATATCGGTTTAACCTGCGAAGATGTGAAGCGTTATAAATAATGTGGTGTTGGGCGCAGGGATTACTGCACCCTTTTTTGGGGCGGCTGAATTCGTTTAGCTGCCCATTTTTCGCTGGGATTTCAGGCATAAAAAAACCCCACCGAAGTGGGGTTTTTAAGCTGGGTATTAGCGACGATTAATCGTCGTTGCCACCCAGGCCAGCGTTCAGCAGCTCTGCCAGGCTGGCAGACGCTTCGTCTGCAGTCACCTGAGGCACCACTGGTGCTTCGCCAGCAGCCTTGCGGCGCATACGATCCTGGTGATAAGCGTAACCTGTACCGGCTGGGATCAGACGGCCCACGATAACGTTCTCTTTCAGGCCGCGCAGTTCGTCGCGTTTACCCGCAACGGCTGCTTCGGTCAGTACGCGCGTTGTTTCCTGGAACGAGGCCGCAGAGATGAAGGACTCGGTCGCCAGTGACGCTTTGGTGATACCCAGCAGATCGCGCACGTATGTGGCCGCGATTTTGCCGTTGGCTTCCAGGTCTCGGTTGGAGATCTTAACCCGTGACACTTCAACCTGCTCGCCATCCAGGAAGTCGGAACTGCCTGCACTTTCGATGGTGGCTTTACGCAGCATCTGCCGAACGATGACTTCGATGTGCTTATCGTTAATCTTAACGCCCTGCAGGCGGTAAACTTCCTGCACTTCGTTAGTGATGTAACGGGTCACAGCATGCACGCCACGCAGACGCAGGATGTCATGCGGTGACTCTGGTCCATCGGAAACCACGTCACCACGCTCCACACGCTCACCTTCGAACACGTTCAGCTGACGCCATTTCGGAATCATCTCTTCGTACGGATCGCTACCGTCTACCGGGGTGATAACCAGACGACGTTTCCCTTTGGTCTCTTTACCGAAGGAGATGATGCCGCTGATTTCAGCCAGGATTGCCGGCTCTTTCGGACGACGGGCTTCGAACAGGTCAGCAACACGTGGCAGACCACCGGTGATGTCCTTGGTACCGCCAGATTCCTGCGGCACACGAGCCAGGGTATCACCAGAGCTGATCTTGATACCATCTTCCAGCTGCACAATCGCTTTGCCCGGCAGGAAGTACTGAGCAGGCATATCGGTACCTGGGATCAGCACGTCGTCACCGTTACCATCAACGATTTTCAGCGCAGGACGCAGATCTTTACCACCGGCAGTACGTTCAGCACTGTCCAGGATCACCAGAGAAGAGAGACCGGTCAGGTCATCCGTCTGGCGGGTAATGGTCTGGCCGTCGATCATATCGGTGAAGCGAACGAAACCGCTCACTTCGGTGATGACCGGCATGGTATGTGGATCCCAGTTTGCTACGGTCTCGCCCGCTGCAACCTGCTCGCCGTCACCTTTCGCCATGGCTGCACCGTAAGGAACTTTGTAGCTCTCTTTGGTACGGCCAAATTCGTCGATCATTTTCAGTTCAACGTTACGTGAAGTGATGATCAGTTTGCCCGCGGAGTTGGTTACCGACTTGGCGTTGATCAGCTTCAGCGTACCTTTGTTCTTGACCTGAATGCTGGATTCAGCAGCCGCACGAGATGCCGCACCACCGATGTGGAACGTACGCATCGTCAGCTGTGTACCCGGCTCACCGATGGACTGTGCAGCGATAACGCCGATGGCCTCACCTTTGTTGATGATGTGACCACGTGCCAGATCGCGTCCATAACAGTGGGCGCACACGCCGAAGTCAGTTTCGCAACTTACAACAGAGCGGACTTTCAGGCTGTCGACTGAATGCTCTTCCAACAGGTCACACTGGTGTTCGTGCAGCAGCGTGTTACGCGGCAGCAGAATGTCAGCAGTACCTGGCTTCAGCACATCTTCCGCGGTCACACGACCCAGAACACGTTCGCGCAGTGGTTCTTTAACATCACCACCCTCGATAACCGGAGTCATCATGATACCTTCATGGGTACCACAATCGTCTTCGGTCACCACCAGATCCTGTGCCACGTCAACCAGACGACGGGTCAGATAACCGGAGTTCGCGGTTTTCAGTGCGGTATCCGCCAGACCTTTACGGGCACCGTGCGTGGAGATGAAGTACTGGAGTACGTTCAGACCTTCACGGAAGTTCGCGGTGATCGGCGTTTCGATGATGGAGCCATCTGGCTTAGCCATCAGACCACGCATACCGGCCAGCTGGCGAATCTGTGCAGCAGAACCACGAGCACCGGAGTCGGCCATCATGAAGATGCTGTTGAAGGAGACCTGACGCTCTTCCTCACCGTCACGGTTAATGACGACTTCGGTAGACAGGTTTTCCATCATTGCTTTCGCAACACGTTCGTTAGCGGCAGCCCAGATATCGATCACTTTGTTATAGCGTTCGCCGGCTGTGACCAGACCAGACTGGAACTGCTCCTGGATCTCAGCCACTTCAGCTTCCGCTTCGGTGATGATTTCCACTTTCTTCTCCGGGATAACCATGTCGTCGATACCAACAGACGCACCAGAGCGAGCCGCATAGGCAAAGCCGGTGTACATGGTCTGGTCAGCAAAGATAACCGTTGGTTTCAGTCCCAGGATGCGGTAACAGGTGTTCAGCATCCTGGAGATCGCTTTCTTGCCCAGCGCCTGGTTGACGATGGAGAAAGGCAGACCTTTTGGCACGATCATCCACAGGATGGCACGACCAATCGTCGTATCGATCAGGCTGGTTTTAGCAACCCACTCGCCCTGCTCATTTTTCTCGTGCTCAGTAATACGCACCTTAACGCGGGCGTGCAGAGAGGCCAGGCCAGCGCGGTAAATACGCTCAGCTTCTTTCGGGCCTGTCAGCACCATGCCTTCGCCTTTGGCGTTAACACAGTCGCGGGTCATGTAGTACAGACCCAGTACAACGTCCTGAGAAGGAACAATGATTGGTTCACCGTTCGCAGGAGACAGGATGTTGTTGGTAGACATCATCAGCGCACGCGCTTCCAACTGGGCTTCCAGCGTCAGCGGTACGTGAACAGCCATCTGGTCACCATCGAAGTCGGCGTTATAAGCCGCACAAACCAGCGGGTGCAGCTGGATGGCTTTACCTTCGATCAGCACTGGCTCAAAGGCCTGGATACCCAGACGGTGCAGCGTTGGTGCACGGTTCAGCAGGACCGGGTGTTCGCGGATCACTTCATCCAGGATATCCCAGACAACAGCTTCTTCACGCTCAACCATTTTCTTGGCGGCTTTAATGGTGGTAGCAAGACCACGCAGTTCCAGCTTGCCGTAGATGAACGGTTTGAACAGCTCCAGTGCCATTTTCTTCGGCAGACCACACTGGTGCAGACGCAGGTATGGACCTACGGTGATAACGGAACGACCAGAGTAGTCGACACGTTTACCCAGCAGGTTCTGACGGAAACGACCCTGTTTACCTTTGATCATATCGGCCAAAGATTTCAGAGGACGTTTGTTAGAACCGGTGATCGCACGACCGCGACGGCCGTTATCCAGCAGCGCATCGACCGCTTCCTGCAGCATACGTTTTTCGTTACGTACGATGATATCTGGCGCAGCCAGATCCAGCAGGCGTTTCAGACGGTTGTTACGGTTGATCACGCGACGGTACAGATCGTTCAGATCCGACGTAGCGAAACGACCGCCGTCCAGCGGAACCAACGGACGCAGGTCCGGCGGCAGCACAGGCAGCACGGTCAGGATCATCCACTCTGGCTTGTTGCCAGACTGCACGAACGCTTCCAGCAGCTTGATACGCTTGGTCAGTTTTTTACGTTTGGTTTCGGAGTTGGTTTCGTTCAGCTCTTCACGCAGCTGCTCGCATTCCTGCTCCAGATCCATGTTTTTCAACAGGGCCTGGATCGCTTCCGCACCCATTTTCGCGTCGAATTCGTCACCAAACTCTTCCAGCGCATCCAGATACTGCTCTTCAGTCAGGATCTGACGACGCTCAAGGTTAGTCATGCCGCCTTCAACAACCACATAAGATTCGAAGTACAGCACGCGCTCGATATCACGCAGTGGCATGTCCAGCAGTAAACCGATGCGGGATGGCAGCGATTTCAGGAACCAGATGTGCGCAGTTGGAGAAGCCAGCTCAATGTGGCCCATGCGCTCACGGCGAACTTTGGTCTGTGTAACTTCAACGCCACACTTCTCACAGATTACACCGCGATGTTTCAGGCGCTTGTACTTACCGCACAGGCACTCGTAGTCTTTTACCGGCCCGAAAATACGCGCACAGAAAAGCCCGTCACGTTCTGGTTTGAACGTACGGTAGTTAATGGTTTCTGGCTTTTTAACTTCACCAAAAGACCAGGAACGGATCATGTCTGGCGAGGCCAGAGCAATTTTGATCGCATCAAACTCTTCGGTCTTAGTTTGCGCTTTCAGAAACTTAAGTAAGTCTTTCACGGATTAGCTCCCGTCGGAGTGAGACTTCTCAGCACGCCCGGCAGGGCGTGCTGTAACCAGTACAAATTCGAGTGCTTACTCGTCTTCCAGCTCGATGTTAATACCCAGCGAGCGGATCTCTTTCAACAGTACGTTGAAGGATTCCGGCATGCCCGGTTCCATCTGATGGTTGCCGTCAACGATGTTTTTATACATCTTGGTACGGCCGTTCACGTCATCAGACTTCACGGTCAGCATTTCCTGCAGGGTATAAGCGGCACCGTATGCTTCCAGTGCCCACACTTCCATCTCACCGAAGCGCTGTCCACCGAACTGCGCCTTACCACCCAGCGGCTGCTGAGTAACCAGGCTGTAAGAGCCGGTAGAACGTGCATGCATTTTGTCATCCACTAAGTGGTTGAGTTTCAGCATGTACATGTAGCCAACGGTAACCTGACGTTCGAACTGTTCGCCGGTACGACCATCGAACAGGGTGATCTGACCGGAAGGAGGCAGGCCGCCGAGCTGCAGCAGCTCTTTGATCTCGCTCTCTTTCGCGCCATCGAACACCGGAGTCGCGATAGGCATCCCTTTCTTCAGGTTTTCCGCCAGACGCAGCACTTCATCGTCAGTGAACGTATTCAGGTCAACTTTCTGACGCACATCGGTGCCCAGATCGTACGCGCGCTGAATGAACTCACGCAGTTTGGACACTTCTTCCTGCTTCTTAAGCATAGCGTTAATTTTCTCGCCGATGCCCTTCGCAGCCATACCCAGGTGGGTTTCAAGAATCTGACCAATGTTCATACGTGATGGTACGCCCAGCGGGTTCAGTACGATATCGACCGGCGTACCGTTCTCATCGTATGGCATATCTTCGATCGGGTTGATCTTGGAGATAACACCTTTGTTCCCGTGACGACCTGCCATTTTGTCACCAGGCTGGATCTGACGTTTAACGGCCAGATACACTTTAACGATTTTCAGCACGCCAGGTGCCAGGTCATCGCCCTGAGTGATTTTGCGGCGTTTCGCTTCGAGTTTTTTCTCAAACTCGTGCTTCAGTTCGTCGTACTGCTCTGCCAGCTGTTCCAGCTGGTTTTGCTTGTCTTCGTCGGTCAGACCGAGTTCCAACCAGCGCTCGCGAGGCAGCTTGTCCAGTTTTTCCGCTTCAACGCCGCCGGAAACCAGCAGGTAGTTGATACGGCTGAACAGGCCGGCTTCGAGGATCTGCAATTCTTCAGACAGGTCTTTCTTCGCCTGCTTCAGTTGCATCTCTTCGATTTCCAGCGCGCGCTTGTCTTTTTCCACGCCATCGCGGGTGAAGACCTGCACGTCAATAACGGTACCAGACACGCCGTTCGGTACGCGCAGAGAAGAGTCCTTAACGTCAGACGCTTTCTCACCGAAGATCGCACGCAGCAGCTTCTCTTCTGGCGTCAGCTGGGTTTCACCTTTCGGCGTAACCTTACCTACCAGAATGTCGCCACCGGTTACTTCAGCACCGATATACACGATACCGGATTCATCCAGTTTGGAGAGCGCAGCTTCACCCACGTTAGGGATGTCAGCGGTGATCTCTTCCGGCCCCAGCTTGGTGTCACGGGACACACATGCCAGTTCCTGAATGTGGATGGTGGTGAAGCGATCTTCCTGTACCACGCGCTCGGAGACCAGGATGGAGTCTTCGAAGTTGTAGCCGTTCCACGGCATGAACGCGACGCGCATGTTCTGACCCAGAGCCAGTTCGCCCAGATCCGTTGAAGGACCGTCAGCCAGCACGTCACCACGTTCAATTGGTTCGCCCAGGTTGACACACGGCATCTGGTTGATACAGGTGTTCTGGTTAGAACGGGTGTATTTGGTCAGGTTGTAAATGTCGATACCGGCTTCGCCCGGGTACATCTCGTCTTCGTTAACTTTAATAACGATACGGGAAGCATCCACGTACTGAACGGTACCACCACGTTTCGCTACGGCTGTTACACCGGAGTCAACCGCTACCGCGCGTTCCATACCGGTACCTACCAGCGGCTTATCAGCACGCAGAGTGGGAACCGCCTGACGTTGCATGTTTGCACCCATCAATGCGCGGTTGGCGTCATCGTGTTCCAGGAACGGGATCAGGGAAGCACCGACAGAAACCACCTGCTGGGTGGAAACGTCCATGTAGTCAACCTGATCGCGGCTGAACAGACTTGATTCGCCTTTGCTACGGCAGGTCACCAGGTCGTCCACGAAGTGACCTTCGTCGTCGAGGTTGGTGTTCGCCTGAGCGATAACGTAGTTACCCTCTTCAATTGCAGAGAGGTAATGAATTTCGTCGGTCACCACGCCTTCGCGAACGCGACGGTATGGGGTTTCCAGGAAACCGTACTCGTTAGTCTGTGCGTACACGGACAGGGAGTTGATCAGACCGATGTTTGGACCTTCAGGCGTTTCGATTGGGCACACGCGACCGTAGTGAGTCGGGTGAACGTCTCGAACTTCAAAGCCTGCACGCTCACGTGTCAGACCGCCCGGGCCAAGTGCAGAGATACGACGCTTGTGCGTAATCTCAGACAGCGGGTTGTTCTGGTCCATAAACTGTGACAGCTGGCTGGAACCGAAGAACTCTTTCACTGCGGCAGAGATTGGCTTGGCGTTGATCATGTCCTGAGGCATCAGAGTGTCCAGGTCGCCCAGGGACAGACGCTCTTTCACCGCACGCTCAACACGAACCAGGCCTACACGGAACTGGTTTTCAGCCATTTCGCCAACGGAACGGATACGACGGTTGCCGAGGTGGTCAATATCATCCACTTCGCCAATACCGTTACGGATACCGATGAGCTTCTTCATCACTTCAATGATGTCGTCTTTGCTCAGGATACCTGAACCTTCGATCTCGTCACGCAGCAGAGAACGGTTGAACTTCATACGGCCAACCGCAGACAGATCGTAGCGGTCTTCAGAGAAGAACAAGTTCTCGAACAGGTTTTCAGCCGCTTCACGTGTTGGTGGCTCACCAGGACGCATCATGCGGTAGATCTCAACCAGCGCACTCAGGCGGTCGTTGGTTGGGTCGACTCGTACGGTTTCGGACATGTACGAGCCGTGATCCAGATCGTTAGTGAACAGCGTTTCAATACGCTTGTGGCCGGACTGGCTCAGTTTAGCCAGCAGATCCAGCGACAGCTCCATGTTGGCTGCAACGATCAGTTCGCCGGTGTTTTCGTCGATGTAATCTTTAGCGACGACTTTACCCGCGATGTATTCAACCGGAACTTCGATGTGTGCAACAGCATCTTTTTCCAGCTGACGAATATGACGTGCAGTAATGCGACGGCCTTTCTCTACGTATACCGTTCCGTTGGATTCAATATCGAAAGAGGCTGTCTCACCGCGCAGGCGCTCAGGAACCAGTTCCATCTGCAGCTTGTTGTCGCGGATTTCATACACGATTTTTTCAAAGAACAGGTCAAGGATCTGCTCAGTGGTGTAGTTCAGCGCACGCAGAATGATGGTCGCAGGCAGTTTACGGCGACGGTCAATACGGACGAACAGGTTGTCTTTCGGGTCGAACTCAAAGTCCAGCCAGGAACCACGGTAAGGGATGATACGTGCGTTATACAGCACTTTACCCGAAGAGTGGGTTTTACCCTTATCGCTGTCAAAGAAGACGCCAGGACTACGATGCAGCTGAGAAACGATAACGCGCTCTGTACCGTTGATAACAAAGGTACCGTTATCGGTCATGAGCGGAATTTCACCCATGTAAACTTCTTGTTCTTTGATGTCCTTAACGGTGCCTTCCGGCGCTTCGCGCTCGTAGATCACCAGGCGCAGTTTAACGCGCAGAGGAGCAGAATACGTGACACCACGAATCTGACACTCTTTCACATCAAATACAGGTTCGCCTAAACGGTAGCTGACGTATTGCAGCTCGGAGTTACCGCTGTAGCTTTGGATCGGGAACACGGAGCGGAAAGCAGCTTCCAGACCGTATTGACCTTCAGGATCTTGCTCGATGAACTTCTGGAACGAGTCAAGCTGGATAGAAAGGAGATATGGAATATCCAGAACTTGTGGACGTTTTCCAAAATCCTTACGAATGCGTTTTTTCTCGGTATAGGAGTAAACCATAGGGTTCCTCAGCTCGCTGAAAAGTAGAACCTCTCTGTCCGTCCAGGGGGGACAGTTCATGCAACGCTGTTTTGTCTGTTCGAAAAGCAGAAAGCTTTTCGTAATACCTCTTTCTATCACGCTTAAATCATTTCATTGCCGTTGTCAGGGCGGGGAGCCCGTTCAGGAAGGCAGTATATTAAGTCGTCGATAGAGAAAGATATTAAGCAAATCAATGACTAAACAGTGTGAAACGTCATTGACGCTTAGAGCGCAAAAAGGCTGGTGACCGAAAAGTCACCAGCCATCAGCCTGAGTCACCCTTGCGGATTAATCAAGCTGCAACCTGAAAGGTTGGCTTACTTAACTTCAACTTCTGCGCCAGCTTCTTCCAGTGCTTTCTTCAGAGCTTCTGCGTCGTCTTTGCTGATGCCTTCTTTCAGGGCAGCAGGTGCAGACTCAACCAGGTCTTTGGCTTCTTTCAGGCCCAGACCAGTCGCGCCGCGTACTGCTTTGATCACGGCAACTTTGTTAGCGCCGATAGCTTTCAGTACAACGTCGAACTCAGTTTTTTCTTCAGCAGCTTCAGCAGGACCGCCAGCAGCAACAGCTACAGCAGCAGCAGCAGAAACACCGAATTTTTCTTCCATAGCGGAAACCAGCTCAACAACGTCCATTACAGACATAGCCGCTACTGCTTCCAGAATTTGATCTTTAGTGATAGACATGACAATTGTTCCTGTGAATCAGAAAATAGTTTATACGTTAAAGTGCAACAGGCAAAAAGTGCGATTAAGCAGCTTCTTTGGCGTCGCGAACGGCTGCCAGAGTGCGGACCAGTTTGCCTGCAGCGGCTTCTTTCATGGTCGACATCAGACGTGCCAGCGCTTCTTCGTAAGTTGGCAGAGTTGCCAGACGGTCAATATTGGCCGCACTGATCAGCTCACCTTCAAAGGCCGCAGCTTTGACCTCAAATTTTGCATTCGCTTTCGCGAACTCTTTGAACAGACGAGCAGCAGCGCCCGGGTGTTCCATAGAGTATGCAATCAGGGTCGGACCGACGAACGTGTCTTTCAGGCACTCGAATGGAGTCCCTTCAACGACGCGGCGCAGCAGGGTGTTACGAACAACACGCATGTATACGCCAGCTTCACGACCTGCTTTACGCAGTTCAGTCATTTTGTCTACGGTCACGCCGCGAGAATCCGCAACAACCGCAGACAGCGCGCCTTTGGCTACTTCGCTGACTTCAGCAACAATCGCTTGTTTGTCTTGAAGATTTATTGCCATTAGCTTTTGCTCCTGGATTTTGGCCGGAGATGAATTTCTCCGGAACTCACTTCACCTGACCCCGGTTGCCCGGCGCAGGCGCTAAACACGGTGAGCAGAATCCAGCAAAGACTATAAAAATATTCTTCAGGTTCTGTCACCATCTACGCAGGAAATTAAGTGTTACCTTGCGGTCGCACACCTGCGGTCTTGGACGGAGGCCTGGATAAGGCCAGGCTCCAACCGAAAATTCTGTCTATCCGGCGTCATTCAAACTGCGAGTGACTGGAATAGGGGTTCTGTATAATTACAGAACAACGGGCGTAAGATTCTAGTAGAAACTTTCACCCGCGTAAAGCAGATTAGTTAGCAGCAGCGTTCAGGCCAGCCTGATCAACCGCAACACCTGCACCCATAGTGGTGGAGATGCTAACTTTCTTGATGAAAACACCTTTAGCCTGAGAAGGTTTAGCTTTTTTCAGCGCAACCAGCAGGGATTCCAGGTTTTCTTTCAGTTTATCTGCGTCGAAATCAACTTTACCGATAGTGGTATGGATGATCCCGTTTTTGTCGTTACGGTAACGAACCTGACCTGCTTTAGCGTTCTTAACAGCTTCAGCAACGTTAGGGGTTACAGTACCAACTTTCGGGTTTGGCATCAGACCACGTGGGCCCAGAACCTGACCCAGCTGGCCAACAACGCGCATTGCATCAGGAGATGCGATAACCACGTCGAAGTTCATTTCGCCTTTTTTGATCTGGTCAGCCAGATCTTCCATACCTACCAGCTCAGCGCCGGCTGCTTTAGCAGCTTCAGCGTTTGCGCCCTGGGTAAATACGGCAACGCGAACGGAACGGCCAGTACCGTGTGGCAGTACAGTTGCACCGCGCACGTTCTGGTCAGATTTACGAGCATCAATGCCCAGGTTTACCGCTACGTCAACGCTTTCTACGAACTTGGCAGTAGCCAGTTCTTTCAGCAGAGCAACAGCTTCGTTGATGTCATACTGTTTAGTTGCATCAACTTTGTCACGGATCACGCGCATGCGCTTGGTCAGCTTAGCCATTTCTTAGTCCTCTACTACCAGGCCCATGGAACGAGCAGTACCTTCGATGGAGCGAGTCATCGCTTCAACGTCAGAACCAGTCATGTCCGCAGCTTTGGTTTCTGCGATTTCACGTACCTGAGCACGAGATACTTTACCTACTTTGTCTTTGTTCGGCTTGCCGGAACCAGACTTGATACCAGCCGCTTTCTTCAGCAGTACTGCTGCAGGAGGGGTTTTGGTAACGAAGGTGAAAGAACGGTCAGAATAAACGGTAATAACAACCGGAGTTGGCAGACCTTTCTCAATGGATTCTGTTTTGGCGTTGAACGCTTTACAGAATTCCATGATGTTAACGCCCTGCTGACCCAGTGCCGGACCAACCGGTGGACTTGGGTTTGCCATACCGGCTGCAACCTGCAGCTTGACGTAGGCTTGTACTTTCTTAGCCATGATAATTCCTCTATTGGGTGCAAACGCTCTGTAAGGAGCTCCCCGTGATTAATATTCACACGCTGAATACAGCGCATAAAAACAAAAGGCGCGAAATTGTATTGCAATTTCGCGCCTCTCGCAACCGATTTTCACCTGCCGGGCTTACTTATTGATCACACTACCGCAAGCCGGGCTGGGGCTGAATATCAGCCTTTATCAACCTGTCCAAAGTCCAGCTCAACCGGTGTTGCACGGCCGAAGATGGAAACGGAAACTTTCAGGCGGCTTTTCTCATAATCCACTTCTTCCACCACACCGTTGAAGTCGGCAAACGGACCATCGCTGACGCGGACCAGTTCACCCGGTTCAAACAGGGTTTTCGGACGTGGCTTATCACCCGCTGACTGCAGGCGGTTCATGATCGCGTCGACTTCTTTATCGCTGATAGGTGCCGGACGATCGGAGGTCCCGCCGATGAAGCCCATGACGCGCGGCACGCTTCGCACTAAGTGCCAGCTTGCATCGTTCATGACCATCTGGACCAGAACATAGCCTGGGAAGAACTTGCGCTCGCTTTTACGACGCTGTCCGCCACGGATCTCAACCACTTCTTCGGTTGGAACCATAACTTCGCCAAAAAGTTCTTCCATGTTATGTAACTTGATATGCTCGCGCAGCGACTGGGCTACACGGCCTTCAAAACCGGAAAACGCCTGAACGACGTACCAGCGCTTTTTAGGAGCTTCAGACATCTCAGAACCTCAGGCCAGTGATAAACGATACCAGACGGACCAGAATACCATCCAGCCCCCACAAAATCAGTGACATCACGGCAGTTACCGCGGCAACGATTAACGTGGTGTGCAACGTTTCCTGACGAGTCGGCCAGATGACCTTGCGAACTTCAGTGCGCGCTTCACGGGCAAAAGCCAGCGTTGACTTGCCTTTTGCCGTCAGCAGCGCGATGCCACCTGCTGCTGCGATCAGGATTACAACGGCCAGCGCACGCAGCGGGAGGGTAATTTCACGGTAATAGTAGTTGCCTACGATAGCTGCAATCAGCAACACCGCCACAACCAGCCATTTTACCGCTTCCAGGCCGCGCCCGCTCCCTTGAGCTTCGGTATTAGCACTCATAAACCAACCTGCCACAATAAATCAGAAACTATTTTGCCCCGTAAAACGAGGCAACCGAACCGAATGATGCTGTCAGGCGAAACTCGGCATATAACGCCGTGCAACAGAGCCTGCCTCAGCAATGATTATGGTTGAAAATCACTGATGAGCCAGGTTCTATGTTACAGCGTGCAAAAAGGGCATCAAATGATGCCCTCTTCATGTGCGTTGCGTCAAATATTATCAGCGATTATGCGATAACTTTAGCAACAACACCCGCACCAACAGTACGACCACCTTCACGGATTGCGAAACGCAGACCGTCGTCCATCGCGATTGGGTGGATCAGGGTAACAACCATTTTGATGTTGTCACCAGGCATCACCATCTCAACGCCTTCTGGCAGTTCGATAGTACCGGTCACGTCAGTAGTACGGAAGTAGAACTGAGGACGGTAGCCTTTGAAGAACGGAGTATGACGGCCGCCTTCGTCTTTAGACAGAATATAAACTTCTGACTCGAACTTGGTGTGTGGCTTGATTGAGCCTGGCTTAGCCAGAACCTGACCACGCTGGATATCTTCGCGCTTGATACCGCGCAGCAGGATACCGCAGTTCTCACCAGCACGGCCTTCGTCCAGCAGTTTGCGGAACATTTCAACGCCAGTACAGGTTGATTTAGCGGTATCTTTGATACCAACGATCTCAACTTCTTCGCCCACTTTCACGATGCCGCGCTCAACACGACCGGTAACAACGGTACCACGGCCAGAGATTGAGAACACGTCTTCGATTGGCAGCAGGAATGGCTTATCAATCGCACGCTCTGGCTCTGGGATGTAGTTATCCAGGTGACCAGCCAGTTCGATGATTTTCGCTTCCCACTCAGCGTCGCCTTCCAGCGCTTTCAGAGCAGAACCGTGAACGATTGGGGTGTCGTCGCCCGGGAAGTCGTACTGTGACAGCAGGTCACGAACTTCCATTTCTACCAGTTCCAGCAGCTCTTCGTCATCAACCATGTCGCACTTGTTCAGGAACACGATGATGTAAGGAACGCCAACCTGACGACCCAGCAGGATGTGCTCACGAGTCTGAGGCATTGGGCCGTCAGTTGCAGCAACGACCAGGATTGCGCCGTCCATCTGAGCAGCACCGGTGATCATGTTTTTCACATAGTCGGCGTGGCCCGGGCAGTCAACGTGCGCATAGTGGCGAGTTGGGGTGTCATATTCAACGTGTGAAGTGTTGATGGTGATACCACGAGCTTTTTCTTCTGGCGCGTTATCGATCTGGTCGAAAGCACGTGCAGAACCGCCGTAGGTTTTAGCCAGAACGGTGGTGATAGCAGCAGTCAGGGTAGTTTTACCGTGGTCAACGTGGCCGATAGTACCAACGTTGACGTGCGGTTTGGAACGTTCAAATTTTTCTTTAGACATCGCTTGTCCCTCTAAGACACGGATAAATCGGTGATATCACCACATCAACCAGGCATTGCCTGAATAGTTGAATTTTAACGCACAGAGAAGAATCAGGGAGGGAGATTTAGAAGTGGTGCTGATACCCAGAGTCGAACTGGGGACCTCACCCTTACCAAGGGTGCGCTCTACCAACTGAGCCATATCAGCACGGCTTGGAGCGGGCAGCGGGAATCGAACCCGCATCATCAGCTTGGAAGGCTGAGGTAATAGCCATTATACGATGCCCGCATCCTGGAACTCTGCTACCTGTTCTGTCTGTAGCTTATGAATAATAAGAAAAGAATTCTCATTATTCGAGTCAACCCGCATACGCTTGATGACTCCGACTGTGCTTGTGCTCAGTCTAAAATCGGTATCCCATCCCCAGACGATTTATGGAAATTTTTCATCTGGTTCAACCTTAACCTCAAGGTCGGGATGGTGGTGGGGGAAGGATTCGAACCTTCGAAGTCGATGACGGCAGATTTACAGTCTGCTCCCTTTGGCCGCTCGGGAACCCCACCTGGGGTACTTGATGGTGCCGGCTACCGGAATCGAACTGGTGACCTACTGATTACAAGTCAGTTGCTCTACCAACTGAGCTAAGCCGGCATCAAGTGACGCGCATTCTAGGAAGACCGGCCGCATGATGCAACAAAAAAATCGCGATAAATGTTCTTATGCCTGGTATTTGTGCAATTCTTCGCAAATCGCCCCTCTTATTCAGGATTTCCGTTCATATAATCAGCGCAAGGGCGGTTTTTTCACCACCTTATTCCGGGGCATCTGACTGATAAAATCTGGTGGGCAGCATCGTCGTTAAATGAGAGTGGTGATTTTTTTGCACCATGGCGATCGTTTTGCACGTTAAGCGTGCGTTTTTTCTGCAACACGGCACATCTCTTTCCCATCCGGGCAGCGTTTTGTGAATTGGATCACTTATTGCATTTCTTCTTATAAGCCAACAGAGGAGGACACCGCATGAAAATCGTGATGATCAATGCCGCCACCCTACCTGTCTATCGTAGCGAACTGGCAGAACTGCTGCTTAACGCAGTCACCAGCGACGCCGCGGATGGCGAACGACAACGTCTTTCTCAGGAGCAGGCAGAGAGTTATTTTCACAGCCTGCGGGCCGGGCTGGCTAAAGGTGACAGAAAGCTGTGGATTGCCCGCGACGATCAGGGCGTCACTGGCAGCGTCCAGCTGGAGGTTTGCCTGAAGCCGGAAGGCCGTAATCGCGCCGAGATTCAGCAACTGCTGGTTCACGATCGCGCCCGCCGCCTGGGCACAGGTAAAAAGCTGATGGCAGCTCTGGAAGAAGAAGCAATGAATCTGCAGCGCGGCCTCCTTTATCTGGATACGCCAGCAGGAGGTGCCGCCGAAGCTTTTTATCGCGCGCTGGGATATCGTTGCCTGGGCGAGCTGCCTGACTTCTCCTGCACTTCTGAAGGTTACTCCCACTCTGCCGTCATCTATTACAAGCGGCTGTTTGCGGTTAATCAGGTTATCAGGGCGATTGCCAGCTAAAAATTCAATAAATGCGGGTGCCGTTACGTTTGCACCCGCAGATTTTATTTTTCCTTCTGGTTAGGCCCCGTCTGGTGGTAACCTCCTGCCCATTGTTTTCTGAAATTTCCCTTAGTCCGTGAGTCGGCGTTGCCGCGCTCCTGAAATGTTTTCACATCACGACGGGCAAATTCTTGCTGGCAGAAGCATGCATATGAGTAAAAAAGAATCCTTGTTGACCACACCCTACCTGCAATTTAACCGCACTCAATGGGCCGCGCTGCGTGATTCCGTGCCGATGACCCTGAGTGAAGAGGAAATTGCCCGTCTTGAGGGGATAAACGAAGATTTGTCTATTGAGGAAGTGGCTGAGATCTATCTGCCGCTCTCCCGCCTGCTTAACTTTTATATCAGTTCCAATCTGCGCCGCCAGGCCGTGCTGGAACAGTTCCTCGGCACCAACGGCCAGAAGATCCCCTATATCATCAGCATTGCTGGCAGCGTGGCGGTGGGCAAAAGCACCACGGCTCGCGTACTGCAGGCTCTGCTCAGTCGCTGGCCGGAACACCGCCGCGTTGAGCTGATCACCACCGACGGTTTTCTGCATCCCAATGATGTATTGAAAGAACGCGGGCTGATGAAGAAGAAAGGGTTCCCGCAATCGTATGATATGCACCGGCTGGTGAATTTCGTGTCCGATCTGAAATCGGGTGCATCGCAGGTCACCGCTCCGGTTTATTCACACCTGATTTATGACGTCATTCCTGACGGCGATAAAGTGGTGCAACAACCGGACATCCTGATTCTGGAAGGGCTGAACGTGCTGCAGAGTGGTATGGATTATCCCCATGACCCGCATCACGTCTTTGTTTCTGACTTCGTGGATTTCTCCATTTACGTTGATGCCCCACAGGAGCTGCTGCAGCACTGGTACATCAATCGCTTCCTTAAATTCCGTCAGGGTGCCTTTACCGATCCCGATTCCTACTTCCACCACTACGCACAGCTGCCGGAAGATGAAGCTGTGGGCATAGCGAAACAGCTATGGGAAGAGATCAACCTGATGAATCTGAAGGAAAACATTCTGCCGACCCGCGAGCGGGCAAGCCTGATCATGACCAAAAGCGTTAATCACGCGGTGGATCTGGTGAGATTAAGAAAATAACCGCTGGCCGCCTCATTGCGGGTGGCCACGTTCACGTTTTTAGCGATGCGCATCAAGCCAGACAGCGTAGGCTTCATCCCAAATCGCCGCAGGCGTTCCCGCTTTACCCAAACCAAATCCATGCCCACCACGGGTAATTTTAATCTGCTGGACCGGCACGCCCATCCGGCGGCAGGTATCGTGCATGATTTGCGTGTTATGCGGATTGGAAATTGGATCGTCATCGGCCTGCGCTAAAAATGTCGGCGGAAACTTACGTGTGACGTAGCTTTCCACGGACCAGCCAGCTTCATCCGCTGGAGAAGGATTTGCGCCGAGCAGCTCAAAATGAGTGTGCGTATTAATGTAAGGGGGTTCGAGGGTGATCACCGGGTAGATTAACGCAGCGGTGTCCACCACCGGTACGATATGATCCATCGAGTCCTGCGGTTCATAAGTCACGAAATCAGGACGCGCCGCCGCCATACCCATCAGGTGGCCGCCAGCCGAGAAACCCAGCAGATGAACTTTGCGCTCCATTGAGCGAACCAACCTGATCGCCCGCTGGGCATCCTGCAGCGGTGCCAGCCGCCCGGCCTTCCACTTCTCACGCGGCAGCCGGTAACTCAGTACATAAGCAGTGTAGCCACGGGCATTCAACCAGCGCGCCACCGGCCAGGCCTCCCCCCCCATACCAATCCAGCGGTAACCGCCACCGGCCGCGATCAGCACCGCCGAACCGTTAGGCTCCTCAGGCTGAAAGCGTTGGATCGCAGGGCTGACAATATTCGACCATGAGCCGTTAGCAGAAATACGCAACTCCCCACTCGGGCCTCCGCCGCCAGGAGGATCGTCCTGCCAGAGAGGAATAATATCTTCTCTGGCAAACAGCTTTCCGGTCGTCATGGCAAGCAACGTGGCGCCGGTTCCCAGTATCAACCGACGACGACTAATCATCTGGCATTTCCATCCTCTGTGACAAACAAAATGACATAACCATGCCGCCGCACCGGACAGCCGTGCGTACAGAGAAAATATGCAATGTGAGTGCCAAAAACAATTGGGTAATTACGGGCCACACTATGCCGGGCTTTTATAACCGTTTTTTTTATCGGCATGAAGATGAAGTCTCTTCACCGCTTTTTATGCGATTTGCCCCCGATGAGGCAAGCAAAAAAAGACTCAGCCAGAAAAAAGAGGGGAAAACTGCCCGGAAAGACCAGGCAGGGAGTAAGGTCAATGGCTCGCGGCCTTTTCACGGCGGGACAAGCTGTCCAAGTAGCCCATCACAAAAGCGGACAGCACAAATGCCAGATGGATGATCACATACCACATCAGCTTGTTGTCCGGGATATTCCTCGCATCCATAAATACCCGCAGCAGATGAATAGAAGAGATCGCCACAATTGAGGCCGCGACTTTATTTTTCAGTGAGCCGGAGTCCATTTTGCCGAGCCAGCTGAGTTTTTCCTTGTCCGCGGAAATATCCAGTCTGGAGACGAAATTCTCATATCCCGACAGCATCACCATCACCAGCAGGCCGCCAACCAGCGTCATGTCGATCATCGACAGCAAAACCAGCACCAGATCGTTTTCGGCCATCGCCAGCACATTTGGCAGCAGGTGAAAGACTTCCTGGAAAAACTTGATAGCCAGCGCTAACAGGCCAAGCGACAGCCCGAGGTAAACCGGTGCCAGCAGCCAGCGCGAAGCATAAATAAGATTTTCAGTGAAACGTTCCATAACATCCCGTAGGCAGTTCAACACGGGCATCAGTATACCTGAGTCAATGTTAAATTCTGCATCGGGGGCCGTCATAACCCCGGAATTTAACGGACTTTACTTGCCTGCGAGGTGGGGGCATTCTCCGTGGCCGGTTCCAGCACGCGCTGAACCTGGCGCTCATAGCCAGTCAGGCCCTGAGTCATTTCATTCCCGGCGCGGGCCTGACCGAAACAGAAGCCAGGATCGCACAAAGCCGCAGCATAGCTTACCGGCGCGGAAAGCGCGGTCGCTGAGGCAAAGCAAGGGCCGCCGAACGCCAGAGCGATCAGGATTAGGGAAGATTTTTTCATGTTAGGTTGCCGTAGTTAACTGACTGCAGGATTACCCTGCCAGCGCTGACTCAGTAAAACTCCCGATGCTGATTGCGATAGTCTCTGGGTGTGACGTTAAAATGCTTTTTGAACACGCGCTGGAAGCACTGCTGGGAAGAGAAACCCAGGTCCATTGAGATGGTCATGATAGTTTTGTGCGAGCTGACCAGACTTTTGGCGGCTTCATCCAGACGGCGGCAGCGGATAAATGAACCCAGGGTCATGCCCTTTTTCTCTTTAAACGCACGCTGAAGATGCCATTTTGAATAGCCGGAACGCGCTGCCACGGCTTCAATATTTAACCCATCGTCCAGATGTTCTTCAATCCAGTCGATGATGACTTCCACGATTTCGCCTTTCACTTGCTCTCTCCTGCTTTAGGCCCCCTGCATACGGTGCCGCCAGCCCTGCCACGATGAAAATAATTACTGCTTTGTGTTTATTGAATAAATTTTGATATGCAACTAATAACGTAACTTATCAAAATTTTATGAAAAGAAGGATATAAAGAAGTCTAAAATAGTTCAAATAGATATTTTGAATCTTCATTTATAGACTTCATCTATATTCTAACGGAAAGGGTATCAGGACAGCCCGGAGAGGGCTGCCCTGTGCTCCTCTAAAACAGGGAAACGATGCGACGTAACAGCCGAATTCGTGGTTCTATGGATGCCGTTTCCAGCCACTCAGCCGGGCTGTGGAAACCCGCGCCAATCGGACCCAGGCCATCAAGCGTAGGGATACCCAATGCGGCAGTATGATTTGCATCACTTCTCCCACCCACGGCCTGCCAGGTAATGGCAATCCCCTCTTCTTTTCCTGCCGCTTCCACTTTCTGCATCAGCAACTGCGTTGCCTCACTGGCCGCCATAGCGGGCTTATGAGTGAAACGGACAATCGAGGTGGTGACCCCTTCAAGAAAACCTTTCGCGCATAAAGCCTGAAGTTGGCTGTCGATACGATCGTATTCGTCGTTCTCCCAGAAACGTACATCCAGTTCAGCCGTCGCCTTATCGGCCACCACATTTCCGGCACTTCCGCCATCAACAACGCCGACATTCAGCGTGGTGCCGCGCTGCCAGTCTGCCAGAGCGCTGATGGCAATGACGCTGTGAGCCAGCGCGGTGATTGCCGAGCGCCCCTTTTCAGGATCGTTACCGGCATGCGCAGCGACCCCATTGAAGGTGAGCTGGTAGCCCGCCAATCCACTCATGTGAATAAACCGAGCCGGTCTCCTCATCCGGATTCATCGCGACCGCAATTGTCAGACGCCGGGCATCTGCCTCATCTAACCCGCGCATTGCCCACAGGATATTAAGCAGCCCACTTTTCATATCCGCCACGCCTGGGCCATAAAGGCGATTTACATCCTGGCTCAACGGACGCTGGGCAACGGTACCCGGCGGAAATACTGTATCCAGATGCCCCACCAGCAGGAGATCACATTTCTCAGCCTGCTTTTTATTGCAGACAAACAAGCCTGGCCCCACCTTATCGCCCAGATCGACCCGTTCGGTATGCCAGCCTTCGCGTTGCCACAACGCTTCCATGATGCCCGCCACTGTGGCGACGCCGTCAGGTGTCTGGGTACCGCAGTCAACATTCACCAGCGTTTTCAGTTCTTCAATGTAATGTTCAAGATTCATTGTCACGTCCTGTTCAGAGAATAATGCGCATCAGCAGCATGGCCAGCAAAGCATTGATCACCGAAATGGCAATCATCAGCGGGATACGTCCGGCTCGCGTGCCGATCACGCCAAGAACCCGACCGAGATACTGCCCCTGAGAGCCCATCAGATAGATGGCTGGTGCGAGGATCGCAAGGTGTTCGCCGGTAATCTCCAGGGCTTTAATGATGATAAAGGCCATCACCACATTAGGGAGGGTGCTGGTCGTGGCAATGTTCCAGCCCTTGCGGGCACCTTCCACAAACACATCGGTAATAACAGGATTGGACTGAGGAGCACTCATGACGCTTCTCCTTCTGCCGGGGAAGCGATGGTAGCGGATTTTCCGGTCAATTTAATGATCAGGCGCATCAGATTCGCGCCGAAGATTTTCATCACGACCATCACCGCGATGCAGGCACCGATTGAGGTGGGAACCGCAGCCGTTCCATCTGCCGCCATTAGCGTGAACAGGATCGCGCCGGAAGAGAAAAAATTAGTGATCATTGCCCCGGCAGAAAACTGAAACATGGCAAAAACATCTTTCTCATTTTCAGTAAGTTGCCCCTCATTGGCCAGATTTCGCGTCAGCGACGCACCGACATCCGTGCTTTGCAGGCTGCCAATCAGCGCCAGTCCGGTTATACCCGGTATCCCCAACAATGGCCGTAACAGAGGAGTCAGCAGCTTACGGGCGGCACGCAGTGCGCCATAATGTTCCAGCACGTTGATCATGCCGAGAGCAAACATCACCGCGGGGATCAACCCCAGCGCAAACAGAAACCCATCCATCGCGCCGCTGCCGCCCGTACCACGAAACGCACTGGCTGCAGTGGTCAGGGTGCCCTCCTCCAGACTGGCTTTACTCACCACTTTGCCGAAAGTACCATTGAGCGTGGTGAAATCGAAAACGCCGTACCACTCTTTTCCGCTTAGCAGACCAGAGAAGAAAACCGCTGCAAATCCCAGCGCTAAGTATGCGCCAGGCCCTACCTTGTAATCCTCAGGTGCAGAACTGTTCATATCCTTTTCCTTGTTAAAGTGCGATCACGCAGGACCATTCTGGCGAAATTTCACTCAGGAAAAATGATGCAAATCATTACGTCACGGTACCACCCGGGAGAAAAAGACAAAAATGTGAGCCGTAAGCGGAGTGTCTGCGTCCTCTTTTCAGTTATAAATGGCCTGGCAGTCAATATCGGATTTAAGATAGGGTTTAAATAGCTGAAATAGATAATTCAGAATCATATATATAGATACCCCCTATCGAGGGCAGCCATGTTAGATCTCAATCTGGTCCGCGTGTTTACCGCCATCTATGAGACCCGCAGCGTCAGCGGAGCAGCAGACCGGCTATTTATCACTCAGCCCTCTGCAAGCTATGCGCTGGCGCGGCTGCGCAATGAAACAAACGACGAACTGTTCAAGCGCAGCCGTAAAGGAATGGAACCCACGCCGACAGCCGTTCAACTGTATAAGGTGTTTAAAAAATCCCTGACCGGCATTGAGCTGGCCGTGGCTGAAACCCGCAATTTCAAACCCGAAACCGCGCGCCATAAATTTCGCCTGGCCCTTTCCGACTTGGGCGAGCTGCTGTTACTGCCACGCCTGGTCACGCATCTTCGACAGGTCGCCCCTAACGTCCAGCTGGAAGTGCTCCCGGTGGATATGCAAAAACTGGATGAGTGGCTGCTGACCGGCAGGATTGATGCGGCCATCTGTAACCGCAACGAGACGGTCTCCTCCGCCCAACGCGAGCTGATTATGTATCAACGCTACGTCTGCCTGCTGAACAGTAACCATCCGCGCATTGGCGATAAGCTGACGATGGACGACTATATGCATGAGCAGCATGTGGTCGTCTCAGCCACCAGCGGCCACCATATTGTGGAAGATCGCCTGAAGGAGTTCGGGCTGGAGCGGGATATTGTGGTGGAAGTGCCTCACTTTGCCGCATTGGGTGAGCTGATCGCCTCCAGTGAACTGCTGGTGACGCTGCCTTTCAACGCTGCCAGCATCTACGTCAGGCGTGGCAATGGCCGCATCCTTGAGCTGCCTTTCAACGTGCCTAACCCGGAAGTTTTTCTGTACGCTCACACGGAGATTGGGGATATCACTGCCAAAACATGGTTTTACAACGTGCTGTGTCAGGCCGCACCGATGATGATCGACCCTGTCTCATAGAAGACTCTGCGACGGGAAAACCGGATGCAGAGCACATTCCGGATAAGCTTTTTCGCCAGCGGACCGGCCTGCGGCGGAAATGTGAACCGCTTCAACCAGCCTTGTGACTCTTGCTGAATTCATCGCGAAAATACGCCCGTAATTTCGACATCAGCACAATGACCCGCCCTGAAACGCCCTCCTATAGTTGAAGAAACCCCGCTTATCAGCAGCAGAAGGTTAATTATTATGACTGTAAAAAACAGCTCGCACGTCCGCGTGTGGATATTAATGCTGATATTATTTCTCTCCGTCATCGCCTATGCGGATCGTTCTATTCTCTCGATAGCCGGTGGAGCGATTAAGGATGAATTCGGCCTTTCACCCCTTCAACTCGGCTTTGTTCTTTCAGCTTTCAGCTGGGCATATGTAATCGGCCAGATCCCCGGCGGTTTATTTCTTGACCGCTTCGGCACAAAAAAAGTGTATGGCGTGACGCTGGTGCTATGGTCACTTTCAACATTAGCGATGGGCTTTGTCGGAGAATTTGCCACGGGTATCACCAGCGCGCTGGTCATTATGTTTACTCTGCGCTTCACTCTGGGATTAATAGAAGCGCCCAGCTTTCCGGCCAATGCCCGCATCGCCATTATGTGGTTCCCGAAAGCCGAACGCGGGCGCGCCTCTTCGCTCTTTGCCTCTTCTCAATATTTTGCCGTGGGAATTTTCTCTCCGCTTTCCGGCTGGCTGGTCTCAGAGTTTGGCTGGCCGTGGCCGTTTTTTGTGCTCGGTATGATCGGTATCGTCGCCTTCTGCGCATGGCTCTGGTACATGCAGGAACCGCGTCAGCACCGTGGCGTTACTCCGAACGAGCTGAATCATATTGTTGAAGGCGGCGGCCTGATTGATATTGATTCCGCCGTGCAGAGAAAAGATAAATCACGCCTTTCCCGTGAAACTTTCCACAAGCTGTTAACGAACCGGATGCTGTGGTGCGCCTATATTGGCCAGTACTGCACTATCGCGCTGAGTTATTTCTTTATCACCTGGTTCCCTATCTATCTGGTCCAGGCGCGGGGAATGGATATCCTTCACGCCGGATTTGCCACCGTCGCCCCTGCGCTGTTTGGTTTTGCCGGTGGCATCTCTGGGGGAGTTATTTCCGACTACCTGATCCGCACCGGATGGTCAGTCTCGTGGGCACGTAAAACACCTTATATTGTCGGCATGCTGATGGCTGCCACCTTAATAGCTGCAGCCGTTGCCAACAGTAATTTCTGGGTCATTGCGATCATGTCTTTTGCTTTTTATGGCAAGGGGATTGCGGCAGGTGCAGGGACCTGGGCCATTATCAGCGATACCGCACCAAAAGAAGCCGTTGGCCTGGCCGGAGCGATATTTAACTGCGTCGGTAATATTGCCGGAATAGTGACGCCTGTTATCTTCGGCTATCTGGTCGCGCTGACCGGCGGCTACAGTGTGGGTCTCGTATTTGTTGGCGCACACTGCGTGGTCGCAGCAGCCTGTTTCCTGTTTATCATGGGGCCAATTGTGCGCGTCGGCGGCGAAACGCCCGAAGACGAGGTTGGCTATCAGCTGCCGCAGCGTGCACGCTAATCAGGCTTAACCCGCCACCGCCCGGCTTTAACGCCCCGTGCGGTGGCGGCAGAAGACGTTGATCTTCGCGCGCAAAACCGTCACTTTAGCTCTTCATGATTCACCAGGTACGGGCCGCCGTACCGGTATGAAGACGGAGTGCATCGATGTCAATAACCCTTCTGACGCAGCTGGCCGATCTCCCCGCCAGTCAGTGGGATGCCCTCACCCCTGACGATCAGCCCTTTCTCCGCCACGCCTTTCTCAGCACGCTGGAAGAGAGCGGCTGCCTGGGCAAAGGTACCGGCTGGCAGCCACAACATCTGCTGTGGATGGAAAATGGCGAAGCTCGTGCAGCCTTGCCGGGCTACCGCAAAACCCACTCAATGGGCGAGTACGTGTTTGACCATGCCTGGGCTGATGCCTGCCTGCGGGCCGGTGTGCCTTACTACCCCAAATGGCTGGCCGCCGTTCCCTTCAACCCGGTAACCGGAGCGCGTTTACTGGGTGAGCCTGATGCGGCACTAAAGCTGCTGCTGAGCATTCCGGGCTTTCTGCAGGAGCAGCAGTTGTACAGTGCGCATATCAACTTCGGCAATGCTCCGACTGCGGAGCTACTGGCCAGCCAGCCTCGCTGGCTGCATCGTCTTGGCTGCCAGTACCACTGGCACAATCCCGGCTACCGGGATTTCCAGGACTTCCTCGATACGTTGATGTCGCGCAAGCGCAAGCAGATCCGCAAAGAGCGCGAGTTGGTCGCCAGCCAGGGTTTTGAGTTTGAGTGGCTGGCGGGGCATCAGTTGACGGAAGCTCACTGGGACTTCGTTTATGCCTGCTATGCCAACACCTATGCCGTTCGCGGCCAGCGCCCCTATCTGACGCGCCAGTTCTTCAGCCTGCTGGCGGAGAGAATGCCGGAGGCGATCCGCGTGGTACTGGCGACGCAAAACGGTCTGGCCGCCGCGATGGCGTTCAGCCTGGTGGATGGCAATACCTTCTATGGCCGCTACTGGGGATGCCTGGAAGAATTTAACCGCCTGCATTTCGAAACCTGCTTCTACCAGGGAATGGATTACGCCATTGCCAATGGCCTGCAGCGGTTTGATGCAGGCGCACAGGGCGAACACAAGCTGGTGCGGGGCTTTGAGCCGACCATTACCCAGTCCTGGCACTATTTGCGGCATGAAGGGCTGCATGAAGCAGTGAAGGATTACCTGCAACAGGAACGGGAAGGTGTGCTGGCATGGGCAGAAGAAGCACGGGAATCACTGCCCTTCCGGCGTAATGAGGGCGTTTGACTGGACCCGCGCCTGCAACGGCGCGAGTCCGACAGTTTGCTTCTGACGTAATGGCCTGCGCTCTCCACGCAGGCGGATCAATATTCGCCGACAAAACCACCGGTCTGATGTTGCCACAGGCGGGCATAGAGTCCACCTTTCGCCAGCAGCTCTGCATGGCTGCCCATCTCGGCAATCCGGCCGTTCTGCAGCACGACTAAGCGGTCCATTTTGGCAATGGTCGACAGCCGGTGCGCAATGGCGATGACCGTTTTGCCTTCCATCAGCGTTTCCAGGCTCTCCTGGATCGCCGCTTCCACCTCTGAGTCCAGCGCCGACGTGGCCTCATCCATAATCAGGATCGGGGCATCCTTCAGCAACACTCTGGCAATCGCGATACGCTGGCGCTGACCACCAGAAAGCTTCACCCCACGCTCACCAACATGCGCATCCAGACCATAGCGGTCCTGAGGGTCAGAGAGCATCGGGATAAACTCATCGGCTTTGGCACGATGGATCGCCAGCTGCAGCTCCTCTTCGGTGGCATTGGGGCGACCATACAGTAGATTATCGCGGATGGAACGGTGCAGCAGCGAGGTATCCTGGGTGATCATCCCGATTTGCGCACGCAGACTCTCCTGGCTGACCAGGGCGATATCCTGACCGTCAATCACGATCCGGCCGCCGTTCAGGTCATACAGGCGTAGCAGCAGGTTCACCAGGGTAGATTTTCCCGCTCCGGAAGGGCCAATCAGCCCGATTTTCTCTCCCGGACGGATGGTCAGCTGCAAATTCTCAATGACCCGGCGATCTTTGCCGTAATTGAAGTTTACGTCTTCGTAGCGGATCTCACCGCTGTGGACTTTCAGCGCCGGAGCCTGCGGTTTATCGGTTACGCTCACGGGCTGAGCGATAGTTTGCAGGCCATCCTGCACCATCCCGATATTTTCAAAAATGCCGTTTACCACCCACATGATCCAGCCGGACATGTTCACGATGCGGATTACCAGACCGGTAGCCAGAGCGATGGCACCCACGCTGATCAGCGACTGCGTCCACAGCCACAGCGCCAGGCCGGTGGTCCCCACAATCAGCAGTCCGTTCAGCGTGGTGATCGCCACATCCATATTGGTAACCATACGGCCCTGCTGGCGACTTTTATCGGTCTGATCGCCTATCGCCTCACGGGCATAGGCTCGTTCCAGATCGCTGTGGGCGAACAATTTAAGCGTGGTGATGTTGGTGTAACCATCAACGATGGTCCCCATCAATTTAGATCGCGCATCGGAAGAAGCCACAGAGCGGGATTTCACCCGCGGCACAAAATATTTCAGGCTGATAATGTAGCCCGCAATCCACAACAGCAGTGGGATCATCAGCCTCCAGTCAGCCTCGGCGAACAGCACCAGCGAAGTGATGGCATAAATCAGCACGTGCCACAGCGCATCCACCGCCTGAACGGATGAGTCACGCAGGGCGTTCCCGGTTTGCATAATGCGCTGGGCAATGCGCCCGGCAAAATCGTTCTGGAAGAAGTTCAGGCTCTGGCGCAGAACGTAGTTGTGGTTCTGCCAGCGGATCATACTGGTCATGCCGGGGTTGATGGTCTGGTGTACCAGCAGGTCGTGCAGGCCGATGAAAATCGGCCGCAGCACCAGCGCCACCACCACCATCCAGATCAGCTCGGCGGCATGATCGCGAAAGAAAGTGGCGGCAGGCGTGCCATTCACCATATCAATAATGGTGCTGAGGTAGCGGAACAGCGCCACCTCAATCAGTGACCCAATCAGCCCGACCACCAGTAACATGGCGAAACTTTGCCAGACCTGGCGCAGGTAATAAACGTAAAAAGCCCAGACGCCGTCAGGCGGTGTGTTGCTGGGCGCATCCTGGAAAATATCAATCAGTCGTTCAAAGCGGCGATACAGCATTTAAGGCTCACTTTACTGGCTTAAAGAAGTGATTTTAGCCCAAAAGCTACTCTTTATCCGGCTCGACCACCACCAGCCGTGGGCCATATTTGCTGCGCTGCTTCAGATTGGGAGACTCTTCGGTGATGATCATGCTGATATCGCTGAGCGGGCATACATGCGCCAGCGCGCGATAACCCATCTTGCTGCTGTCGGCCAGCACCACAGTTTTCTCAGCCGATTTGATCATCGCCTGCTTAACCGGAATTTCGATGGTATTGATATTGGTGATGCCGTTTTCGAAATGCACACCTTCAGAGCCGAGAAACGCCCAGTCAACATGGACGCTATTGATCTTATCGACCGTCTCCTGCCCGACAAGGGTATAAACCTTATCCAGCATCATCCCGCCAGCCACATGTACCGTGATGCCAGGGTGATTGCCCAGCGCCATCGCGCAAAAAATATCATTGGTGACAACAGTCAGGTTTCTTTTGTCTTTCAGCGCCAGTGCTAACTCATAAACGCTGGAACCGTTATCAAGGATCAGCGACTGCCCGTCCTTCACCAGGCTGGCAGCGTAGCGGGCGATGGCGGTTTTGGCAGAAGCGTTCATCTGCAGCCGCACGTTATAAGGCGTATCGAAACCGCCCTCCGTTTCAGCAGGCAGCAACCCACCATGCGTACGCATCACTCTACCGGTTTTTTCCAGCAAAGAGAAGTCACGCCGGATAGTGGAGCTGTCCACTCCAAAGATCTCTGACAGCTCAGCTGCGTTCAGATACCCTTTTTCTGCGATCATTTCTACTATTTGCGATCTGCGCTGTGCCGCCCTCATCCTGCATTCCTTGAGTCTATAATTGCACGTTTTCATGCATATAGTGGCTTACATCCGCCTGCATGTCACCTTTAACGGGCTTTATTTGCGCAAAAAATTAATAAACAGCCCGAATATGAGCATTGACTGCACGATTTCGTGCATATATGTTTAATCACATCAGGAACATTTATCTTTAAAGAGAAAACGACCCATGACGGCTACCCCCTTCAGCGCTTACGAGAAAGAGTTAGAACAGCAGATCGGCTCGCTGAGCGATCAATTGAACTACTCCCTGCCAGAAGCACTGAATGCGCTCGACCTTACTCAGTACGATCGCATCGTGCTGGCCGGAATGGGTTCTTCAGATTATGCGCTGATCCCCATCGAAAGAGAGCTGGTTGCAAGGGGTTTCGCGGTCTGGCGCATTGATGCAGGCCGCTTACTGGATATGCCTGAACTGGTCACAAAGCAGACCTTATTGTGGGTGACTTCGCAGTCTGGCATGAGCGGTGAAATTGTCGCAATGCTGGAAAACATCCGGACAGCGAAAACGCTGATTGGCGTCACCAACGATGCGCAGAGCCTGCTGGCAAAACGGGCAAATATTTTAGTAGAGCTTAAGAGTGGCGAAGAATCAACCGTCAGCGCAAAAAGCTACCTGAACACGCTGGTCGCCAGTTATCGTACGCTTTATGCCCTGACCGGGCAGGATGAAACACCATTAGTTACCAGGGTAAGTGCCGTGCTGCCGGAAGTCGCGGAAATCATTAAAAACCGCGCGCCGGTACAGGCGTTAACCGATCGGCTTTTCACCCATGCTAAACCTCGGGTGGCGCTGATCGGCATGGGAGCCGATGCTGCAACGGCTCTGACAGGCGCACTGATCGTTAAAGAAGCCTCAAAAATAAGTGCGGAAGGGTTCGTCGGCGGTGAATTCCGCCATGGCCCGATGGAGACTTCAGGGGAAGGCATGCTGGCTTTACTGTTCGGCGACGGCAGCGACATTACGCTGCAGACGCTGGCCTGCGATCTGGCTGACAACGGAACCGAAGTCATTACCGTAGGACCAGTGGTTTACTCCGGCAGTCAACAATTGCCAACACCAGGGGAATCTCCACTGATCCGTTTGCTCTGCGCTATGCTCTGGGTGCAGCACCTGACCGTGACTCTTGCTCGTGGTAACGGGATGGTGCCTGGCGAATTCCTTTATGGCAAAAAGATAACGGTAAAAATATGACAACACATGCACTTTCTCTTCGCGCAGGCATTGATATAGGGGGCACTGGCACCCGGATTATTTTGCTGGACGGCGAACAGGAAATTGCAAGTGAGACCGTTCCTTCAGCCTGGTTCGCCACCCTGCCCTCGGTTCTGCGCGCCAAAGCTCTGGTGGATAAAATTTGCCACCTGTTACCGGCAGGGAGCTCCCTGACCAGTCTCGGCATTGGTGCCAGCGGGCCGGTTAATAACACCACGGAAATTATTGAAAACGACGACACGCTGGCCTGTTTCTCTTATTTCCCACTGGTTTCACAGCTGCGGGAACTGCTGGCGGTGCCGGTAGCGATCGACAACGATGCTGTTGTGGCTGCGCTGGGGGAATATCACCTTGGCGCGGGCCGGGAAAGTGAGCGCATGATGATGGTGACGCTCGGAACCGGCATCGGCGTGGCAGTGCTGGATAAGGGGCAGCCATTCAGAACGTTTGGCGGTAAGCATCCGGAAGCCGGACACATCCCGGTCTCTTCCGACCCGGTTATCTGCTACTGCGGTTTACAGGGGTGCTGGGAGATGCTGGCGTCACGGACTCGACTACAGCAGGCGCTGCATAAGGAGATCCCGGATTTGCAGTGGGGTACCAGCACCTTCTCAGTGCTGAGTGAAATGGTCGCAGCCCGCCCTCGCGTGGCGGAGATCATGCACAATTACGGTCAGATTGTCGGACGCGGCCTGAACACGCTGCTGACGCTTTATGGCCCGGATATCACCGTATTAAGCGGCAGCGCAGCCGCTCTGCTTCCTCTTTATCAATCGGGCCTGGATGCCGCACTGATCCGCGCTGGCGGCTACGCCGTCAACCGCAAAATTACACATTCAACTCTTGGCGACGCGGCGGGCGCGCTGGGGGCGGCGATACTGCCAACATTACGGGGAACCCGCCAGCCATAAACAGTAAATAATCTGATTAATATCTCCAGGTCACGCGGCGGGCGTGCCGGGGGCAGCAATACAGCCAACACCCAGGGGAACCCGCCAACCGTACGTTATAAAATAAGAAAGTGCTGTCAATTCAAGCCTGGCCCATTTAATTTACGGTGGGTCCAGGCGTTTTGCTGACCTTAATATCACTTATCAATCGCTTCTTATGTATCATAACGGAGAGTTTGTATGACGAGTCGATTTACCCCCCGCTTTACCGGTTATTTACTGACCCTGTTGGCAGTGAGCGCCTCCGGGATGGCCTCAGCCAAAACGCAAATCAACGCTCTGTTTATGTCACAGGCCGCCTACAGCGAAAGCGATGTGCGCGCCATGACCAGCGATTTCGAAAAAGCCCATCCGGATATCACCGTCAATCTGGAATTCGTTCCTTATGAAGCGCTGCACGATAAAATCGTCGCTGCTCGCGGTGCAGGCAGCAACGGTTACGATGTGGTGCTGTTCGATGATATGTGGCCCGCTGAATTCAGCAAATTCAACATGCTGAAAGATATCACCAGCCAGATCACGCCGGATGAAAAAGCCAAAGTGTTTGACGGCGCCTGGAGCACCGTAAGCTGGAACAACAAACAGTGGGGAATGCCGTGGATCCTCGATACCAAATATCTCTATTACAACAAAGCGATGCTGGCTAAAGCCGGGATTGCCAACCCGCCAAAAACCTGGGAACAGGTGATGGAACAGTCGCAGATCCTGAAAGAGAAAGGCATCGTCAAATACCCGCTGGTCTGGAGCTGGTCACAGGCTGAAGCGCTGGTGTGTGACTACACCACTCTGGTATCGGCCTTTGGCGGACAGTTCTATAAAGACGGCAAGCTGAACTTCAGCGATGCCGGCTCAGTCAAAGCCGTTGATTACATGAAGACCTCGCTGGATAAAGGCGTCACGAACCCGAACTCCCGTGAGTATCTGGAAGAGGACGTGCGCAAAGTCTTCTCTAACGGCGATGCGGCCTTCGCACTGAACTGGACCTACATGTACAACATGGCTAACGATCCGAAGCAGAGCAAAGTGGCGGGTGACGTGGGCATCGTACCTGCTCCGTCTGAAAAACCGGGCGAAGTGGCCGCGATGAACGGTTCAATGGGGCTTGGCGTGACGCAGACCAGCAGCCATCCTGACGAGTCGTGGCAGTATATCCGCTACCTGACTTCACAGCCGGTGCAGAACAAATATGCCCGTCTGAGCCTGCCGATATGGAAATCGTCCTATGACGATCCTGCCGTGCAGAAAGGTCAGGAACCGCTGATTGCCGCGGCGAAACCAGCGCTGAATGTGATGCTGATGCGTCCGATCACCGCTGACTATTCCCGTTTGTCCAACACCCTGCAACAGCAGCTCCAGCAGGTGCTGCAAGGTCAGCAGATGCCGGAATCCGCCATGGAAGCCGTGACCAAAAGCGCCCAACGTCTGCACTAAGGGGTATTGATGCTCAGTTTGCCACAACGCGAGCAGCGTCAGGCATGGGTGCTCCTGGCTCCCATGCTGATCGTCATGGGGATGCTGACCGCCTGGCCCCTGCTGCGCACTATCTGGCTCAGCTTTACCGATGCCGCTTTAATCAGTAACGGCGGCACCATTAACTACGTCGGGGTGGAGAACTATCTTTACGCCCTGACCGATCCGGACTTTCTTTCTTCCCTGCTCCGCACCCTTTACTTCACCATACTGTCGGTGGCGCTGGAAGGCATTATCGGCGTGCTGGTTGCGCTGCTGCTTAACCAGAAATTTTACGGTCGCAGCGTGCTTCGGGTGCTGGTGATCCTGCCCTGGGCACTGCCTACCATTGTCAATGCGATGATGTGGCGACTGAACTTCAACCCTGACTACGGCAGCATCAATGCCCTGCTCACTCAGTTGGGGATTATTGATGGCTACCGCAGCTGGCTCGGCTCGCCGGATTCCGCGTTGAACGCCGTCATGCTGGCTGACGTGTGGAAAAACTACCCGCTGGTGACCTTACTGGTGCTGGCGGCACTGCAATCAATTCCGGAGGATCTGTTCGAGGCTGCCAGGCTGGACGGCGCTTCCGCGTTCCGCCGCTTCCGCGCAATTACCTTCCCGGCAATTGTCGGGCCGCTGAGCGTGGCGCTGGTTCTGCGCACCATCGACGCCTTTAAAATCTTCGACATCATCTACGTGATGACGCGCGGCGGCCCGGTGGACAGCACTAAAACCCTCAGCTTTTACGTCTACCAGGAGTCGTTCAGCTACCTGCGGGCCGGCAGCGGAGCAGCCTATGCCATCCTGATGACGCTGATGTGCAGCATATTAATCGCTATTTACATGGCGATGGTCTGGCGTCAGCGCCGCAGGAGTACCACCAATGAAACGTAATATTCGCACCTTCTTCCGCTATCTGGCGGCCCTGTTGGTGGCGATCAGCATTATCGGCCCGATGCTGTGGCTGTTTCTGATGAGCGTCAGCTCCAACACCGATCTGACCCGCGTGCCGCTGGAGTGGCTGCCGCGCCAGTGGGATTTCAGCCGTTATGCCCGACTGGTCTCGCTGGAGCCGGGCCAGCCCGGAGAGCTGTTCCTGCACGCGCTGGGTAACAGTATTCTGGTCGCCTGTGGCGCCACCCTGATTTCGCTCCTGCTGGCTATTCCTGCGGCGTTCAGCTTCTCCCGCTATCCGGGCCGCGACGGCTGGCTGTACGGCAGCCTGGCGATTTATATGGTGCCGCCGGTGGCGTTCGTGCTGCCGCTGTACTTTGTCCTCACTCAGCTCAGCCTGCTGAACACCCATCTGGGGCTGGTGCTGGTCTACTTTTCGCTGATCCTGCCCTTCCTCACCTGGATGCTGAAAAACCAGTTCGACGCCCTGCCGCTGGATATCGAACAGGCGGCAAGGCTGGACGGGCTGCGCTTCTGGCAGGTACTGCTGCGCATCACCCTGCCGCTGGCGAAACCGGTGCTGGGTGCTTCCGCGCTGTTCGGCTGGCTGCTGGCATGGGATGAATTCTTCTATGCGCTGCTGTTTACCAGCAATATCAGCGCACAAACGCTGCCGGTGACCATCGCCGGTTTTACTGCGGGACGCGCCACCGATGACGGGCTGATTGCCGCCGTTGGGATTCTGGCTTCCGTGCCGCCGCTGTTTATTGCCATCTGGCTGCAAAAAAGCCTGGTCAGCGGACTGGCCAGCGGTGGCAGCAAAGGCTGACCGTATTTAAGAGAGGAATGTATGGCTCGTGTAGAACTGGCTGGCGTGGCAAAGCGTTATGGCAAACAAACGGTGCTGAATCCGCTGAATCTCACCATCCCCGACGGCAGTTTTACCGTGCTGGTTGGCCCTTCCGGCTGCGGAAAATCCACCCTGCTGCGCCTGCTGGCGGGGCTGGATACCGTCTCAGACGGCGCGATCCTGCTGGATAACAAGCAGATTAACGATCTCGATCCGGCGGATCGGGATATCGCGATGGTGTTTCAGAGCTACGCCCTATATCCCCACCTGACCGTGTCTGAAAACCTGGCTTTCCATATGAAGGTCCGGCGCGTTAAGCGGGAAGAGCAGCAGAGCAAGATCGCCCGCGTGGCGGAGATTTTAGGCATCAGTAAGCTGTTGAGCCGCTATCCCCGTGCGCTGTCGGGTGGCCAGCGCCAGCGCGTGGCAATGGGCCGCGCAATGGTTCGCAACCCACAGGTTTTTCTGTTTGACGAACCGCTCTCCAACCTTGATGCCCAGCTACGTATGGAGCTGCGGGCAGAAATTAAAGCCCTGCATCAGCGCTTCAAAACCACCATGGTTTACGTGACTCACGATCAGGTTGAGGCAATGACGCTGGCGGATCAGATTGTGGTGATGCGCGACGGCGTGATCGTCCAGCAGGGCAAACCGCTGGAGATTTATGACTACCCGGTGAATACCTTCGTCGCCCGCTTTATTGGTTCGCCGCCGATGAATCTGCTGGAAGGCCAGCTGGAAACCCGGCAGGGCATACCTGGCGTACAGTGCAACGGCCTGTGGTTTGCCCTGCCCGCCCGCTGGCATCAGGCCGCCGCACAGCAGGGCCAGAGGCCGGTGATTGTTGGCATCCGGGCACAGGATTTTGTTTTCAATGCGGCCAGCGATCTGCCGCAGGCGCGGGTGAAACTGATCGAGGTGACGGGAGAATCCAGCCTGCTGCACGTTGAGTGGCAGGACTTCCCGTTGCACGTCCAGTTCGCCGGACGGGTAGCCGCAGAGCCTGAGCAACCAATTTCACTGGGGATCAGCGCCGATAAACTGCATCTTTTCGATGTGCAGAACGGTGAAAGGCTGGTTATTTCTTCCGAAACAGAAATAAAGTCTGCGAGTTAAGCCGGATAATAATCAGAATGGAATCAGTGTAGTGTACAGGCTCTGGCAAACCGCCAGCATACCGTAACCCGCAAGCGAGACTCATCATGGCGAAAGGAGTGGTAATTTTACTGCACGGCGTTGGCAGCAACGGAGACGATCTGGCCGGTCTGGGCACCCACTGGTCCGGCGATCTGCCCGGCGTAAGCTTCGCCAGCCCTGATGCCCCTTTCCGGTTTGAACACGGATCAGGCTACCAGTGGTTCAGCGTGGCAGGGGTCACTCCGGCCAACCGTGCGCAGCGGGTTGAAGAGGCTCGCGATGCCTTCGACGCGGAACTCAATGCGATCCTGACTGAACATCAGATGCAGGACCAGCTGGATAAAGTGGTTCTGGTGGGTTTCTCGCAGGGGTCAATTATGGGCCTGGATGCCGTGATTTCCGGGCGGTGGCCGGTAGCCGGTCTGGTTGCGTTTTCCGGTCGCTTAGCCTCGCCTGCGCCCTATAGCGTCGCAAAGGAGACCCCGGTGATGATTATCCACGGCATGGCCGACAGCGTAATCCCTTATGCCGAAAGCGAGATTGCGGCAGAGAAACTGCGCGAGCTGGGTGTAGTGGTCAGCACCCAGTTTGCCCCCTCTGTCGGGCACACTATCTCAGCTCAGGGCGCACGCAGCGCCGCAGAGTTTATCGGTAAATGCCTGGCCTGATAACTGACCGTTAAGCGCATTTAACGGCATTTCCGGAATAAAAAGTCACTGATATTCCTCAATAAGCGGTGGCTCTTTCATCGGCAGAGTAATCACAAAGCGGGCACCGCCTTCCGGGCGGTTTTCCGCATGGATCTTCCCGCCATGGATATCGACAATCGCCTGGCAGATTGCCAACCCCAGCCCGACGCCCAGCAAGGCGGACTCCTTGCTGCCACGGGAAAACTTCTCGAAAATCTGTCGTTCCTGGCCCTGCGTAATCCCGGGGCCGCTGTCCCAGACTTCAATCGTCAGCCACTGCCGCGCCTGAGTCCGGGCGCGGATACCAATCGCCGCTTGCGGGCCAACATATTTCTGCGCATTCTCCAGCAGGTTGGTCAGAAGCCGCTCCATCAGCGGCCCGTCGACGTGGATCAGCAGCATATCCTCCGGCATATCCAGTTCGATTTTGCGGCCGCCCAGCGAAGGGGCCATCATCCTCAGCGTGCTGCCGATCAGCTCATCCAGCGCCATCCACTCAGCCCGCAGGCTGAAACCGCCGGACTGCAGCCGCGCCATATCCAGCAGATTGTTGACCAGCCTGATGGTATTCAGGGTCTGTTCGCGCATCGCACTGGCCTGCACGGCGTGTTTTGAGCCTTCGCTCACCAGATCCAGCGTCAGGATCTCTGACTGACCAAACAGTACGGTCAGCGGCGTACGCAGGTCATGAGAAAGAGCAGAAAGCAGCGCATTACGCAGCTGCTCACGCTCGGCGGCCAGGCGTGAAACGGCTTCACGCTGGCTAAGTGCAACACGTTCCAGCGCATTGGCTATCAGCACGGTGAAGGTTTCCACCAGCCGTTGCTGCTCGGGGATCATCAACTGACGCAGGTTTAACGGCTCCAGCACCAGTAACCCCAGCGTCTCACTGCCGCTTTTCAGCGGGATGATCTGCCACGGCACGGCCGGTAGCGTGTCTGTTCCGGCTCCGGCAGGCTGCCCCTTATCAAAACTCCAGCGGGCAATCGCCCGGTCAGGCACGGCACTCAGGCGGGACTCTCCTGTCGCCACCAGCTCGCCGTTCTCATCCGGCAGCATCAACTCGCTTCTGGCCTGCAGCGTGATGTCCAGGCTGCGGGGTAAAGCCTGAGCAATATCCTGCTGGCTCAGCGCCCGGCTGAGAGTCCTGGCCATTTCATATAAATGCCGCGCCCGCTGTTCACGGTAACGGGCCACACGAGCCTGGTAGCGCACCCCGGCGGTCAGGTTTCCGACAATCACCCCGACGGCGAGCATCACCCCAAAGGTCACCAGATACTGCACGTCTGAAACGGCGATCGTGCCGGTGGGTGAGACAAAGAACAGATCGAAGGCGATGATGTTGAGTACCGTTGCCACCACCGATGGCAGACGACCATAACGCAGGGCTACCACCACTACGGCCAGCAGATAGACCATCACCAGATTGACGGAGTCGACGCCGGGCAGCACCCAGCGCCCCAGCAGAGTGACCAGCGTACAGAGCAGCACTGCGGCGATGCAGCCTCTCAGCTTCATACGCCATTTATCGCTCAATACTCTGTTGTCTGACAGCGGGCTGGCTGGCAGGGAGACCGGCTCATCCAGAGCGACAATCACCAGATCCAGATCCGGCCCCAGCTGGCCCAGCCGATCGGCAAAGCTGTCGCGCTTCCAGCGGCGGGTGGGCCTGCGACCAATAATGATTTTGCCCAGATTGTGCTCACGGGCGTAACGCAGCACCGCGTTTGCTTCGCTGGGATCACAGAGCGTGGCGGTTTCAGCTCCCAGCTCCTGCGCCAGTTGCAGGGTGCGCAAAATGCCGCGCCGCCGGGCTTCAGAGAGGCGGTGCAGCCTTGGCGTTTCGACGTAAACTGCGTGCCAGACGCTGTCGAGACGGGCTGCCAGACGGGCTGCGGTTCTGACCAGTTTTTCGCTGCCGGTATTCTCGCCGATGCACAGCAGGATTGCGTCCCGCGTGTGCCAGACTTTTTCACGCCCCTGGCTGTCGCGCCAGGCCCGCATCTGCTCATCGACGCGGTCAGCCGTACGGCGCAGCGCCAGTTCACGCAGCGCGAAAAGGTTACCCTTACGGAAGAAGTTTTCGATGGCGCGTTCGGCCCGGTCGCCAATATAGACCTTGCCTTCTTTCAGGCGCTGGCGCAGGTCGTCGGCGGGCAAATCCACCAGCACCACCTCATCAGCAGCATCAAAAAAGGGGGCGGGAACGGTCTCACGCACGCGGATACCAGTCACGCCGCCGACCACATCGTTCAGGCTTTCCAGATGCTGAACGTTAACGGTGGTCATCACGTTGATGCCCGCATCCAGCAGCTCTTCAATATCCTGCCAGCGTTTTGGATGGCGTGAACCGGGCGCGTTGGTGTGCGCCAGCTCATCCATCAAAATCACCGCAGGGTGTCGGGCCAGCGCGGCATCCAGATCAAACTCCGGATGGCGGTTCTGCCCGGTTGCCCGCCGTGGCAATACGGTCAGCCCGTCCAGCAGCGCAGCCGTTTCCTCACGACCGTGGGTCTCCACGATGCCGATCAGCACCTCCAGCCCCTGCTCACGCAGGCGTCGCGCTTCCTGCAGCATTGCCCAGGTTTTTCCCACGCCGGCACAGGCACCAAACCAGATTTTCAGCTTGCCGCGACCGCTCTCATCAGCCTGCAGTAACAGCGCATCCGGATCGGGGCGCTGTATCTCATCGTTCATCGGAGTCCTTGTTGAAAATCACTGTAATGCGTCGAGCGCCAGATTCAGCTGCACCACGTTGACACCCGGCTCACCGATAAAACCGGGTAGCGATGTGGAAGTATTGTCATCAATCAACCGGTTCACCTCTGAGACGGATAGCTGACGTGCCGCAGCCACACGAGGCACCTGCCAGAAAGCCGCTTCAGGGGAAATCTGCGGATCAAGCCCGCTGGCAGAAGCCGTGACCAGATCCACCGGCACGGTCGCACTGGCCTGCGGGTTTGTCTGACGCAGCGCCGCCACCCGCTGTTTCACCGCTTCATCCAGCGCCGGGTTAGTCCCGGCCAGATTGCTGCCAGAAGAAGCCAGCGGATTATACGGCGAGTCACCGGTGGCAGAAGGCCGTCCCCAGAAATAATCAGCACGGGTAAAATTCTGACCAATCAGGGCCGAGCCGCGCACTTTGCCATCCACCTGCAGCAGCGAACCATTAGCCTGCGCCGGAAACAGCATCTGCGCCAGCGCGGTAGTAACTAAAGGATAAATCAGGCCAGTGATGACTGACAGCAGCAGCAGCAAAATCACCGCAGGACGTAATTGACTCATGTGCGTTTCCTCAGAACCAACCGGTAACGGTCAGCAGCATATCGATAATTTTGATCCCGGCGAACGGCACCAGCAGCCCACCAAAACCATAAACCCACAGGTTACGACGCAGCAGTGCTGCGGCACTCAGCGGCCGGTAACTCACCCCTTTCAACGCCAGCGGGATCAGGAACACAATCACCAGCGCGTTGAAAATGACCGCAGACAGGATCGCGGAGTCCGGCGAGTGCAGGCGCATCACGTTCAGCGCATTGAGCTGCGGATAAGTCACCGCAAAGGCGGCAGGAATGATGGCAAAATACTTCGCAACGTCGTTGGCGATACTGAAGGTGGTCAGCGAGCCACGGGTCATCAGCATCTGCTTACCGATATGTACCACTTCCAGCAGCTTGGTGGGGTTAGAGTCCAGGTCCACCATGTTGCCCGCCTCTTTCGCCGCCTGGGTTCCGGAATTCATCGCCACGGCGACGTCAGCCTGAGCCAGCGCCGGAGCATCGTTGGTGCCGTCACCGGTCATCGCCACCAGCCGCCCTTCGGCCTGATACTGACGGATCAGCGCCAGCTTGGCTTCCGGCGTCGCTTCTGACAGAAAGTCATCCACACCGGCCTCGGCGGCAATGGCGGCGGCAGTCAGCGGGTTATCCCCGGTGATCATGATGGTTTTGATGCCCATCTTGCGCAGCTCGGCAAAGCGCTCTTTAATGCCGCCTTTAACGATATCTTTCAGCTCCACCACGCCCATCACTTTCGCGCCGTCACACACCACCAGCGGCGTGCCGCCTGCACGGGCGACCTCCTCCACCAGTTGGTTCATCTGCGGCGGGAACTGGCCACCGTTACTGTCAATGTGGCGGCGAACGGCATCCACAGCGCCTTTACGTACCACGCGATCCTGCACATTGACGCCGCTCATCCGGGTCTGCGCAGAGAACGGGATGAAAGTGGCACCCATGCTGTTCAGATCCCGCTAGCGCAGATTGAATTTCTGTTTCGCCAGTACCACGATACTGCGTCCTTCCGGTGTTTCATCGGCCAGAGAAGCCAGCTGTGCCGCATCGGCCAGCTGTTCGTCAGTCACGCCCGGCGCAGGCAGAAACTTCGTGGCCTGGCGGTTCCCCAGCGTGATGGTCCCGGTCTTGTCCAGCATCAGCACGTCAACGTCACCGGCGGCTTCCACTGCGCGGCCACTGGTGGCAATGACGTTCGCACCCAGCATCCGGCTCATCCCGGCCACGCCGATCGCCGACAGCAGGCCACCGATAGTGGTGGGGATCAGGCAAACCAGCAGGGCCACCAGCACGGTGATACTGACCGCATTACCGCCCCAGGCAGAGAACGGCCAGAGCGTGGCGGTGGCCAGCAGGAAAACGATAGTCAGCGCCACCAGCAGAATAGTCAGAGCGATTTCATTGGGTGTTTTACGGCGTGATGCGCCTTCCACCATCGCGATCATCCGGTCGAGAAAGGTTTCTCCAGGATTGACACTGCACTGGATCACCAGCCAGTCAGAAAGGATGCGCGTACCGCCTGTCACCGAGGCAAAGTCGCCACCGGATTCCCGAATGACCGGCGCGGACTCACCGGTAATCGCGCTTTCATCCACCGATGCGCCCCCTTCCAGCACTTCGCCGTCGCAGGGAATGATGTCCCCGGCTTCCACCAGCACCACATCGCCTTTACGCAGAGAATCTGCAGCAACCTGATGATATTTTTCGCCATAACGTGGCGCAGCCATTTTTTTCGCATAGCTGGTTTTCTGTACGCACTTCAGGCTGTTGGCCTGCTCCTTGCTGCGCCCTTCTGCCAGCGCTTCGGCAAAGTTGGCGAACAGCACGGTGAACCACAGCCATAGCGAGATGGCTGCGGTAAAGCCAGCGCTGCCAGGCGTTTTCCCCATCATCATAGAGATGACCAGCAGCGTGGTCAGCACGCTACCCAGCCACACCACAAACATCACCGGGTTGCGAAACTGTACGCGCGGACTGATTTTTTTCACCGCATCGCTTGCTGCTGCCCGCATCAATGCACCGTCAAACAGCGCCTGTTGATTACGACTCATGATTCTTCTCTCCGGCGATTATTGACCGAACATTTGCAGGTGTTCTGCCACCGGCCCCAGGGCCAGAGCAGGAATAAACGTCAGCGCACCAACCACCAGCACGGTGCCGATCAACAACGCAATAAACAACACGCCATGCGTTAGCAGGGTACCGTTACCGACCGGCTGAATTTTCTTCACGGCCAGCGAACCGGCAATTGCCATCACCGGAATGATGATGCCGAAGCGACCAATCAGCATGCAGAACGCCAGCAGCAGATTCCAGAACGGCGTGTTGGCGCTCAGACCGGCAAAGGCGCTGCCGTTGTTGTTAGCTGCAGAAGAGACGGCATACAGCACTTCGCTAAAACCGTGGATGCCCGGGTTGGTCATCCCGCTGCGCCCGGCATCGGTCATCATCGCCAGCGCGGTGCCCAGCAGCACCAGCGTGGGCGTGACGAGGATCGCCATCGCGGTCATTTTCATTTCCCAGACGTCGATCTTCTTGCCGAGGTATTCCGGCGTGCGGCCAATCATCAGCCCGGCAATAAATACCGCCAGCAGCACAAACAGCAGCATGCCGTACAGGCCCGCGCACACGCCGCCAAACACCACTTCGCCAATCTGCATCAGCCACATCGGCACCATGCCACCCAGCGCGGTGAAGGAGTCATGCATCGCATTAACCGCACCGCAGGAGGCCGCCGTAGTGATCACCGCAAACAGGCTGGAGTTAAGGATGCCAAACCGTGTTTCCTTGCCTTCCATATTGCTGGCGCTGTCAGCCCCCAAAGTCAGGAAGTGCGGATTACCGCGCAGTTCAGCCCACATCACCACCACCACCGCTGCGATAAACATCACTGACATCGCCCATAATAGTGCATGGCCCTGTCGGCGATCTTTCACCACATCCCCAAACGCGAAGCAAAGTGCGGCCGGGATCAGGAAGATCGCCAGCATCTGCACGAAGTTGCTCAATGCAGTCGGGTTCTCAAAGGGATGAGCAGAGTTGACGTTAAAGAAACCGCCGCCGTTGGTGCCCAGCATCTTGATCGCTTCCTGCGAGGCAACCGGCCCCATTGGCAGCGTCTGCTTAACGCCTTCCAGCGTGGTGAGGTCGAGATAGCCCGAGAAGTTTTGCAGTGTGCCCTGGCTGACAAAGAACAGGGCAATCAGCAGAGAGAATGGCAGCAGCACATACAAAGTAATGCGTGTCATGTCGCGCCAGGCATTGCCCAACATACCGAGTGAGCGATTGGCAAACCCACGGATCAGAGCAAATGCCACAGCAATCCCGGTGGCAGCCGACAGGAAATTCTGTACTGTCAGTCCCACCATCTGGCTAAAGTAACTCAGCGTGCTTTCACCAGCGTAAGACTGCCAGTTAGTGTTGGTCACAAAACTGACCGAAGTGTTCAGCGCCAGATGCCAGCTCAGGTTGGGCAACTGCTGTGGGTTAAGCGGCAGGCTGGCCTGGACCATCAACATCACGGTAAGCAGGATAATGCCGGCAATTAAGGCCATGCTCACAACACACCTCCGGGGCGCTTTCAGATACGGATATTGTTGCCGGAGGGGTGCAAAGTTGATGTAAAAATACGGGGAGAGGGTGTAAAAAAAGTATAAAAATGGCGAAAAAAAAGACCGTTTATTGTCGGTTCTACCGCATTGGAGATCGGCGGAGGATCTTAAAGCACCGCGCGACATAGAAACCTACAGTGGTTTAGTACAGGCCAGGTAAAATAACGGGATTATCCAGACAGCCACTCTGTAGCCATTTGCAGGAGGGGTTATCCGGATAAGCGGACTGTGTCGCGCATGGACGCGCGACTCAAGCCTACAAGGATGTATTTACGGCGTGTCAGTGTTCCGGATAACCCCTCCTGCTACCACCGGACATTACAGCGACCGAATCATTTCCCGAATAAGCTGGCAAGCGATAAGGTCATTGCAGGCGCTACTCATTGCCCCATTGGTTCAGAAATGTCGCTATATCATCAATACGCTGTTCGTCGATACCGGCTTTACTTGCCATCTCTTGCTGCGCATCTTCACTGATTTCTTCATTATTCGTTAAACGGGTGAGCAGCAGTTGGAAATAGTGCGCCAGAGATTCACGCTCTGACTCGCTCACCGGCTTTACCGATTCCGTCGAATACTCATCCACGATGTCATAAAATTTAAGTGGTATTTCCTGGTTCATAAAACATCCCCATGGGTTAAGGTCTTGTCCGTTGCTGCTTGCACCGCCTGCCCTTGATCATATCATTCTTATTTGGTTTTTCTGACTCTATGTCGTGGGCAAAGAGCCGACGATGAATTCGCCAGTCGGCGTAAAATTCGTTATTATCCGCTGCCACTCGCCATCCGGGCAGCCTGATGTCTACGATTATCGATACCTTTATTGCCCCGCCGTGCCATAAGCAGACAGAGATCCTTTATCAGGACGATCACCTGGTGCTGATCAATAAACCCAGCGGGTTGCTCAGCCTCTCGGGGAAAAATCCGCAAAATCTCGATTCGGTGCATCACCGGCTGGTTCATACATTCCCCGGTTGCACCCTCGTCCATCGTCTTGATTTTGGGACTTCCGGTTTGATGGTCATTGCCCGCAATAAAGCAATCAATGCCGCCCTGTGCCAACAGTTCAGCCAGCGCACAGTGACCAAGGTGTACAGCGCACTGCTCTGTGGGCATCTGGAAGATAACGAAGGGGTTATCGATGCGGCGATTGCCAAAATCCCGGCGCTGTTTCCGCTGATGTCGATTTGCTCCATTCACGGTAAACCTGCCCGCTCCCGCTATCGGGTTATTGAGCGCTTTTATCATCAGCTGGAAGACAAAACGTCACTGCCATTAACGCGGGTGGAACTCATCCCCGAGACAGGGCGCACCCATCAGCTACGCATTCACTGCCTGCAGTTGGGCCACCCTATTCTGGGCTGCGATCTGTATGGCGGTCGCCTGCTGCCCGGCACCGAACGGACGCCGCGTCTGATGCTGCACGCCAGCGAATTGCATTTTACTCATCCCGTCAGCAAAGAGCGGATCGAAGCCTGCTATGCCAGCCCGTTCTGAAAGCAAAAGTCATTTACCACATCAAATCATCAGGCACTTTGAAATCGGCATACGGATCTTCTTCATTTTCCTCTTCCGCGCTGAGTGCGCTGTTTAATACAATGCTGTTCGCATCCCTCTGCGCAATTTTATCGGCTACGATTGCGGGGATAACAGCATATTTGCTCTCTCCGCTATTCCCCTCAACCAGGCGAACAATAGCAAGACGGCCACTGATTAGCTGGGATTGAGTTGTCTTATCAACCGCTATTTTTTTAATCAGATTATTGTCGGTGAAATTAAAATCAATCTCACCTTTTGAAATAACGACCTTGTTCATTTCAATGAGCTGCTTCACCTGAGCTTTATATTCTTTCGACAGAGCAGCTTGTTTTTGTTGTTCGCTTATTTGTTTATCGCGCTCAAGCTGCGCTTTTTTATTTTCTTCCACCGCCTCTCTTGCCTCACGAGCCTGAACCCGTGATTTTTTGGCCGTTCTCTGCACTTTTTCCATCTTTTTACTTGTCACTAATCCAGCTTTAAGCATCTGCTCTTGTAAGGTAAGTTTTGTCATTTTCGTTTCTAAACCCGTTGAATAATGCGTGGGATTATACCTCTAATCGCAGAGGCTGTACCACGCACCAGCAATCATTCCACTGCATCCACAATCGGGTCACGAACGATAAATAGATAGGACAAGGCACCCAGCACCGTCACACAGGCACACAGCGTCAGCGCCATACTGAACGAACCGGTTTTATCGAGGATCCAGCCAGTCAGCACCGGCGCAAACGAAGCGAAAATAAAGCTGGCAAAGTTCTGGATGCTCCCCACAGATGCCGTCATTCGCGAAGTCACATTCACGTGGATCAGCCCCCAGCAGGACGTACCGGCAAAGTGGATACAGAACAGCGCCATACCAATCAACACCACCGCCATCGAAGTGGTAGTTGCCTGCACCACAACTGCAGTAAAGGCCGCGGAGAACAGCATCCCGGCCACGATACAGATTTTACGGGTTTTCACCGGCTCCATCCCACGGCGCACCAGCGCATCCACCACATAGCCATTCAGCAGCATACCCGCTGCACCGAACAGGAACGGGATCGCCGTCAGCCAGCCGGTGGCTTTTAAATCCAGATGATAAGTGGTCTGCAGATATCCCGGCAGCCAGGCCAGGTACAGCCATGCGGTATAGTTAATGCCGCTGAAGCCGATCATCATTCCCCACATGGTGCGGTTCTTAAACAGGCCGCGCCACTCCTTCATGCTCATCTTTTCCTGGCGTGCCCGTACGCTGCCCGCGTCCAGATAGTTAACTTCTTCCCTGGTCAGCGTTTTATTGTCGCGGTTGCGGTAAAGCATATACCAGCCCACCGACAGGAAAATGCCCAGAATACCGATGGTGACAAACATTGCGCGCCAGCCCATCGACAGCATCATAGCTGCCAGTATCGGCGGGCTCACAGCCAGTCCAATCATCGAAGCCGCGTTGAAAAAGCCCATCGGCATGCCACGCTCTTTGATATTGAACCAGTCGTTAACGACCTTCACACCGCACGGGTTCATCGGCGCTTCACCAATTCCCAGCCCGATACGCACCAGGATAAACTGCGTGAAATTATGCACCAGTCCGGACAACGCCTGGAAACAGGACCAGATAAACATGCCGATGCCGAGCATAATACGCGGGCCTTTACGGTCCAGCAGCGTCCCGCAGGGGAGCTGAGCGATACCATAGGCCAGTGAAAACGCGGACAGCAACAACCCGATTTCGGTGGCGTTCAGCCCCATATCTCCACGGATCGTGGTGTTGGCGACGGAGAGCGAACTGCGGTCGAGATAATTAATAATCGCTGCCAGAAACAGCAAAATCATCGCTGTGGTTTGCACACGCTTGATGCGGACTGAGCGGATCAGCGTACCCTGTGCGGGTACGATATCGACTGGATCGTTGCCGCCAGCAATATCGCTGCCGCTGCCAGTCACAATCGGGCTGTTACTCATAAGGCACTCCCCAGTGTCAGGTGATCTGTTAAGCCGCCACAGGCGGTGAAGATGTCCCGATCAGAGTAATAGGCGTGTTAATTTCACGTAGTAATCATGTTGCTGTTCCGTGCGACAGATTGCGGTTTACTGTTTTTTATTGGTTCTTTATCGCCATGTGTGGCCAAAAGCGGGATCTCAGTCACTGTACTGATTAATGGAGCGGATCATCGACTGCTTCGCGGTGGTGAGGTGGCGGTGCAATTCGCAATGGGCTTCCACATCGTTGCGGCTGATAATCGCAGTGAGGATCGCCATATGCTCCTCCAGCGCGACAATATTGCGCTGCTTCAGATCGCTCTCATCCCATTGATAGTGAGAGTGAAAAATGACCGAAATAATTTCCAGCGACTGATCGATAAAGGGGTTGTCGGCGGCCGAAAGGATCAGCTGATGCATCTCACGATCCAGCTGCGCAAACATCCGGTAACTGCTGGCAATGGTGTCGCGCATCTCCCGATGGCGGCTCAGCAAATCACGGGCCTTGATCCAGCGCTTGTCGTCAGAGGGCAGATTCATAAAGCGGTTCAGTCCATGCGTTTCCAGCATTTCCCGCAGCTCGAACAGCTTTTCGGCATAATGCTGCTCAAATTTTTTCATCAGCCAGTGGCCTCGCCGCACGCTTTCAATCAGGTTGTAACGGCTGAAGCGTAACAAGAATTCCCGCACCACCACCGGACTGACGCCAACCTGCTGAGCCAGCTGCAGCTCAGAGATGCTCTCGCCAGCCCGCAGCACCCGCTGGTTTATCATCTGAAAGAATGCCTGCTCAAACTGTTGCGACTGCACTTCCAGCGAGGCGCTGACCGCATCAAACCCGTCATCCTCCGCAGGTGGCCGCACAATCAGATATTGATTGTTCACCTTGTTCAGCACGCCCCGTTCATGCAGATGCGCCAGCGTATGCCGCACGGTAGTCCGGCTGACGTTAAACATTTCAGCCAGAGCGGCCTGTGGCGGCAACGGTGAGCGGATGTGCTGGCGGCTGATACCTTCCAGCATCTGATTGACCACGTTATGGCGAAGATTTTGCGTGCGGCTCATGGCGTATCCTGGTTTTTTATCTATTAAAAACCAATTCTGTCCCGCGAAAGCCGCGCTCAGTCACAAAATCGCCGCCAGCCTCTGCGCCTTCCCCCCGGTTTAGCCCATAAATCAGGCATCACAACGGAGAACAACCATGACCATGATGACGACGCTGGTGTGCCAGCAGCCGAAAGAGATGCTTTATCAGCAGCGTGCCAGGAGTGAACCAGCAGCTGGGGAAGCGCAGCTGAAGATGATCACCGCCGGGATCTGCGGCACCGATATCCATGCCTGGGCAGGCAATCAGCCCTTCTTCAGCTATCCCCGCGTGCTGGGGCATGAGCTGTGCGGGGAAGTGGTGGCGCTGGGGCCTGGCGTCAGTCAGTTCCGCGTTGGACAACGAGTTTCGGTCGTTCCTTATCTTTCCTGCGGCATCTGCCCGGCTTGTGAAAGCGGCAAAACCAACTGCTGCGAGAAAATTTCAGTGATCGGCGTACATCAGGACGGCGGATTTTGTGACTACCTGAATGTACCAGCCAGCAATCTGCTGGATGTTACCGACGTGGATCCGGAAGCGGCGGCTCTGATTGAGCCTTTCGCCATCAGCGCTCATGCGGTAAGACGCGCCGCAGTCCAGCCTGATGACAGTGTTCTGGTGGTGGGCGCAGGCCCAATCGGTCTGGGCGTGGCGGCGATAGCCAGTGCGGCGGGTGCCCGGGTGATAGTGGCAGATACCAGCCCGTTCCGCCGCGATCATGTGGTGCAAAACCTCGGGTTGAAGGCGCTGGATGCTGCCGCAGAGGGTTTCGAGTCGCAGCTGCGTGAACAGTTTGCAGGGCGTCTGCCGGGAACGGTGATTGATGCCACCGGCAGCCCGGTTGCCATGAATAACGCGGTGAAACTGATTGGTCACGGCGGCAGCATTGTGTTTGTTGGGCTGCACAAAGGGGATATCCAGATTGCGGATATCGAGTTCCACAAGAAAGAAACCACGCTGATGGGCAGCCGCAACGCCACTCACGAAGACTTTGCCAGAGTGGCGCAGCTGATGGCTACAGGCAAAATCAGCGCCGGGATGATGCTCAACCGGCGCTTTGAGTTTGCCAGCCTGGCAGAAAGTTTTGAATCGCAGGTGATCAATAATCGCGAGCTGATTAAAGGGGTGATCCACTTTTAATCAGCGACTGCCCCGTCCAACACCGGAACGGGGCTGCTCGCAATAACTGATGGCCTTCCCTCCACTCAGGTGGTCAGCAGCGTATGCAACGCCTGCAGATCGCGCTTCACCCACTCCACGTCCTGAGCAAATTTTTCATCAGACATCAGCGGCTGGCGGAAGACAGTGATCAATACTTCTGCGCCCTCTTCATTTCCCACTACCCGCATCGGCATATACACTTCTTTGCCAAAACCGGTATCAACGTAATGGTCCATCACGCCAAAGGGATTGTGTTCAGTGAAGCGGATTTTCACCGAATCGCCCGGCCCGGTCGTCTTCCAGGCGTGACCTTCCTGTACCAGCGTGGACTGACTGAGGCCAGAGGCCCATTTGGGGAAATAGTCAGGTTTCCAGATGGTTTCGTACAGATCAAGCCAGTTACGGGGAATGGTCAGACTGACGGTTTTAGATGGCAGCACAGGGCCTCCTGAAATTATGCAGTTAAGGTGATTTAACCACTGAGAGGCGCTGAGGGGAAGGGGCGGCAGGCCGCCCTCAGGAACTTCTTAAATCGACTTTCGAGGTTTCCACGTCATACACACCGCTGACGCAGAGATCGATGGGATTCGGGTGCCATTCAATCAGCCCGCGAATTTCAAAAATGACCATCCCATTTTTACCCGGATGGTCTTTATCAATTAACGGGCGGACTAACAGCGATTCAGGAATAATTCTGGACTCAAAACGCAATATCGCATTTCTGATGTTTTTCTCAATGATGTTCCAGTTGTGATGATTGGCATATCTGCCTGCCAGCGCACCAATACCGTAGTTCATGACTGAACTACAAACAGCCTTATGGCGGTGTTCATCCAGTCGATCTTCGATATTGGTATTATTCAGCAAAGAGGAAATATCCTGCTGAACAATAGCGCGCATCTTTCTTCCATCAAAATGAAAGGCATCATAACTTTCCAGCTGTTTTTTAGGCTCGTCGTCCAGCAACCTTTCAAACAGCGTCGGCAGATAATGCTGCTTCTTATCCATGTCCTGCTCCGTTATGCAAAGGTGATTTCTGTCACTTCAAGCAACGAGAATTCGCCCCGATCGGTGATCAGCATTTTCCTGCCCATACCGGTAGAGAAAATATCTGACTCCTGAACCCATTCGGTCACTGTACCCAGCTTCAGTTTTTGTTCTGCATCTGGCGTGACGGGATAGCGGGCCGGAATATAGCCATAATAGAACTCGTTATTCACCTTGATATGAGCCGGTGCCCAGATCAGATCCAGCAAATCTTTTGGTTGAGGCACAGTCATTAGCTGAATGACGGAATAAGGCACCTGACGATAGCCGCCCGCGCTGACAAACTCACAGACCGGGCCGAGACGGCCGTCACTGTCGGCGATCCAGTTAAATGCACCGGTCATTTCACCTTTACCGGCCGTTTCAGGCGCCAGCTCGAATGCCTGAGCACGCAAAGCTTCAGACTGTTCGTGTTCCTTTTGAGTGTGCAGCTTGTTGGCCTGAAGCAACATTGACATCCACTCAGGTGACGACTCATCCAGCAGGCCAGCGGTACGTTCGCCCGCCAGCACGCTCTCCCTGACCAGCTCACTGAACACGAGGTTTTTATAGAGCTCGGTCTCTTTTTGAGCATTATCATCGATCAGTTCAATGGTCTGCAGCTGCATCAGGGCTTTTTCCCACAGGCCTTCAATGCAGTACAGTTTGAACAGGGTTTTTCTCAGTGCGATATCTTCCGGTTTCGCTTTAACCCGAACCAGAACATCCGCAAGAACATCGCTAAGCTGTGAGGTCTTTAATACTTCAGTTAATGAAGAAGCTTCAGTCATTTTATAATCCTTTCCGTGGTTAATTAATAAAGGCTGTCCAGCCCTGTTTTGTACAGATCGTGGAACACCAGCTCCGGTACATGTTTTTTCTCTCTTGAGGAGATATTTTCCGGGGCCAGAGATTTGAGGATATCCAGCTTCTCTTCCTCACCCAGCAGGTCGTCATAGGAGTCCATCATATTCATCTCCTTCCAGACTTCATCGATCAGTGAAGGCGCTTCGATAATGCACTCTGTCAGGGTCCGGGTTTTCATCTCGTCTCTGATCGCATCAAAATAGTGATCGCTACCGGAAAGTTTGTTATTAAGCTCAGGATTCTCGTCAAAAAACTTCCTGTTTTGCTCACCCCAAATGAGGAATTTTTTGTACTCAACTTCAAGTTTTTTCAGGATATCTTTTTCTGCCTCAGCGCCCTTTACGGCATCGTTAAAATAACGAAGATCGCCGGTATAATGGCCGCCATTAGGCAAAATATCCTCCAGTTCCGGGACGATCAGACTGGCTTTTTCCTCCGCAGAATGCACATTAAGCAAGCTGTGAAGCATGTCATCATGGGCAGCCGTTTCATCGCCCAGCGTCACTTCAAACGTGAACTGACCCAGCTGAATAACGGCCCCAAAACGCAGAGAGTGTGCCTGTCCGCGCTCAAGTTCATGACCATCAATTAAGCAGATAAACTCTTCGCAGTCATTGAAAATGACCGGCCCGACAGCAGCAGTGTAAAAATAAACAACGTTGTTTTTATCCTGCGGTAACGGCGTCCCAAATGTTCCCTGCCGCACACTGAAACAGGCCGCATTTTTAAAGGTATAAGACTCTGCAAGATTGAAAACCAGCTGAGTATCGGGCCAGGTCATTAACAGTTGCATGATTCAGCCACCAATAAATACATCGCCCGAACCGCTGCAAATTGGCGCACCGCAACCGGTCACATCGCCAAGCCTTGCCGCAGGGCTACCATTGATAAAGACGGTACCCGATCCACATGCCACCGGAGCGGCACCGTGTAACAGTGCGCAGGGTGCCACGCTGAGCCCTACGGCACCGGCGGGCAATCCATTGATAAAAACATTGCCGGAGCCACTGACGAGTGCTCCACCATGCCCCGTTGCATCGCCTAATCTGGCTGCAGGTTGTGACATATATCACCTCATTCTGTTTAACGAAAAACAAGCTCCCTTATGCAGGAGGGAAAAAATCACTTTCCCCTCCTGCATCTTCACTTTTACCGTGCCAGCCGGAAGAAGAGCGGAGAATTACTCTTCATCTGGTGGTTCCCAACTCCCGGTATTCGTTGGTTCCGGTGTCGTTGGTTCCGGTGTCGTCGGTTCCGGTGTCGTCGGTTCCGGTGTTGTCGGTTCCGGTGTTGTCGGTTCCGGTGTTGTCGGTTCCGGTGTTGTCGGTTCCGGTGTTGTCGGTTCCGGTGTCGTCGGTTCCGGTGTCGTTGGTTCCGGTGTCGTCGGTTCCGGTGTCGTTGGATCTGGATCAGGTGTTGGTAATGGAGGCAATGGCAATGCCAGGCCTACAAAGCCAAACGCTGACAGCCCCGGCAGACCAGGGATTACAGCCGCACCACCACCACCACCGCCGCCGCCACCGCCGCAGTTGCAGCAATCGCCAGGGTTCAAATCTATCTGGCCGCCCTGCAGGACGATATGGTCAGCCACCATTTTGATTTTTTTTGCAGAGATACACATCTCTCCACCGGCCGTCATCACAAATGGTCCGCCTACAGTCATAGTATGCGGGCCGCCAATGGCATTAGTGTGTGGTCCGCCAACCGCAAGGTTATAGGCTCCCCCGACGTTCTCAGCCATCGCACCACCTACCGCCAGGGTATAAGCTCCCCCGACGTTGGTCGCAAACGCTCCGCCAACGTTTATCCCTTTCGCAAGGGCAACGTTATCAGACTGCGATCCACCCACCTGAATACCTAAGCCCAGCCCCACGACCAGGGCACTGTTCCCGATGATATTCGTCTTTTCATCCGCCCCGACAAAAGTCGTACTGGACGCGCCGATGGTAGTGGTCGAATTTAAACCGATCACCTGGTCTTCATTACGCTTGGTCAGGCGAGACATATCACGTTCAGCCTGCTCCCAGTAATATTCCTGGCCTGGCTTATCCTCGAACTGGATGCCGTTAAAGTTGGTCCGTCCGCCGCCTACTGTGCGGCTGATCAGCCCACTTTGAGTGGCGTTCTCAGGCAGATCCCACGGCGGCATGGTTACGTTGTTGTAGAGGGTTCCCAACACCAGCGGACGATCGGGATCGCCGTTGATAAAATCAACAATGACCTCATGGCCCACGCGAGGAATGCAGATGCCACCAAATTGGTTCCCTGCCCACGCCTGACTGACGCGGATCCAGCAGGAGTCCGTCTCACGGTTTTGACCATAGCGATCCCACAGGAAGCGGACTTTGATTCGGCCATAGGTATCGGTCCAGATATCTTCACCTGGCGGCCCTACCACCACAGCCGTTTGCGGGCCGCTGGTTTTAGGACGGATAGCCAGCTGCGGATGACGGTAAATCTTGGTCGTCGGCTGCACCGTGAATTCACAGTGATAGCTGAACTCACCCGAACCGGTCAGCTGGCTAATATCGATAATTTCCAGACGGCTGGAGATCACCATGTATTCGCGATTGGCTTTCTCCAGCGGGCAACCCTGCAGCTCGAAATCGATGCCGCAGGCGATACCTCTCAGCTCACCCGCCCCTATGGCACGGGAACCCAGCGCACCACGCTCTTCACTGCGGATTTTGGCCAACTGCTCACCGATATCCGGCTGATCGTAATCGCCCGGCCAGTGATACACCTCCATCTCATTGAAGCTGGTTTTACGCGGCTTGCTGTCAATCGCCGAGATATCAGCACGCGATTTGGTAAAATCGTAGTCGTTGGTATACCACTTACCGGAAGTGATGGTTTCCTGGAACTCAAAGCGACTGATGTATTCCTGATCGGCTTTTGGCGTATCCGGCATGTACTGGATAACGTGGTAAGCCTCACTTTCAGACTGCTTGTGCGCACCAACATGATCGACCAGCACCAGCTTATGCTTCTGTTCAGCATGCTCGTAGAACCAGTAAATCCCCCACTCCTCCATCAGACGCTCGATGAAGTTAAAGTCTGTCTCACCGTACTGCACCTGGAAATCCAGCTGGGGATAGGTGGCCGTCAGTCGTTTCTCAACCGGGAAGTTGTACTCTGACAACACCTCTTCAATGATTTCCACCACCGTCTTCTGTTGGAAAATTTTGAAGTCTGATGTTAAATCAGTCAGATACAGCCATGGCCTCAGGATAATTTCAAAAATTGCCTGATTCGCATCCCGTCCCAGGAAACGTGCCCGTTGTACCAGACCAGAGATTTCACGGGTTCCCTGCCCGAGACCTAACAGGTCATCAAGCCCGTTACCGTCGAGTTCCATCGAAACGGTCATCTCTTTACCGATCAGCGCCTTAATGTCGATATTCGACGCTGACTGCCAGGGGATCAACGGATTCGCCGGCGTTTTAACGGTCAGGGTATAGGTATATAAAGTTGAGAATGCCTCTTCACCTTCGAGTTTTGTTAAAACTAAAGCTGGCTCGCCCAGCAAAAGAGGCATTGCCGAACTGCTTAAAGTAATAGTTCTTGACATATCAATACCTGGTAATTAATTAAAGTTATGAGTGACAGACAAATTCTGTTTGCCTCCCTGCCTGAAGTGAGATTTTTTGTGAGTCGATTATTTTTCCATACCTGGTTTGCCTCCAAAGCCATACATTCCTTTCCGTTTGAATACAGCCTGGCCAACCCTTCCATGGCATGATTTCAATCCCATTATCGCTATTTATTTTCTCTTCACTTTCACTCAATTCAGAAAGCAGTAACTCCGACCGGTTTCTGAATTTATATTGCTCATTAATTGCCAGTGATTCCCAAAAAGGCGAATATGAGCGCCGTAGCGACTTTATCCAGTCCTGCAGGGCAGCCCGGTCACTGACCACACCATCCTGTCGCTGTATACCGATCAGCATCCTTGATAACCAAAAGGCCACATGGAACCTGGACTTTAAATTTTCACGGAGCCAGTGGTATGACACCCGGCTGTAAAGTGCGAAAACAGGCTGAGTCTCAGAAGACTTAATGCCGGTAACAAAGGCGCCAAAATAATAATATTTTCTCTTTCCGATACTGATCGGCATAACAAAGCACCAGGGATGAGTATCGCTCAGATGCTGGCCCGCTAACGTGGCCTCCATCTGAGGAATAATCTCATCCAACAGAATATCTGTTATTTTTTGTTGTTTCTTTTGGGAAGAACTGAACTTTGTTCTTGTCGTTTCTCCCATTACAGATATCCAAACGTCCATGTTCATCTTTCCTGATAATTAATACTGGCCGCTCAGAAATTTCCCGGACAGGAAAAATTCTTCAGCAGGTCAATAATCAATTCATCTTTATAAGTCAGCCCTGTGACCTCGACCTTAACCTGGCGTTTGTCCATATTAAAGATCAGCACTGGCTGGCCTGAGTCAGAGGTTTCAATATCTTCCACCGTATCCAGCCATCTCATCAGCGCCCACGGCCCGGTTTTAGTCATTCCATTGTCTTTCAGCGTCACACGAGGCTTGGTGCTCATATTCACCACCGACTCAGAACGGCTGCCAGGCCATGCGAACGATTTCGGCATCACCGGACCATGAGAATAAGTCATGGTGCTGCCATCAAAGTTCAGCGTCAGCTGGGTAATGGAAGGGGACATGTAAGGGACTGCTGCCGTATAGTTCACGCCCAGCTTGCTGCCGCCATTCTGGAAGAAGGCTTTGCGAATAAGCTGTGCCTGTTCAAAGACATCCAGCGCCTCAGAATCCTGCGTATCGACATCACCTTTGTAGCGCCATGGCCGGGTTGAAGTATCCACTTTATCGGCCAGATTTTTCTTGAAGTAATCGTCAACCACGCCGCCTGCCGCAAAGAATTGCTCAAAATCCCGAAGGCTCACTTCTTCCGGCACATCGGCAAAGGGATAACGTCCCTGCAGCGTGTTACGACAAACTTCACCTAAACTGGCGGCGATTGTTTTGTTGGTGTTGCTGACAACCTGATGATTCACACGCTTATAAGCGCCATTCAGCAAGGGAGCGATAATGTATTTGAACGGATCTGGCCACACTGCAGATTCTGCACTCAGCCTCTGACCGGCATCAGAAACGGTAGGCAGGTTGCCATTCCTGATAGCACTGTCGGAAATCACCAGCTGCGTATACTGATCGTTCAGTACGCTCATGATGGTGCTCAGCTTGGTGCCTGAAGCCAGCCCGCCATTAGCAGTGCTCCCGCCAACGAATTCACGAAGCGGCGCAAAATAGTTATCCACCCCCTGACGCAGAATGTTCTTTTCGTGGGCTGCTAACGCCAGGTTGAGTTTTGAGGCCGCATCAAGGAGCTGGGTATTGTTCACGCCCATCCCCATGCTGCCCTGCCCTTTGAGCAGGCTGGCAGGCTGATCCGCCGCCAGCGTGGTCTCTTTTACCGCCTGCTTCGCCAGATTGATCAGCGGAGAGTTAGTGGAGACCAGGGTACGCATCATATAGATATCAAACGACAGGCCCATGCTGTTGTTATCCAGCCCATCAGACTTCAGGCGGATATTCTGCAGGAAGGTCTGCCACTGCCGGGTGTACTCTTTCAGATAAAGCCGGGTCAGGGCATCTTTAGTCGGGTCAATTATCCCGGCAGTATGGTCCACTTTCAGCGATTTTAAAGACGCAAGAGGCTCAGGGTTTCCCATTACCCAGCGATCTTCCTGGTCAAGCCCCCGTAAAATACCGCTGAGTTTTTTTTTAAAAACCTGATGGTAACCGTCGTAAGTGAACAGGCCAGGAACCCCCTTTTCTGCCAGATCCGAATTCACTACGGTAAACACCTGGCCGGCTTCTTCATCGGTCATTTTACTCAGCGTCAAGTTTTCTGGCGCATCTGCCTCCATCGCGGCCTTCACGCGGTCATACAAACGCGCGCTGAGCGGATTGCGGTTCAGCATATCCCGGGCTTCTTTGATCAAATCCTTGTCCATCGGCTGACCATACTGGCGCCAGTTCTCATGGCTGAAGAGTTTATTAAGATGAGCCATAAACAGGCTTCTCTCTTCATACGGCAGAATTTTCCCTGAGTTGTCCCAGGCTTTGGTGATTTCGGCAACCAGGTAATCCTGGTTATACACGCCTTCGCCAGAAAGCATCAGGTACAGCTTCAGCGTGTTATAAATGTCCGTCGTATCGCTGTTGAATACGGCGTTTTGCAGCGCATCATGGGCCTGGCTTTCAATCATCGGGAACAGCAGTCTTCTGAGGAAGAAGTGGTACAAGCCGTCAGAATCCCGATCCAGATCTTTCCCGACATAAAGCCCATACCGGTACTCCATATCCGGGTTCTGCACATTAAGCCCACCAAATTCCGGCAGGAACTGCGCCAGATTCAGTAAGGTCGGCACCATTTTCTCGTTGGTGGTTTTCACGAAAGTTTTCACTTCGCCTTCCAGTCTGGCCACTTTAACTGCCGTCGCTTCAAGATAGGCTCCATTATTGTGGTAGCTGTGATACAGCCCGCTGAGCAGCAGAACGGCCGCCACCACACATAAACAGTGCCCGAAGAAATTCTGGAAGCGATATTTTGACTCCACCCGGAGGTTGTGACGCACCAGGTCCGCATCTTTAATAATGATTTCGGAGAACAGTTGGCGAAGAAAATACTGGCGGCCGTAAGAGACATCCTTAACCAGGAAGTCAGCGTCTTCCTGCAGCGAAGCCGAATAAGCCAGAGCATCAGGGCTACGGTTGCTTATAAAGTTGCGCCATTTCTGCATCAGCGTGCTGTTGTTCACCATCACGCTGTTTTCTGGCTGGTTACTGCTGCTGAAATAGACGCCGCGCAGAGAGGTGTAGCTTTGAGTCTCGTCGTAACGCGAAGCAAAGAACACGTTCTGCAGAATATCCGTGACGCTCTGCGTCAGCATTCTGAAGTCCTGCGGCAGGGCGTACATTTTCTTTCTGTCAGCGTTGTCGTACTCTTCCTGCTGACGCATGGTCATGTTTCTCTCAATGCGGTTTTCCAGCAAAGAGAGTTCAGATTCGACCAGCGTGCGCAGTTCAGTCACGGCGGTTTTCATCTCATCGCCATACGGGAAGGTAACGCCCCAAATCTGCTCACGTTCCTGCTCGGTCAGGATACGGAAATACTCCGCAAAGCCGGTCAGCTGATCCAGCTTGGTTACCAGCACATAGACCGGGAAACGAACGCCCAGTACCTTGCGCGTGTCATCCAGGCGCGAACGAATTTTGGCTGACAGATCGTAAAGCTCAGTTTTACTGCGCCCCATCACATCAGAGACAGAAACGGTCACGATGATGCCGTTCAGGGCCTTAACCGGGCGATATTTTTTGATCGCTTTTAAGATCCCATTCCACTCAGGCATGCTGCTATGTGCTTCATCAACATACTTTCCGGCGGTATCAATAAATAACGCTTCATTGGCAAACCAGCACTCACAGTTCGCTGTTGGCGGGCTCTCTTTACAGACCCGGTTCAGCTGTTCTGGCAGAGGGAAGTTTTGGCCTGAAGATAAAATGGCCGAGGTTTTTCCAGCCCCCTCTGTGCCCAGCACCATATACCAGGGAAGATCGTTAAGGGATTTCGAAGGCAGGAAAAAACGCTGGAACCATGAAACGTTTTTGCGGATTTTTTTGATGTAACTGACCGCATCACGGATCACCGCATTAATTTCGGTCACCTGAGTATCGACTTTGACTTCTTTACTGCTGAAAAGAGTATCCAGTAATTTCGGATTATTTTTCAACGCCAGCAGTAATTTCCAGGCACCGTACACCAGCGCCAGGAAAAGGATCACGCCAATGACGATAAATCTGGCCGACATCTCTGCCAGTGGGTAACCATCGCCGATGAACACATAGGGGCCAATAACCCAGACGATCACGCAAGCGGTGGCGACGGTGATCAGGAAAAACGGGGTGTTGAACCACAGACCGATCAGGCAGAGCAGCGCCAGCACAATAAAGATCACGCGGGCTTCGGTGCTTTCAAGTGGGCGTGTCTCACCGAATCCCAGGAACGGCCCCAGGAACCAGATTGCCGCAATCAGCAACGCGAAGAAGGCGATGACCATCATGACCTTTGTAACGCGCAACGAGAAAATTCTATTTAAATAAAACATTAGTTAACTCATCAATAAGTCACGAAAAATTCCACACGCCTGTTCTGCGCACGCCCTTGCTTGTCTTTATTGCTGCTGACAGGCTGACTGTCTCCAGCGCCCTGTACGGTTATTTTTGCCGGATCAATTCCCTCGGCAATGAAATAACGGGCAACATCTGCAGCGCGTTTTTCTGACAGCATTTGGTTATTCGGGAATGCTTTCGTTTTAACGGGTGTGGAGTCGGTGTGGCCAACAATGATCACTTTGCCATTCACGCGATGAACTTCTTTTGCCACGCGCTGAAGAATTGGCTCCATATCTGGGATAATTTTGTCCGATCCCGACTGGAAGATTGAATCGCCGCGGAAAACTACCTTGCTTTGAACCTGAGTTTCATCAACGCTTACCAGCTGTTTTCTGATCTCTTCTTTCAGCAAGATGGCCAGACGCAGGCGGGCAACAACCGGTGGTTTGCTCACGTTGAGACGCTGCATGGCATAAATGCGTTTTTGCAGGTCGAGTTCGTGGACCGAGAGCCAGTATTTGCACCAGATGTAGGTGGAAGCCACCAGGATAGCAGCCAGCAGGCAAGTGACGCGCACCGGGATGATCAGGCGCTCTCGCTTCTTACTGCCCCTCACAACCAGCCCGTGAGGAGACAAGGCCGATGGCATTGAATCCCGGGTGCTCTGGATGATGGTCAGCAGACGCTGGCGGATTTTTGTCAGTTGACGATCGCCATCTTCAAGAATGCTGTAACGTCCTTCGAACCCCAGCCCCAGAATACGCAGCAGCACCTCAAGCACGTCAACGTACTCATGTGGGTTCATGGAGAGACGACCAATCAGCAGGAAGAATTTATTCCCGCCGTCGTTATCGCCCTCAAAATGGTTCAGAAGGTTGCTTTGTGACCAGCCCGCCTGTAATCCCCATGGGGTGGTGTGTGCAGCCTCATCCAGTGCGGTACAGATGCAATAGCGCACGATGGCCATTTTCTTCCATGAGATTTCCACCTCATCACACACCACGCTGAACAGGTTGATTTCGTTTTTCAGGCTTCTTTTCAACACGTCAGCGTGCTCTGATGACTGCATGCTGTCAGGCATATCGCTTAACGCACGCAGCAGAGGCTGAACGGCCTCCAGCAGGGGGTTATCAGCCGCTTTGACTTTTAATACACGCTGCTGAACACCTTCACTTTTTAACGAGGCTTCATTTTTATTGCTACGCACGCCCATGGCGAAAGCATCAGTACTGTCGATCCCTGCGATGCCAGGCACATCAAAACCAGCCTGATCATCAAGCAAAAACTTACCCAGTGCCTGAGGCGTTAACGCTTCATCGGGCATTTGCGTCGAGTCCGGACTCTCCAGATCCCTTGGCTGGTCTAGTTCACTCATTAGTTTCTGACTCCCCACAGCTCCATTTTCAGTCCCGGGAAATCACCCGCGACATGAAGAGCCAGCGCACCCGTTCCGGCAATTTTTTCCCAGAAAGGCCCACTTTTGAGCAGGTCAAAATAGACATATCCCGAGTGATAAGGGATCTGCCGTGGTGGCACTGGCAATCCTTGTAAAACCAATCCAGGCAGATGCGAACGAACTAATTCATGCAGTTGTTGTGGTGCGCTGATCTTGGCCTGTGCCGAGAATTGCTGCTGCAGAACATCCATTGGTAACTGTGCGTTAACCGCCAGCACCAGGTTCGAGAATGAGCGCAGTTCTCCTGGCAGTACCGAAGCAGACCAGACACCATTGCCTTTAGCATGCAGAACAATCATCTGACCGGCACGGATCAGGATCTGGTTCAGCAGATCGTGCAGTTCTTCAACCAGCGGACGAATTGACTGATAAAGCCTCGCATGGTCATAACCCGGCGCGCTTTTAGGGCGACGTGTTTTAGTGCGAATAAAAGTCGACAACTCGCCGGAAAACTTCGCCAGCTCCTGATACAACATAATAGGCGGCAGTTCCGGGATGTTTCTTAAGTGATCCAGTATCGGCTCATACTTATTGAAGATCTGCAGCAGCAGATAATCCACCACTTCCGCACTGCCACTGGCTTTACCATCGCTGTTGGAAAGACGTTCGGCCAGCATTTCCGCACGCATCTTCACCAGACCGTTGAGGTGAGTCAGCCACTCGGTCAGCAAATGGTTCGCGGCATAACCGGTCACCGGCGGAATGTGGTCTTCAACGTGCAGCAGGACGCTGCCGTCCGGCTGAATCGCTCTGACCCTGGTCAGCGGCAACCCAATCCAGGACTCGGTCATTTCGCTTTCTGCCACCAACTTCAGGCGCAGTTTCGCCAGCTGAACCGGTTTGGGTCCCTGACGGATGGAGTTGGTGTCGCTGAGATCCGTTTCAAAAGCAGAAAAACGAGCCAGCGAACCATAATCGTTAGGATCAAAGATGGTTTCGTCGCTGTTATCCAGGCGCAACGGCACCGCCAGATAGATCATCTTACCGAGGTGATCGGGGGTGATGGTCAGCGGTTCAGGCAGCTCAGCATGGCCGGGAATATCAAACGGCGTGCCATCAGGTAATACTCCCCTGCCCGAACGCAGCACGAGTTTTCCGTAAGAGAGAGCTTCCAGATCGATATCATAGTGCGCGAACCCCCAGAAGAAGGGAGTAATAGTCGCGGCACGTTTATGTGCGTAATATTCTAAATAGCGTTCCTGCTGCTGAAAAAGCTGAGGGCGCAGAAAGAGACCCTCACTCCAGACGACTTTATTTGTTCTCATCGGTCAGTCCATTTTATCGATCGAGATTGCTAATGTGTTAAAATGCACGCTAAATGCTATCGGATCTCCCGGGACTATTTTTCTCCACCAGGATTTCTTTTTGTGCTTTTCAGAAAGTTCAACCGTGTCACTCCAGCCTGCCTTATCAATTTCCCGATAGGCTGCTGTTACCCCCAGAGCAATGGCATCTTTACCTGGCGTAAGTGTAATTATTCTGGTTTCACCGGGTTTCAGTATCGCCTCATAAATTTTTGAGGATTCTTCTTTTAACTCTGGGTTGGTGTTATCTGTGATGGTGAAAAAATCACTGTTCTCAAAGTTATCTAAGGCCTTAAGTTCATAAATCGCGATACTTAAAGGCGCAGCCTCCCCTTTTTCATTAGGGTTAACATCGTCTGACGAGGTCAGGCTGACTTTGATTTTTTCAGATTTTTGCTCTTCTTTTGGTGCGGAAAAGCCGCAGCCAACCAAAAACAAGGATAAAAATAAAATAATCGTGTAGCGAATAACGCTTTCAGTATATTTAGTTGTTTTTCTAACTTGCTGCATCTTGCTGTACCTCGGGCAACCTGGCCAGAAAAAGGTTTTCCGGAATTTCCCGCTGCCGAAACTGGTAGCCTGACTGAGTGAAAAACTTGCCACCCCGAAAGATGGCAAGTTTACTCACAAACCTGAAAGCAAATTAGCTGCTCAGGTTAGCTTTAACGTCATAGCTTGCAGAGATAACACCAGATTTGGAGCCTTCTGAATTCTGCATGACGTAGTCCTGGGTCACTTTAGTGAAGGAGAACTTCACCAGTTCGCGTGGACGAGTTTCATCTTCTGAAGAACCGGCCATATCAACGCGGGTAATAATGACATCAGTAAATTTGATGGTCAGGTATTCCAGCGGATCTCCACCTGCTTTGCGAACAACGAAAGTAATGTTTTTGATGTGCTTACCGGAAAGGCAGTAGCTCAGCAGGTTAGGGCTGGCTTTGTCGGTGTAGTGAGTAAAGCAGAAATCATCAACAGATGCTTTACCAGAACCGCCGCCTGAACCACTGTGCATATTAGAATGCTGAGCAACATCCCACTGCCAGCTAAGAACTTCAATTTCGTTAGTATGTGTAGCATCCAGTGATTCACCTTCGATGCCATCGATTTTTAAGAACATATCTTGTGCCATGATAATTTCCTTATTAAGCACTTATTGAAAGCGTTACACGTATGTGTAACGACCTGGTAAAACAGTGAACTTTACTGAGTTAACAGCAAATATTCCCTGCTAATAACTTTTAAAAAGTTTTTCGTCAGCCCGTTACCCGATAAAGAACGGGCTTCAGATAATCCTTTTTTAATTACGCAACGCCTTTCAGCGAAGGCAGTTTAGCAACCATACGCAGTGAAACAGTCAGGCCTTCCAGCTGGAAATGCGGACGCAGGAAGAATTTCGCCTGATAGTAGCCCGGGTTGCCTTCCACTTCTTCAACCACAACTTCAGCCGCAGCCAGAGGACGACGTGCTTTGGTTTCGAAAGAGGAGTTAGCCGGGTCACCATCCACGTAGTTCATTACCCAGTCGTTCAGCCAGCGCTGCATTTCATCGCGCTCTTTGAAGGTACCGATTTTGTCACGCACGATGCACTTCAGATAATGAGCGAAGCGCGAACAGGCGAACATGTACGGCAGACGGGCAGACAGGTTGGCGTTGGCCGTTGCATCCGGATCGTAGTATTCAGCCGGTTTCTGCAGAGACTGAGCACCAATAAAGGCCGCATAGTCAGTGTTTTTACGGTGAATCAACGGAATGAAACCGTTTTTTGCCAGTTCAGCTTCACGACGGTCAGAAATCGCAATTTCCGTCGGGCATTTCATATCAATGCCGCCATCGTCGGTTGGGAAGGTATGGCATGGCAGACCTTCAACAACACCACCACTTTCCACACCGCGGATCAGCGTACACCAGCCGTAATGTTTGAATGAACGGTTGATATTCACCGCCATCGCATAGGCTGCGTTAGACCAGACATATTTGCTGTGGTCTGCGCCGTCGGTGGTCTCTTCAAAGTTGAAGTGATCAACCGGGTTGGTACGAATGCCATATGGCAGACGAGCCAGGAAGCGTGGCATAGCCAGACCGATGTAGCGTGAATCTTCTGACTGGCGCAGTGAGTTCCAGGCTGCATATTCCAGGTTCTGCGTGAAGATTTTGGTCAGATCGCGTGGGTTAGCCAGCTCCTGCCAGGAATCCATCTGCAGCACGTTTGGTGATGCGCCGGTAATGAAAGGCACGTGCGCAGAAGCAGCAACTTTACCAATTGAAGACAGCAAATCCACATCTGGCGCAGTATGGTCAAAGAAGTAGTCGGCAACCAGACAACCGTAAGGTTCGCCACCGAGCTGACCATACTCCTCTTCATAAATCTGCTTGAATAAAGGACTCTGATCCCAGGCGATCCCTTTATAGCGCTTCATGTTACGTCTTAAATCGTCCTTTGAGATATCCATGAAACGCAGTTTCAGCTTCTCATCGGTTTCGGTGTTATTGACCAGATAGTGCAGACCACGCCAGGCGCTTTCCAGAGCCTGAAACTCCGGATGGTGCAGGATCAGGTTAATCTGCTCTGACAGTTTACGGTCAATCTCAGCGATAAATTTCGCGATGTTTTTGTAAGCATCGTCAGCAACGGTAATAGAGCTGGCCAGAGCCTGCTCGGCCAGTGTTTTCACCGCATTTTCAACAGCAACTTTTGCCTGGTCAGACTTCGGTTTGAATTCTTTATTCAATAAAGAATTAAAATCGCTATAAGTGGTAGTTGCAGCTGCTGCTTGCTTATTATTTTCTACTTTAATAGACATGATTCCCTTCTTATGACTCAATCTTTCCGTGGAACATTGCCAGCTTCACTTTTTGGCTTTGGTTCTGCAGCCAGAGTGTTAAGCAGCGTTTTATCGTTCAGCACTTTCATAACCAGACTTTCTGCACCGGCTTTGCCGTCCATATAAGTCTGCAGGTTAGCCAGCTGCGTGCGGGCTTCCAGCAGTTGAGAAAGTGAGTCAACTTTTTTAGCAATTTCGTCCGGAGAGAAATCATTGATACTTTCAAAGGTCATATCAATCATCAACTGGCCTTCACCCGTCAGCGTGTTTGCTACGGCAAAAGCAACTCGTGGTTTCATTGCCTTCATACGTTCATCGAAATTATCGATGTCAATACTCAGGAATTTACGATCTGCGACCGGTGGTAATGGCTCCAGAGCTTTACCAGACAGATCGGCCAGTACACCCATAACAAACGGAAGTTCAATTTTCTTCTCGCTGCCATAAATTTCCACATCATATTCAATCTGAACGCGTGGAGCTCGGTTTCTTGCAATAAACTTTTGAGAACTATTATTAATAGCTGCCATGATGTCCCTTTCACTGTGCACTTTAAAGGATTAAATTTCAATTTTCATTGCCGTCTGGCAATAAATTACAAGGATTTTCTTCTGAATATTATTTGCACCCCGCCTGACCTACTGGCAGCCAATGCACCAACCCCCTTCATTCTATTTATAAACAAGCTCAACGCCAGCAAGTGATCTCAATTTTCCTGCCGTAACGGCATCACTGCCTTTGGCATAGTAGCTTGCTGTATATTGATGTGTTACATCACCCCCTGCGGAAGGGATAGCATAATCCTGTCCGCTGGTTGCATCATCAATAACGACCTGCGTTCCATTTTCTTTACGAATTCTGACCTGAACATTTTCACTGTATTCAGTCCCTGTCGTGTTAACAAGATTGCCTGTCGTTGTATCGGCTGCATTCTGATTACTGACAAATGTTACAGCAACGATACGATCGGACGGACATTCTTTCAGGGTAATATCAAAATCTTTATTTCCGGCTTCGGAACCACTGACTTTCAACGCTGAAGTGCTAATTGTGGGTAACAAAACCGTCTCTGAATAAGTTCCACTATTGACGCTTATAATGCAAGTCTCATCGTTATAAACGCCCTGAAAAAGTACATCAATATTACAGTTAATGCTGCAGGAAGTGTCCGCTTTTAACTGCAGCGAAAACAGAAGTCCAGAAAAAAACGCAGTACTTACTGCATAACGTTTAAGTTTATTCAATGAGCGCATGTGACCTCCAGCTGAGCCATATTAGTGTCTTTCGCATCTGGCAATTTACTGCCCGGCCGAACACGACAGACTGTTGACTTGTCGCCCATCACATACAGCACATTGCTGGCAGCATCCCAACCGCGAATAAAGGCCTGTCCACCCTGCCCAACGATGCTCTGGCTCACCCCATCTTTATCGGCCAGTTCGGTACCAATTGGCATATAAGCGCCTTTATCATCCCTGACCGTCAATACGGCCGGCGCACCGATAATCGTTTTCATCTGAATAAAGGATGCCGATCCGGCCCGTGGCACCACCACGCTTTCACTCTCGAGAACATCCACCGTATCCGGCAATCCTTTTGCATCAATTGAAACGGTATTCTGACGATAGGCAGTCAGCGAAGGCATAATGGCATAGCCATTGCTGTCAATCGTCGACCCGTAACCATTCATCACTTTTGCCCCTTCTCCGCCCGGCACATCAATAATGGCAAACGCAGAGTCACCCAATTGCGGCCCAAGAGTCATACCGCCCCGATGGGCAACCAGACTGCCATTTGCCGACAATGACAACTGTTTAGTTGAATTGCTGTTTGCTGATGCCGTCATACCAACCTGGCCATAAGGAGAGCGGTAGTTAACATTACCCGTTACGCCTTCCTGGTTTGTTCCTTTGCTATAGCGACCAACCGAGGTGCCCACACCATAGTTCAGTTCATTTCTTTCGCCCTGGCTACCGTTCGCGCTAGCCTGCAGGGACGAGTTGCCCGAATTATCGTGTGTATAAGTCGAATAAACCGAGCTGAATATCGGTTTACTATTAATATTATCCCGCCCTAATGGCACGTTGACTGAGAATGTAAAACTGTTCACATCCTTGCTGTTACCCGAACGCAAACGAGAGGCCGAAAGTGACCATGAAAAATAGCGTTGGGACTGGTTATAGCTAAGTGAATACTGTTTCGCCGATGGCCTGCCATCCCAATAGTTATAAATACTGCCGGAAGCATTAATATAGGCGTTATTCCACAAGCGCTGCCCCATCGTCAGCGTTACTCTTTCGCGCGTGCGGTAATCCGCCTCATAATGAGAGTAACGTGAGCCATATCGGTCAATGCTTGCTTCCCTGAAGGTATAAAACCCCTTAGTCGAATAGCGATAGGCTGCTAACGTAAAGTCCGTGTTGGTTGGCTCAATATATTTGCTGTAACCAATCCTGAAACTGTTGCCTGATTTTTTCTTGTCATCACGTAAATCACTCTGCGCGTAGGTTCCATCCATGGAAACACCACCTAACGGAGTATTGATAGCATTACCAATGGCCAGCGCCTGGTAGTGCTGAGAAGCCTGAAACCCGCCATAAAGGGTGTACATGCTCGTCAGGCCGTACTGGTAGACGCCCTGCAATACTTCAGGGTTGCTGCTCAGCACATCGTCCCTTAATTGCCCTACGGACAAACCAAACTGCGAGACACCTTCGTGCAACAACATTGGCGGGGCCGAAAATGGCACATTCTGACTACGCTGCCGACCGTCAGCCTCGGTCACGGTGAGCAATAGATCACCGCCGTAACCCATCGCGCCGATATCAGTCAGTTCAAAAGGCCCTGGTGGGACCGTAGTTTCATAGATAACCTGACCACGCTGCGTGACTGTTACTTTGGCGTTGGTTTCCGCATTTCCCCGCAGGACAGGCACATAGTTACGGATCCCTTCAGGCAACATCCGATCATCACTCTGCAACTGCACACCACGTAACGTGAAGCTGTCGAAAACATCGCCGCTGGTATTACTGTCCCCCAGCGTCAGCTGACTTTTTAATGGCGTGATATCGGTCTGCGCATAACCCAACAGGTTTTGCGTATGCATGCCGTCATAGTTTGACCAGTTGGTATTAAGCCGCTTTCTCAGACGCCATCCGGCAACGTTAAATCCCGCCAGTACCCCAATGTTATTGGTATAAGTGGTACTATTACGACCACTGTAATTTCCTGCCCCTGAATTCAGGGTATACAAGTTAGCGTTATAATCCAGGAACCCTGCCGTGACGCCAGAATCCCAGGTATTAGGATCGATGTAGCCTCGCGGGAAATAAATTACGTTAGCCTGTGGCACAACGACCGAAATTAAATAGTCGCCACTATCATAATTAACGGAACTGCCCGCGATAATGTTCTGTAATCTGAGGCATTCACTGGTTTCTGAGCCAGTTTGTTGTTCCAGTTTCTTTTGCACTGCGGCGTCCAGCTTGATGCCCATGCGCTCGATTTCCGCCAGACTGAAGCAGGCATGAGCGCTTGTTTCACCGGAGGCGGCAGTAAAACGAATGGTATACTTCCCCCGATTTTCATTATTTACAACAACAATGACAGGATAGCTTCCCGGTGCCACATAGTTTCCTCTGTCGTAGCGGGAAACATCAACGCCAGCGCCATGCATAAACGACGGATTGAATTCAATAACTGCAGGTTCGGTAACCGTACTCTGCTCAGGAGGTGCAGCCAGTGCTGCCCATCCCGCAGGGGCCACCACTACCGCACAAATAATTTTAACCGTTGTTATTATTTTTCTGGACGAAAAGGCGCACGTGGGTGTGCTTTTCGGTTTAAGGCATAAACTCATCTCTGATTGATGCACCTGGTAAACTCCTTTTTCCAGCGGGCTGCCGCCACTTTTCACGGACTGAGCATTCGCTCTCCCTGTCCGACTTTGCGCACTTCATTCGCGCATTTTACTTCTGTTGTTGTAAACTCAATCCTTTACTTCTGCTGCTGTATAACCAATGTTTTTCCGTTGCTGGTTTTCAGCGTGCCTTTATAAACAGAACCATAATCAGTTAACAAACGGAAGTTCACTCCCGACATGCCTGCGACACTTCCTTTGTTTTTCAGCAGAAAATCCTGGCTGGCAAAAGGTGCGATCATATCTGTGTTCAGTGCAACTGGCTTCCCACCAAGCTGTACATCAGCACCATCGAAAGACAAATAATAAGGCGTTGGGTTAGTCACCCGAATCCCCGTATTATTCCCCAATACTTCCCACTTAATTTTATCAACTTCACCCACTCCGGAACTGGAAAGAGCCTTAGGTCGATAAAATATTTTAATTCTGGTTCTGAACGCCAGTTCCAGGCGATCAACTTTGTCGGAGTTTTTTATGACTGGCGGCACTTCAAGCATATTGAACCAGAATACAGATTCCCGGTCCTGCGGCAGCGCCATACCGTTATAGATCATCCTGACACTCTGGCCTTTCCCCGGTTCAACCCGAAATACAGGTGGCGTGACCATAAAAGGAACTTTAATTGAATTGACATCAGCATTAGCATCACCGTCATCTACCCAGACCTGAACTAATGACGGATTAACGCCTTTATTGTTTGTCCGGACATTCAGTTCTTTTTCATTACCCGGGAAAATAATACGCGTGCCGCTAATTGTCATCGCCGCCTGGCTGTTGGCCACCAGACATAACATCAAAAGGGCTGAAGAAGCTATTTTAACAAGCATATAATTACCCACTGAGAGTTCGACTCTTCATCAAAAGCGATACAGGCCCTGGATTTATTCATCCGTAACACCAGTCCCTTATATTTTTCAGCAAGAGCGACCTCTCGGCCGCTCTTTCTGGCTAGCGTGTTAAGACGCTATTATGGGTAAGCCAGAGTGTACTGAGCTTTAGCGTGTACCAGACCAGCGGTAGTCGCAGCAGTCGCGTAGTAACCACCGTAGTAACGCATGGTCGCAGCACCGCTGGCAACAGCTACTTCCTGACCTGTTTCACCCAATTTCAGCTGCGCTTCATCAGAGTTATACAGACGAACCTGAACGTTGGTTGCCGCAGTACCTGTACCAGAATAATCATTGGTCAGGTTACCGGTTGCAGAATCGGTACCAGTACCACCAATAGCTTCAAAGTGTGCAGCAACTTTAGTGATCTCGGTAGGGCAAGAGATCACGTTAATGTCAAAGCCTTTTGATCCAGCAACATCTGTTGCTTTAGCTAAAGATTTGGTAGAAACGGTAGGCAGATCTACAACGATATTTACGCTATCGTCAGCAATTGTACAGGTTTCAGTGATCAGTTCACCGTTAAATTCTACAGTACCTTTACCGTCGGTAGCTGCAGCGTTAACGAAAGAAGAAGAAGCCATCATACCCAGTGCCAGTGCACATACAGTCAGTTTAAAATTACGCATGTAAAAATTTCCTATTTAAATATAAATTAATTGCATTCGGCGCACACACCCTGTGTTTGCCATTTCCATTGCTATTCAATTGCACTACTGTTTATTCGTTTTTTTCCTCTTCCTCCTGTTGTTGGAAAATAATCTCTATTCCATTTTCTTTATTCATTTCAAGCTGAATAGTCTGGCCGGTAATCGCCGTTTCACTACCCAGAATGCGACGCCCCATTTCTGGTACGATATTTTGTTCAATAAAGCGGATCAGCATCCTTGCGCCGGTCTCTGCCACCGGGCACTGGTCCACAATAAACTGCACCAGTTCATCGCTGTATTTCAGCACTGCACCGTGCTGTTCCAGCAAACGCGCACCTAACTTATTAAGATGCAAACGGACAATGTGCTGCAAAGATTCAGGCTGCAGTGGAATATAAGGAACCACACCCAGCCGGCCTAAGAATGCGGCCGGGAAGGTTTTCAATAGTTCCGGCTGCAGCAGTTTTTTCAGGCTCTGTGCGTCCGGCGCGGTATCCGGATCATTAAACAGGCTGCTCATCATGTCACTACCGGCATTACTGGTCAGTAGTAAGATGGTGTTTTTAAAATCAATCTGGCGCCCTTCGCCATCTTCCATACTGCCCTTATCAAAGACCTGGAAGAACAACTCATGCACGTCCGGATGCGCTTTCTCAATCTCATCCAGCAGCACCACGCTGTAAGGCTTACGACGGACCGCTTCGGTCAACACCCCGCCCTCACCATAACCGACATAACCCGGAGGGGAGCCTTTCAGGGAAGAGACGGTGTGCGCCTCCTGGTATTCACTCATATTAATGGTGATCAGGTTTTGTTCGCCGCCATAAAGCTGCTCGGCGATCGCCAGGGCCGTTTCTGTTTTACCGACACCGGATGGTCCTACCAGCATAAAGACCCCGATTGGTTTTTTCGGGTCGGCCAGACCAGCACGGGCGGTCTGAATGCTTTCGCTGACCTGGTTCAGGGCGAATTCCTGACCAATCACTCGCTCTGCCAGACGCTGAGGCAATTCCAGCACGGCACGAATGTCGTCCTTCATCATTTGGCCAACAGGGATCCCGGTCCAGTCGGCAACGATGCTGCCGATAACACCCGCATTCACTTCTGCCTGCACCATCGGCTGCTCCTGGCGCGCCTCTTCAAGGCTGGCCTCCAGAGTGGCGAGCTGAGCCTGCCGCTGCTGGATTTGTTCACGATCGGGAGCCTCTTCGGCCACCAGAACCTGCAGCTCTTCACGCACGGCAATAATCGAGGAAACCAGCCCTTTCTCATGCTGCCAGCGTTGCTCCAGCAGTTGGGATTTCTCAGTCTGCCCAGCAATATGCTCCTGCAATGATTCCGCACGGCTGCTCTCGCCTTTGCCAAAATGCAGCGCTTTTTCAACCAGCGATAACTCTGTCTCGGCTGTTTCGGTCTGGAATTTCAGGATCTGCAGTTCGGTCGGCGGCGCATGTTGTGCGACAGCGACACGGGCACAGGCAGTATCCAGCAGACTGATCGCTTTATCGGGCAGCTGAAGAGCCGGGATGTAACGGTGAGATAAGCGCACCGCTGCCTGCAAAGCTTCATCCATGATCCACACGCCATGGTGTTTCTCAAGCATAGGGATCAGGCCACGCAGCATTGAAGTTGCCGTCTCTTCATCTGGCTCACCCACCTGCAGCACCTGGAAGCGGCGAGTCAGGGCAGGATCCTTTTCGATATGACGCTTAAATTCACTCCAGGTGGTTGCACCGATGGTACGAAGCTGTCCCCTCGCTAAAGCGGGTTTAAGCAGGTTGGCAGCATCGCCTGTTCCGGCCGCGCCACCGGCACCGACCAGGGTATGAACTTCGTCAATAAACAGGATAACCGGTTGAGGAGAAGCGATGGCTTCCTCCAGCACGGCTTTCAGACGTGCCTCAAATTCACCTTTCATGCTGGCACCCGCTGAGAGTGCCACAACATCCAGGGTCAGCAGACGTACCTGTGAAAGAGCTGGAGGAACATTACCCGCAACAATTGACTGAGCAAGCCCTTCAACAACGGCGGTTTTACCCACGCCTGCCTCACCCGTCAGCAGAGGGTTGTTTTGACGGCGACGGAGCAGAATATCCACCATGGTATTAATTTCATGGTCACGACCCAGAACAGGATCGATTTTACCTTCGCGAGCCAGCGCAGTAAGGTCAGTAGTATATTGCGCCAGACCTCCGCTATTTTTCTGACCGGCTAACGCATTGCTGGCTTCACCTGGAATGGCCCCTTCATTCAGGACGCTGCCGTCATTTGCGGCTTCGCCAGCTTCCACAGAAGCCTGAGTGATATAACCAAAATCATTGGTCAGATGCTCAAGAGAAATACGTTCCAGAGCCGGGGAAATATCAAATAAAGCGCGACGCAGCTCCATAGTAGTCAGCATCGCAATCAATAAATGACCGCTGCGAATACGACTGTCGAAACATTCGAGGCTGGCATAAATCCAGGCGCGTTCGATAGCCAGTTCAATATGGTAGGAGAAGTCAGAAATGCTGCTGGCACCAGAGGGTAAGCGGGTCAGCGCCTGAGCGAAACCGCGCTCCATGGCATCCACATCCACTTCAAAATGGCGTGCAATCAGGCGGAAATCGCTTTCTTCCTGCTGCCACAGCTGGTTAAGCCAGTGAACCAGCTCAACATAGGGGTTGCCACGCAACTTACAGATAGTCGTTGCATTTTCAATACTTCTGAACAGTGTTGCGTCCAGCTTTCCGAATAAATTTTGCCTGGTAATAGCCATAATAAATAAAATTCCTTTGGGGCCCTTTGGGCTTCTTATGCATACACATCCGTGCTGTCAAACTATACTAGCCAAGCAAATACATAACGCAAAGGACAGAATCATCTCGAAACTGCTTTTAGGATTATTGGCCGAACTTAATTCCTTATTTGTTTCGGACACTCTTTTCAATTCATTATTATTAAAGAGTTTTTACTTTAAAAGTAGTGATAAGATACCCAAAAGAGCATGAATATCGAAATCTTCAGATTGAGTCGTCACAATCGTCATGATATAAGATTCTTACGCGAATAAGGAGGGGGCGTGAGAGGATCCAGCGGGAATGCCGGATATATCATATATCTTCTATTGTTTTCCTCTTTGTTATCAGGATGAAAATAAAGACCCTCACCTTCAACCGCCAGGATGCATTCAGGGATGAACGTTCTGTTAAGGTACTCACATCACCTTTCCACCCGTTACGCCCTCTATAGTTATCTACCAGTTTACGGCCATAGGGTTATTTCCCCCCAACATTCTGAGTCAGAAGAATGGTTTGAGCCCGAACTGAAAATCCCAAAAAAAAAATTGAAGAGTGATAAAAATGGAATTAATGGGGTACACCAGTGGATCATAAATTTCTTGATTATTATAATCATGAACTCACCTTCATGAAAGAAATGTCACTTGAGTTTGCTGAAAAGCATCCTAAGATTGCTTCCCGTCTGGGTATGCATGGTATTGAGGTTGCCGATCCTTATGTTGAACGACTGATCGAGGCATTTTGCTTTTTATCCGCCAGGACACAAATAAAGCTGGATGCGGAATTCCCCAAATTCACCCAGCGCCTGCTGGATATCGTCTACCCGAACTATAACTCGCCAACCCCCTCAATGGGAGTGGTTCAGCTGACCCCGAATCTGAAAGAAGGCGATCTGACTCAGGGCTATCGGGTGGCCAAAGACAGCGCGTTCCATACCAGGATCCTGCCGGGTGAAAGCTCCCGCTGCGAGTTTCGCAACGGTCAGGAGGTCACTCTCTGGCCATTAGAAATGACGGAAGCCCGGTTGACCTCCATTCCGCCCGACCTGCCTAACCTGGAAAAATACCGCATTTCGCATGCGAAATTAAAAGGTGCGCTGCGGATTAAGTTGAAGCTGCAGGGTGACAAAATATTTTCCCAGTTAAAAGGTCTGGATGAATTACCCCTTTATATTGATGGTGATGAAAGGGTTGTCTCCCATATCTTTGAGCTGCTGCATACCAGTAATGTGGCGATGATCATTCGTTCAGGCGGCACAAAAGCGCAGGATGTGGTGATCAATCAGCGCCCTCTGGCTTTCGAAGGGCTGAAACCGGATCAGACGCTGCTGCCGCTGGCATGGAACATGTTCCATGGTCACAACCTGATCCATGAATATTTTGCCTGCCGCCAGCGTTTTTACTTCTTTACGCTGACCCAACTGGCGCAGGGACTGCAACAGAATCATACCAACGAAGCCGAGCTTATTATTTTGCTCGACAGCCTGCCGCAGAATCTGATTGGTCATGTTGATCCATCGAAATTCTTATTGTTCTGCACGCCGGTCATCAACCTGTTCCCTAAAGTCGTCGACAGGATTGAGGTCAACAGAGCGCTTAATGCCTTCCATGTTGTTCCGGATCGCAGCCGCCCTATGGACTTTGAAATCTTCTCGGTGAATAAAGTCCTCGGCCAGCAGGCAGAGAAAAGTGAAGAGGTGGTTTTCAATCCGCTCTATCAGACACGCCACTGCGACTACGGCAATTTTGGCCGCTACTTTTCTATCCGCCGCGAAGCCAGGATCAAAGAAGAGACCAAAAGAAAGTACGATACCAGGACCCCCTATCTGGGCACCGAGGTCTTCGTCTCGCTGGTCGATCAGCAGGAAGCGCCTTATGGCGATCACATCCGCTATCTCTCCGTCGAGGCAATGGTCACAAACAGGGATTTGCCGCGATTGATCACCCGAAGCGGCAGTTTCGATCTGTCAATGACCGATGCCGTTCCTATTCTGGGCGCCACCTTTATCTGCCAGCCAAGCGCGCCACGAGCGCCTTTTGCGCTGGGGGAATCTGCCTGGCGCCTGATCCGTCAGTTGAGTTTTAACTACCTGCCGCTGTCAGATATGGAACACGGATTAGGTGGGGAATCTATGCGTAATATGCTGCGTCTGTTCCTCAACAGTTCGGATCATGAGTCCAACGCCCAGGTTAACAGCCTGATTGGCTGTAAAAGCGAACCGGTCACCCGCCGTCTGCCTGGCGATGGCCTGCTGGTCTATGGCCGGGGAGTCCGCTGTACCCTGACCGTGGATGAAGAAGGTTTTTCAGGCATCAGTCCCTATCTGTTTGGGCTGATAATGGAAAACTATCTATCCCGCCATGCTGCCATCAACATCTTTACGGAAACTGAACTGCACTCCATGCAACGCGGCCGGGTCGCCAGCTGGCAAGGCCGTCCCGGCAAAAGAGGGGCGCTGTGATGTCCGTAGCGCCATCAGGAATGAACACTTCATTACCCACGCTGGATGCCTGGTTTAATGAGGAACGCCCCTGGGATGCAGGTTTTATCAGCATTATGCGGGCTATTGCAGCCAAAAATCAGGGGTCGCCTCATCCAGGGATGGCGGCTTTGCCATCTCAGGAAAAATACCGTATCGGCCAGTCGCCCACGATGGCGTTTTCACCCCGCGAGATCGCCGATATTGGTGTTGAAGAGGGCAGAACGAAGCTGCAACTTTTCGGTCTGGGCGTCTGGGGTCCGCAGGGAGCGATGCCGCTGCATATGTCGGAGCTGGTTTATTCCCGTTCCGAACAACATGACCAGACGATGGTGGATTTTCTGGATATCTTCCACCATCGCGCGCTTTCATTATTTTATCGTGCCTGGTTTGTTGCACAGGACACGGCTTCGCTGGATCGCGCAGCAGATGAACGCTTTTCATTTTATATCGCCAGCCTGGTGGGCATGGACCCGCAGGAACTGAACAGCGATATTTTGCCCGCACATGCCCGCCTGGCCTCTTCTGCCCACCTGATCCGCGAAGCGCGTAATCCGGAAGGCCTGCTCGGTGCACTGCAGTATTACTTCGAAGTACCGGCAAAAATGGAAGAGTTCGCCAGCCAGTGGATTTTTCTGTCTCCCAAAGATCAGTCAATCCTGGGTGAAGCCGACTGTGCCATGTCGCTGGGTGATGGTGCCATTCTGGGCGATACGGTGAAGGACAGGCAGCATAAGTTCAAACTCATTCTTGGCCCCCTTACGCTGCAGCAATATATGCGTTTCAGCCCGTGGGGACAGGATCTGCCGGTACTGCGAGAGTGGGTACGAAACTTTATTGGTTTTGAATATGCCTGGGATACTCAGCTGGTTCTGGCAGCCAGTGAGGTACCACTTGCCACGTTGGGTGGTGAACATCAGCTGGGGTACGCCACCTGGCTGGAAAGAGCGGATACCGAGACTCCCGTTTATGGGATGAGCTTTGAGCCTGAACTCTATCAGGGCCAGATGCAGTAAATACGCTCGTTGGGAAAGCGAACAGGACGATTTCGTTAACAGCCAGTTATCAGGATAAAGGACATTACCGTGGCTGAAATAAATACAGCGCAACTTAGTAGTTACTATCAACATCTGTCCGAAGCCATTGCCGGGGAGCTTCCTTGTGGGGAGAACCTGGAATATGACGCCGGCTTCATCATGCTGCAGTCAAAATTACAGCCACGGCTGGATGTGGAATACGGCAACTTTGTCGAGGCGGCAGAGCCTGTCAACTGGGCCGAAATAGAGCGGGAATGTCTGGCGCTGCTGCAAAAAAGCAAGGATATCCGTCTGGTCATCGCACTGATCCGCTGCCGCACCCGACAGATTGGCCTGTCAGCACTCAATGAAGGGCTGCAGGCGATACGTTATTTGCTGCGAGCTTTCCCGGAGGATCTTCACCCTCAACTGCTGGACGAAGGTGAATTTGAGCCGCTGATGCGGGCCAATGCGCTGTCTGAGCTGGAAGATGCCAATGGTCTGCTGGCCGATATCCGCAATCAGGCGCTGCCCAAAGCGGCAGGCTTACAAATCACGATCAAAGAATTTGAAAAGGCCAACGCCTCTCCCCGTGAAGAAGGCGCGTTACCTGAAGCAACCGTCACCGCATTGCTGCATGAATGGGATGAGCGCGAAGACAAAACCATTCATTCTCTGCGAGAAGCGTGGAGCTGCCTGACAGAGATTAAGGATGAGCTGGGGGATTCACTGGGCCACGATACGCCTGATTTCTCGCGGCTTACTCCCCTGCTGAACATATTTGTCACTCAGTCATATCAGCCTTCTGCACCAATGGAAGTTGTTCCTTATGAGAGCGAACAGGAACAGCAAGCTGAATCAGAACAAGACGATGCAGAAACCATCGCGACAGAACCCGTTGCCGGAGATGAAACTCAGGTCCAACACAGCCCCCGTATTGTCATACAGAAAGCAAAAGAAATTGAGAATCGCTCCGATGCTTTAGCAAAGCTCAGAGAAATTCGGACGTGGTTCACAAAAATGGAACCCAGCAGTCCTGTCATTCTTTTATTAGCATTCGCGGAATCAACCATCGGTAAGAGTTTTTCAGAATTATTGAAAATATTACCAGCCGATATAATTGAAAAAATGGATCCAGACAAGGAGAAGTAAGATGCTACGGAAGGCTATATTTTTATCGCTGAGCGGACTTATCGCGGGAAATGCGGCAGCAGATTGTACGTTGATAAGTGGGATCCCCACCACATTGTCTCTCCCGGCTCAGACCATTGCTATCAGTGCCGATGCAGTGGCTGATACCACAATCCCGATTGCTGGTGCTATTTATACCACTCCACCAATGGGAGCGTCTGTTACCTATGAAGGTTGTCTTAATGGTGCGCCAGCAGGCAGGAGACTAATTGATTTAACTGATACCGTTGCAACAAGATTATATAAAACCAATGTCCCGGGTATTGGCGTAAAAGTACATTTGTATAATCCTTCCAGCGGCGGTTTTGGCGCTTATCCCGCTGATTATAATGTCACATTTGAAGACGGTACAGCTGAAGGAACAGCTAACTGGGCAGCAGGTCGTTATTACCGCGTTCAGTTTTACAAAGTGGCCGATAAACTGACACTGACCGATCCTGCCGGAGATGTGGTTCTTGATGCGAAAACACTGGCTTATGAATGGGTCGGAAGTGATAGCGTTCGCCCTATGTCATTGTTTGTCAATCAAATAAAAATAGTCAGCACGCCAGCCTGTACGGTTGAGGATACCAAAACGATTGATTTTAATACGGTAACTCCAGCGATGGTGGCCGCAGGTGTTGAAAGAGATCTGGATTTCAGTCTGAACTGTAAAACAGATTATGGCACCTACTCCACGACCGCCAGCGTCACCACGACCACCCCTTCAACGGATTCCACCTACATAAAGGTCACGGATGCCGGCGGTAATATGGATAACCTTGGCATCCAGATATTAAACAGCAGCGGTGGTGTGATGGCTGTTAATGGCACTGTACTGGAAAGAATAGCTACCACCGCCAGTGGTACCGCAGCTCAATTTAACTGGAAAGCTAAGCTGGTCAATGTTTCATCAGGATCTTCCCGCCCGCAAAATGGTCAGTTTACTGCTCGGGCGGAGATCGTTTTGAATATCAATTAACTGACGAGCAGTGCGATTTTAAGGTGACTATATGGAATTAAAACCTGAAATTTTTGTCAGTATTGCCAGCTACCGGGATGCGGAGCTCATCCCCACGCTGACTGATATGATAAAAAACGCCTCGGACTTGCACTCACTTAACATTGCTGTTTGCTGGCAGGACGAGGGGGATATCACCCCCTTTCTGAATGAAGGAATGGAATTAAGTGAGCAGACAAAAAGCGGGGATCACGACTTATTTGTTTTCAATTATCAGGGGGCCCGCATTCAGTTTTTGAGTGTACATTATTTCCTCAGTGAGGGCGCCTGCTGGGCAAGACATCTTTGCGAAAATCTTTATAACAACGAAGACTATTTTCTGCAGATTGACTCTCATTGCCGGTTCGTTAAGAACTGGGATAAAGTGATGGTCTCGATGCTGGCTGAATTACAAAAGCAGAGCAGCCATCCGGTGATCTCGTCTTATCCTCCAGGGTATAAACCGGGCGATGAAAGTTCTAAAAATACCTACGTGAGTCGCCTGGTGTTTCGCGGCTTCTCCAGCGATCGAGTATTACAGCTGACCTCTGTTGATTTTAAAAACGACGAACCGTTAAGAGGAACCTATCTGGCAGGAGGGTTTATCTTTGCTAAAGGATCGTTTGTTATTGATATACCGAATGATCCCGAGATTTTCTTTGAAGGTGAAGAAATTGCCATGGCCGCGCGTGCATTTACCCACGGCTATGACGTGTGGCATCCGCATAAGATTTTACTGTGGCATTTTTATGGCAGAAAAGATCACACCAAAGTGTGGTCAGATCATAATGGGGAAGCTAAAAAAGCCGGTTCGATTGATAAAGCCTGGTGGGACAGGGACAGCGCTTCTAAAAAGAGGGTCAGAACTTTACTCGGCTACGAGAAAGACGGCCCCGATATTGACCCACGCTATGCACTCGGAAATAAACGAACGCTGACAGAATTTGAGGAGACAATTGGGGTGGACTTTACACTTTGCAGTGTACTGCCAGAAGTGGTGGAAAATGGGCGTTGTTCCTATTTCACTGATAATCATTTGCAGGACTGGCGAAAAAGGGTGATCAACACCAATAAAAAAACGTTAACCATTCCGAAATCTGAACTTGACTGTCAGCTGAACAATATTTCTCGCCTTCATATTGGTGTTTACAGTAGCAATAACGATCTGCTTGATAAAAAAGTGTTAAGTGCGGAAGAGATCGACAAGTCAATTAATAAAGAAAATGTCGAAGAGTTAAAATTTGAGCTGGATTTTACTACATTACCCTCGCTGAAACCCAGTGTGATCAGAGTCAGTCCCTATATTCATAATGAAGGATGGGGAAAAATTGTGGAGAGGGCATGGTGAAAAGCGAAGTCTATTATAACAGAGTCATCTGCATCGATACATTGCTGTCATTAAATGGCGTAATCCCCTCTCTGGCAGAGTTTCAGCTAAAATTAGTTAATCTTATTGATCAATTCAGCAAAGAGCTTATTTCAGAGGGGCAGTGTGAACAGCTCAGTGATGATCTGTGCCATATCATTTGCAGCTACCTCGATAAGCACATCGCGCTTCGCCTGCATAGCAGCAACATTTCCTGGGAAAGAAACTTGCTGAGCCGTCATTTCTATGGCTATGACATAGAATTCGGCTCGCTGGCGGACAGAATCGGCCTGCTGTTAGAAAACAGCGACGGAAAGATTTTCAATTACGCTTACCGGCTTCTCCCCTTGATCCTCAAGTCCCTTGGGGAAGACAAGAACATTTCTGCCCTGATACTACGCTATGCCCCTGAGCCTGTGGCAGAAGTATTGCCCGAGTCTGAAGAGGATAAAGCAGAAGAAATCCTTCTTTTTACCCCGGCAAAACCCCGCAGCTCCTGGGCTAATCCTGCCATCTGGCAGACAGGGATCATGCTGATCCTGCTGCTGCTGCTCTGGATTTATTGCAGCAAATATCTGGATGGTTTTTATTAAATGTTTGCTTCAACTCACCCAATTAAGACTTCCGGCCCCCTTCTGACACCACCGGAACAGGACAGAGCCATGGTTATTTTCATCATCGGTCCCTATGCCAGAAAATGGTTCCCTCATCCCCAGCCCATCAGCGATCGGGCTGATGATGAGCTGATACGCTGGATACTGGCTCCGGATGCTGAGGATTTGCACAAGCAACTGAATCGGGTACGCAGCGCTAACCGGCAGACGGTTACCATGACATTTTTCCCTTTTCTTCCGGACGGCCAGGAGAGCAGTGAGCTCACACTGGCTCAAATAGCCGACTGGCAGGCCTCATTCAACGCGCTTCCTCTGGCGGAATCGCTTCCCTGCATTTTTGGCCTGTATGCACAGCTCAGCCAGGAACGCTCCGTGGAAGATCCCGATCGCGCCATCTGGCTGGGGGGATTTGATGTTGCAGCCAGAAAAGAGACCACGCTCAGCAAAGAGTTTGTCGCCCTGAGCGAAATGCTCGGGCAGCACAGCCAGCATGGCGATTACCACGCCATTCAGCGCTTTGCGATGGCAGATGCCCTGCAGTTATGGCTGCGCGAGACGGGCGTCATGAAGTCATTACAGGCGCTGTTCAACCAGACCTCCCTGAAGCTGACCGGCGTACTGCTCTCTGACTATGGTGAAGGGTTTGTGCGGCATGGTGCCTGGGCAAACTGGATTGCCAGCCGGTTTGAAATCTATCCCGGCCTGGCTTCCTCAATGGCCCTGCCTCAGCTTCCTGATGTGCTCTATAAACCGGGCGTAAAAACGATTATCAGAGAAGCAGAAAAGCCCCGTAAGAAAGTTTGCTGGTTACCCATTGCAGTGGCGTTAGTGCTCGGCCTGACCCTTGCCGGGACGACCTGGTTCGAAGGGCAGCATCTCCTGAAAGCCAAAAAAAGCCTGGAAGCATTTAATAATATTGACACTATTTATCTGCAACAAAAGCGGGATGCATTCGGCGTATTAGCACGGGAAAACGACAGCCTGAGAGGCTGTACAGCCAGTAAATTTTTGCAGGCGCTGGGTCTCTCCAGATGCAATAAGATCCGGGCTGAAATCAGCAACACCATCAGCCTGTATGAAAGCTCACCGATTCTGTTCTCTTCCGGCCCGGTGGCTTTATTTTCCCTCAACAGCTCTGAGCTGGGGGAAGGTAGCGATGAATCGTTAAAGGTTCTCCTGCCAGTGGTCGCCAATAATCGTCAGACCACCTTTATGATCGTGGGCCACTCGGATAATACCGGCTCTCCGGAACTGAACATTCAGTTGTCGGAGAAGAGAGCAAAAGCTGTGCGTGACTGGCTGGTAAAACATGCTGACGTACCGCTCACAAACTTTATGGTTAAGGGAGTTGGAGACACCGCCCCCATAGCCAGTAATGAGACCGAAGAGGGTCGAAAACAAAACAGGCGAGTGGATCTTATCCCCATCCCTGCGAATCAACATACTAATGATGAGTAAAGGACTATGAGTAAAAATAAATCGACCTATATCATTTACGAAGGATCACTGTTAACTGAAGCTCCGGTATTTGACCAGAGTGTCAACGTATTGCGTTTTCGTGACCCTGAAGACTTTGAGTATACCATTCTGATCAACCGTGCATTTTTAGCAGAAGACCAGACTCTGGAAGAATTTTGCGAAGCACAAATGACGTTTATGACCAACACCATGCCGGCATTTGCCGTTGAAGGTAAGCAGCTGAAAAGCGAAATTGGCCCGGCCAAACTCCCGGTGGTGCAGATAGCTAACCGTTTTTATCTTGATGGAAAATTGATGAAGCAGGTCCAGACGATGGTGGCATTGCCCTATCATCCGGTAGTCAACAGTGGCAGAAATAATATTATTATTTTCACACTGAACGTCGAGAAAGAATTCACTGAATATCAGCGTAAACATTACGTTCAGCTCATTAACAGCTTCGATCCTGAAGCCACTCCAATGAATATGAAACCATAAATTCATTTCAAAAACGCAGGCCCGGAACATGTGTTCAGGGCCTGAAGAAAACTACAAAATAGTCAGAGACATAAAGTACTGCGGTCTTTATTACCACAATGCGCGATAAAAGACGCATATCTGTAGAACTCAACCCGGTTAAGCATACCAAGTTTTCTGATGCTGTTCCGGCAATGTGTATTAATGGTTTTCTCTGAACGATTCAATATCCTGGAGATATTGCCGATATTATGCCCCTTACCAATCAGCAACAGGATTTTGCACTCGGTCAGAGAAAGTTGCATAAATTTTTTCAGCCCAATGGTTTTATGGTTTTCCGGGCTACTGAAAGAAGAGTAATCCATGCTGGCTATCAACAGAATTTTTTCGAGCTTCCCCATGATTTCTGACAAATTATTCTGTCGGCAACCAAAGGGAATATGGATTGTCGTTCTGTTAAGCTTGTTGTTTTCACTCCGCCAGCGCCGGCACTCCTTATTCATCTGAATACTGACCATCGAATCGCGGATGATGATATTTTTTTCATTGCTGTCCTCCGCAGGTTCACCGACCAGAAAGCACAACGATGATTTACTCAACGCGCTGTTGACTTCATTAATGAGGAGGCTAAGGCCAAAAGTATAATAGAAATTATCACTTTGCAATGATACTTTCACAATATCCTTACATTTATTATCAACATCTTTAAACATAACCATTAAATTTTCCTTTTACCTGATGATCCCAGCCTGGGCAACCATGGAGATAGCTCTGCATGGTGGTAAGCGACTCCATGAACCAGAGAGAAAAAGTCATCTCTCAGGAATAAGCGACAACACCTTTCCGTTTGTTAAGTAGAAAAATAGTGACGAAGGTAAAATCTCATTTTTTATGTTGAGTTATTTTGCTGACTTTGTAAAAATTTTGTTATATTATAATTTTCCAGTCAGAAGCTCAGTTGCAGATTATTAATAAAGTCAATCAAGATAACTCTGGAAAAAAATAACTATTATTACCCATCACATTGCCTGAAGTATTAATTTCACTTCCCTCCGTCTTAATACCTGACCAATAGTTTAGTAACAAAATTAACATTAACGCCCATGCTACCTTCCTGAAAAGGATGATGTAAATAGTAAAAAATCTACATTTTACGCTTAAAACTTTAATGCATTAATAAAATTCAATGCATTTGACTTAGTTATCCATAACCAGTCAGGGTCCGAAAAAAATACAATTACAGGTTATTTTATTATATTTCACCAGATAAACACCACATAAAGTCAAATAAAAGAAACGAAGAGCTAAAAAATCAGCTCTTCATTTATCCTTTTTATTCATCTCATGGTTATTTTCCCCATGTCGCTTCCAGCACGCGGATCCAGTTGCCATGGCAAATCTTTTCCAGCAGCGGCTTATCATAACCATGCTCTGCCAGCGCACTGACCAGCAACGGCAAGCCAGCGACATCTTTCATATCCGATGGCAACGTGGTGCCGTCAAAATCGGAACCAAAACCAACATTGTCTTCACCCAGTTTTTCCACCAGATAATCAACGTGACGAACAATCTCCAGCACCGTGGCATCCTCAGCCTTCCTGCCATCGGAGCACAGGAAACTGGTGCCGAAATTCACCCCAACAAACCCATTAGTTTCACGGATGGCAGCCAGCTGGCGACCGGTGAGATTGCGCGATTGAGGGCAGAGTATATGAGCATTGGAGTGGCTGGCAACCAGTGGCGCGTTGGAGATTTCAGCGGTCTGCCAGAAGCCTTTTTCATCCATATGCGACAGGTCCACCATGATACGTTTGTCGTTACAGGCACGAACCAGCCGCAGCCCCGCTTCTGTAAGACCGTTACCGATATCCGGTGAGGATGGAAAGCGGAACGGCACGCCATCGCCGAAAATGTTCGGACGGCTCCACAATGGTCCCAGCGTGCGCAGACCGGCAGCATAAAGCACATCCAGCAGCTCCAGCTCAGCATCCAGTGCCTCTGCACCCTCAAGGTGCATCACCATCGCTATCGCATTATCGCGCATGCACTGGCGGATATCCGCCGCCGTCCTGCATATCTTCGCAGCACCCGCCGACTGTTGCTCAATCCGCAACAGAGTGGAGATCATCGACAGCGTGATTTCCAGCGCTTCCGCCCTGCCCGGGGTTGGTTCAATGCCGTCATGGTTTTCATGCACTGCCGGCGAGGTTCTGGCCTCAAATCCAGTCGAAGGCACATAAGCCGCAAACAGGCCACCGGCAAAACCGCCCTGACGCATCCTGGGCAAATCCATCTGCCCTGCGGCTGGCCCATTGAGAAACACCGCTGCCGAATCGTTTTGGTTCGACAACCACAGACGCATCAGGAGATCGTTATGACCATCAAATACAGGTATGGCGAAAGTATCAGAATGCAGGTGTTGAGACATTGGAGGTCAGCTCTCGAGCGGTTAGGGCAGAACTGTCCTCTCATGACGCAGTTTGCACCACAAAAAGACAGCTTCTTTGCCCGATAAAAAAGCTTTTGTCCTCCACCAGTACCCGAGTGCACGACAGGCTGTCAAGGAAAAGGATCAATGCCCTGCTATTAATCCTTTTATATCAGCTTGATGCAGAAATTATGTCGGAGTAGTGAGGCTATCCAGCACCTGCGCAGAGTGGGCAGCAAAAACACTGCATCCGGAGCTGTTCCCGGATCTGGATATGATGAAAGCAACTCAGGATTTCTATGCCCGCTTCTTCGACTACACGCTGACGACAGATGATGCTCACCGGAGCCTGCAGGCAAAGGGACCTGAGTAATCCGAAAAAAGGCAGATTCTCATTTGCAAGCTGAAAAGGTTGACGTTTTATTGTGCAATCGCCAGAGTCTGATGCAGCTTATGGGCGTATGTGGCACCGTTCATTCATCAGCAACCAACTGTGACGTGAACGATAAAAAAAACCTGACTTTTTACGTCAGGTTTTGTTTGCCTCTTCTTAAGACTTAAGCTGTTCCAGCAGTTGCGCTTTCCCTTCCTGAGAAGTACGTTCAAAACTCAGGGGCGTCACGGAGATATAACCTTCCTGCACCGCTTCCAGCTCGCTGCCTGGCATCTTCGGCAGCTCACCGTGTTCCACACGGATCCAGAAATACTCGTCGCCATACGGATCCGGCACCGGCGTGACTTTCAGCCCGGTGACTTTTCCCATTCCCTGGCTGGTGACCTTCAGGCCCTTGACGCGATCCACCGCCACATCAGGGAAATTCACGTTCAGGCAGCACTCTTTCTGCAGCTGCAAATCCAGCAACTGCGAAATCGTCTCCAGCGCGTAACGTTCAGCCACCGACCAGTCGATCTTCGCATCCTGCTCTTTAACCTGGCTGAGTGCGATTGAAGGAATTGCCAGCAGCGTGCCTGAAATCCCGGCCCCGACGGTGCCGGACAAAACCGTCTCAAAACCGATATTCGAACCGAGGTTAATACCCGACAGGATCAGGTCAGGTGGCGAACCGGCCATAATGTGCCGCAGCGCCACAGCCACGCAGTCCGCTGGCGTGCCATGCACCGCAAACTTCTGCGGACCCTGCTGGGTGACCCTTACCGGCTCGCGCAGGCTGATTGAATTGGAGACGCCGCTGCGATCCGTGGCGGGCGCGACAATCCACACCTCTTCTGCCAGTTGCTTCGCCACTGATTCCAGCAGCACGATCCCTGGTGCATCCAGTCCGTCATCATTGGTCAACAGGACCCGATGAACTTTCTTTGCCATCTTTCACTCCCGGGTAAATTTGAAGGCGAGAGCCGCCCTATTAAACATAGAAGTTTTCCACAAATATTCGTCCATTCAGAACATAAGGCTATCCGCCCGGTAATTCCGCAGACAACCGGGTGTCAGGGATGTTCACCAAATGCACTGGCAAACAACCCTTTCTGTTCCGCCATCGCATCCTGCTCATCCTGTCCTTCACAGATCAGCTCAATGCTGGAATGACCTTTTACCCCCGCGCCCAGTACGCTCATCATTCCTTTAATTTGCGTCTCTTTCCCGTCATGTATTAAAACCACTTTTGACTGATACTTCTTTACTGTTTTCGCTAATGTTGCTGCCGGACGCGCATGTAAACCGGTACTGTTTATTACCCGGATCTGTTCCTTAAGCATAGGAATACCCTTAAGATAAAATGCATCTTAATAGTTTAGTACAGTAAGTTTAAAAAAGAATTTTAATGAATATTGTTCATCATCATTATTTTACTGTAGACGTCATTTTCCACAGCCGATTTAGCCTGGGTCATCACACCGGCTAAATTCGCTTCATTATTATTCCTGTTGTAAGCATGACCTACAGAGGATATAAATGCCTTCCGTAAATCACTGGCAATATTCACTTTCACCACGTTGTAATTCACAAAAGTTTGCAGCGTCTTTTCATCAATCCCCGAGCCGCCATGAATAACCAGCGGGACAGGCGACAGTGAAGCGATTTCCTGCAGCAACGGGATATCAATGCGCGGGATATCATCCAGACCGTGGACGTTACCGATGGAGATTGCCAGCATATGGCAGCCGGTCTCTTGCACGAAACGCTTCACTTTTTCCGGTTCGGTTTTGCAGTCCGCTTCACTGACAGGGTCATCTTCTTTGCCGAGGATGGCACCCTGTTCAGCCTCGACAGGAACTCCATAATACTTATAGAAATCAATGACTTGTTTTGTGAAGGCGATATTTTCTTCAAACGGTAAATCTGCGCCGTCAATCATCACGGAAGTAAAACCGACCCGCACGGCCTGCTTCACATCGTCAAAGGTTTTGCCGTGATCCAGATGCAGGCTCACCGGCACATCCATCATTTCCGCCCGACGCCGCACAATCTCATAGATATAGTCGTAACCTGACAGTTTGGCATTGGTCGGTGCAATCTGGATGAAGTTTGGCAGTTTTGACCGCTCAATAGCATTCAGAATAGCAATGGTGGTTTCCAGATTGGTGGTATTAAAAGCCCCGGCCATGCCCCAGCACCACCGGCCCGGTCACGGTCTGATGCTGCGCTTTATGAATGTCAGTGCCACACAGGCCACAGGCTTTCATTTTGATCAACAGATCGCCTTCGCCGATGTCAGGTAGTGCGACTTCTTCGTAACGGATATCACCCTTTGCATACTAAACGCTGGCTTTCATACTGACTCCTTATTGGCCTGCCGTTCGATTTGGATCTTTTCATGGTAAAAAGGCAGATACACATGTCTGAAGTGATCAAGACAGTCGCTGACCAGTTCCTCCACCAGCAGATAATGCGTTTGATCTCTGTTCCCGGCTGGCTGCTATCATCGCCGCCCCTTTGCTGACCGCTTCATCAATGTCGCAGGCGATCACTTCCCGGTTAAGTATTGTGGATTTCAGCCGCAACCAGAACGAATTTTTACAGGCTGAGCCGATCACCTTCACCTGTTCAAAATGGCGGTCCGTCAGGGTTTCACAAGTGTCGAACAGGTTTTTCAACTCAAAGCACAGGCCGAGGAAGATAAACTTCAGGATTGCCTTTTTATCCGTGTTTTCGTTGATGCCGTAAAACATTGCCCGGGAAAGGATGCTGCGGTTCGGCGGGCCACTTCCTCGCAGATGTGGGATAAATCCACCCATGCTTTTGCGAAATTCCGCTACGTCATTCAACTCGCTGTCCAGTTCGGCCATCAGCCCGTTGAAAGCCTCCGCGCTGACGTTAAACAACTTACGAAACCACTCAATGCAATAACCTGCGGAGGGCAAAGAAGCGTAAAGTGTGTGCCTTCCCGGCACCACATGCAGTCCGTTTGAAAGCCGCGCACGATAAAACTCTTCAGATAATTCAGTCTGTTACTGCAGAATCAGCAGACCTTCAGTGGTGGCGGTAGAGTTAAGGATCTGGCTGCCGTCCTTCACTCCGGCGGCGACAGAACCGCACATATGGTCATGACCGGCGACGGCAATCCCCACCTTCCCGCTTAGTCCGGTACGCGAGACAACGGACGGCAAAAGCTGCCCGATCTCAGTGCCCGAGGCGACCACCGGGCTGAAAATATCCCCCGGCAGTTTGCTTTTTTGCAGGATGGTTTCTGACCAGCTGGCACTGCGGATATCCAGCGCCAGCGTGCGGGAGGCCAGCGACGCCTCCGCCCGCTTCACGCCACAAAGCCGGAATGCAATGTATTCCGCAATGCACAGCCAGCTCACCCGGCTGTCCGGTAAACCATGATGCTCAATGATCCAGCTGATTTTGTTCAGGCTGTAGTTACTGTGCGGCGGGATACCGGTGATGCGATACAGCTCCTGCTCGTCAAACTGCGTGAGCATTTTCTCCAGCTGCGGCTGAGTCCGGGTGTCATACCAGGTCATCGCCGGGCCGACAGGCCGGTCACTGCCGTCCAGCAGTACCCCGGCTTCGCCGACGCTGGCCACGGCAAGCCGCCAGTGCACCTGTAAACAGCAGGCCGCGAAATTTTTTTAACACGCTAATAACCCCCAATTGCATTCCGTTTTGAACGCGGAAAGTGAAAAAGAGTATGCTAAACAAGATCTAACCATAGCGGATATTCAGCATAAAGCCGACTCATCGCCCGGCTGACGGGGCCTGCAAAGCGGCCTCGTTAGCAAAAAGGGCTATGAAGAATGGCGATTTTCCACTTCCAGGGTACATTTATTTTGTAAGTGCAGATTAAAAGGATCGGATCATGCTGAACAGTACAGGTTGGTTGCTCACAATGTTGTGGCTGACTCTTTGCTGCCTGCTTGAACCAGAAGCGCCCGAACGTTCAAGTTTCTTTATGAGCGCCTGAGGCCCAGGCCTCTGGTGAGCTGAGCGGCAATGTAATACCCAGTGCCTGATAACAGAAAGGGGCGAATATCTTCGCCCCTTTCTTTTACCTTCAGTGTCTCGCAGGCTGCTTACTTCCTGTTGAAGTCGATCACCATACGGCCTTTTATTTTCCCTTCGAGCATCTCATTGAAGATCGCATGGATCTCCTCTGGTACACGACGGGTCACCTTCGGCACCACTTTACCTTCTGCCGCAAACTGGAAAGCTTCCGCCAAATCTTCCCTGGTCCCCACCAGTGAGCCGACGACCTGAATGCCGTCCAGCACCAGCCGTGGAATATTCAGACTCATGGAGTCCGGCGGCAGGCCCACCGCAACGATACGGCCCCCGGCCCGCATTGCATCCACCGCCGAGTTAAAGGCAGATTTTGCCACCGCGGTTACCACTGCGGCATGGGCACCTCCCACTTTCTCCTGAATCACTTTGGCCGCATCCTCCTTCGCCGGGTTGATCACCAGATCCGCGCCCATTTCACTGGCAAACTACAGTTGGGCATCATTGACGTCTATCGCAATCACTTTGGCATTGAAGACATTCTTCGCATACTGTAGCGCCAGGTTGCCCAGGCCACCCAGGCCGTAAATCGCGATCCATTTCCCCGGCTGAACACCGGAAACTTTCACCGCTTTATAAGTGGTGACCCCGGCACTGGTCACGCTGCTGGCAGCCGCTGAGTCCAGACCATCCGGTACCTTCACCGCATAATCTGCCACCACGATACACTCTTCTGCCATGCCGCCATCCACGGTAAATCCAGCGTTCTTCGCATCGCGACACAAGGTTTCATTGCCGGTGGTGCAGTATTCGCAATGGCCGCAGCCCTTATAGAACCAGGCAACGCTGGCCCGATCGCCAATCTTCAGCGACGTAACGCCAGGCCCCACTTTCTTCACCACGCCAACGCCTTCATGGCCCAGAACAATGCCGGTCCGGTCGCCAAAGTCGCCATCTTTTACGTGCAGATCCGTGTGGCAAACTCCGCAGCAATCCATTTGTAACAGCGCCTCACCGTACTCCAGCGCCCGCAGTTTTTTGTCCACAACATCGACGGAATGATTTTTATTTACCACTACAGCTTTCATCTTCCTTTCCTCTCTGAGTGTTTTCCGTTCATCCACTATAGAGGCATTCCTGCGCGATTTTTTAATTCAGAGCAGGCTAAAAGGCCAAAAAATGCAGTAATAAACAATCATGCTTTTATGAATGAACGACCGGCCCAATAATAATGAAACATCGTTTTATTAAATTAGTGAAGTGAGCGAGGTTTTTCTTCTTCTCATCGCCATACCCTTAACCCGGCTGGCAAAATCGCAAAGGTTTTCCAGTCAGCATCACTCTACTTTAGCCCCATCCCCCGACTTTAGGCCGGGCGTGCAATCTGGTAAATCAGGACGAAAACTATGACGACACGTAAACCTGGAACGCTAAATTATCTTGCTTATGGCTCGGGAGATTTTCTCGGTGCTGGCACAATGGCACTGACCTCGGCCTGGCTGCTCTATTTCTATACTACGTTTTGCGCCCTCAGCCCGATTGAAGCCACCTCCATCTTCGCCATGGCCCGTATTGTGGATGGCGTGGTCAGCCCACTGATGGGCTATCTGACCGATCATTTCGGTTCAACAAGGCTTGGCAAACGCTTTGGCCGCCGCAAATTCTTTATCCTCACTGGCATCCCGCTGGTGTTCAGCTACAGCCTGATGTGGCTGGGAGATATGACTTACGTCTATTACCTCCTGACCTATCTGATTTTCGAAGTGGTGTACACCTCCATTCTGGTCCCTTACGAAACGCTGGTACCAGAAATGACCGATGACTTTAAAGAGAAGACCAAATTCTCTGGTGCACGCATCGCACTAGCGCAGCTTTCCGCTATTCTGGCGGCATTTCTGCCCGGCATCCTGCTCAGCTATTTTGGTAAAGATAATCCTCTCTCCTTTTTCTATTCGAGCCTGGTGTTCTCCGTGCTTTGCGCCATCGTGCTCACCCTGGTGTATTTCTTCACCTGGGAACGTCCGGCGGAGAAAAAATCCGCTGTGGCACTGGCTGCTGAGCAGCAAAAACTGACGCTTGGTCAAAGCCTGGGACGCCTGAAGATTGATCTGCTGTCAACGTTGCGCATTCGGATATTCCGTCAGCATCTGGGCATGTATCTCGGCGGCTATATCGCCCAGGACGTGTTCAATGCGGTGTTCACCTATTACGTGGTGTTTGTGCTGATGCAGAGCGCCACCGTTGCCTCCACTCTGATGGGTACGATGGCCGTTCTGCAGTTCATTGCCGTGATTGGCATGATCCCGCTCTGCATCCGCTTTGGACCAGCCCCGTCTTACCGCATGGTGGTCGTGCTGTTTGGCCTGAGCAGCATCTCATATGGCCTGCTCTATTACGCTGGCCTGAGTGATGTCTTCTCGCTGCTGCTGCTGATTTCTGCTATCGCAGGTCTGGGACGTGGCGGTATCAACTACGTGCCGTGGAATATTTATACCTACATCGCTGACGTGGATGAAGTGATTACCGGGCAGCGCCGCGAAGGTATTTTCGCCGGCATCATGACCCTGACCCGTAAAGCCTCTCAGGCAGGTGCAGTGATGCTGGTCGGCATTCTGATGCAGTTCTCCGGATTTGTTGCAGGCAGCAATGAACAGACTCCGCTGGTCAGCCACACCATTCTGGCCATTCTTTGCGGCGGTACGCTGCTGGTACTGTGCATCGGTTTCGCTATCTCCCTGCGCTTTAAACTCAACCTCAAAACACACCAGATCCTGCGCGAAGAAACCGAAAAAATGCGTGTGGCTGGCAACGTCACCCCAGACAACATTACGCCAGTGGCCCGGGCAACAGTAGAGATGCTGGCTGGCCTGCCCTATGAAAATCTGTGGGGCAATAACAACATTGGTTACCTCAACCGCCACAAACCCGCTGCGAAGTCGCTGTCTGGCCGAGTGGCCCGCCTGGATAACACTGGCGATAATTTAACCCATTTATAGTTGACTAAAGATCCATGAGGAAAAGTGCATTATGGTCGTATACCCAGTGAAACACAGCCCGCTCCTGTGCCAGCCCGAACGGTTTATCTCCAGTCAGGAGCTCCATCAGCTCATTAATAAACTGGTGGATAACCTGGTCAATATTACCGATGAAACCGGCGAATTTTTGCTGAGGCTGGATGATGGCAGGGTCATTGATACCAAAGGTTGGGCTGGCTGGGAATGGACGCACGGCGTGGGTCTGTACGGTATTCATAAATATTACCGCCAGACCGGGGACGATCGGTTGCGTCAGATCATCGATAACTGGTTCGCTGACCGTTTTGCCGAAGGCTCCACCACCCGCAACGTTAACACAGTTTGCCCGTTCCTGACGCTGGCATACCGTTATGAAGAAACACGCGATCCGCGCTGGCTGCCCTACCTGGAGAGCTGGGCAGACTGGATCATGCACAGTATGCCGCGTACCGACATGAATGGTCTGCAGCACATCACGCTGGCGGAAGAGAATCATCAGCAACTATGGGACGACACGCTAATGATGACCGTATTGCCGCTGGCAAAGATCGGCAAATTACTGAACCGCCCTGACTATATCGAAGAGGCTAAGTATCAGTTCCTGCTGCATATTCAGCATCTGATGGATAATGAAACCGGGCTGTGGTTCCACGGCTGGACGTTCGATGGTCACCATAATTTTGCTAATGCCCGCTGGGCACGTGGCAACAGCTGGCTGACCATCGTGATCCCGGAATTTGTGGAGCTGCTTGAGCTGCCTGAAAAAGATGCAACTCGTCGCTTTCTGCAACAGGTTCTGTCCCGTCAGCTGGCCGCGTTGGAAAAATGCCAGGACGAGAGCGGACTGTGGCACACGCTGCTTGATGACCCGAACTCCTATCTTGAAGCCTCTGCCACGGCTGGCTTCGCCTTCGGCATGTTAAAAGCCGCACGCCGCCACTGCGCCGATCCTCGCTATATCGCTGTAGCGGAAAAGGCTATCAAAGGGCTGATTTCCAGGATTAATTCTGAAGGTGAACTGACTCAGGTCTCCTTTGGAACAGGCATGGGCAAAGATCTTGATTTCTACCGCCAGATACCGCTCACCTCAATGCCTTACGGGCAGGCGATGGCGATACTGTGTCTGGTGGAATACCTGCACGTCTATCTGTAAATAAGGAAACCTGCATGATTCTGAACGATTTTTCTCTTCACGGAAAGGTGGCGATCGTCACCGGATGCAATACCGGCTTAGGGAAAAGTATGGCAGTTGCACTGGCGCAGGCTGGCTGTGACATTGTGGCGATCAACCGCAGTGCTCCACTGGAGACCGCCGAAGAAGTGCAAGCACTGGGGTGCCGCTTCCTGAGCCTCAAGGCCGATCTGAGCCGACAGGACGAATTGCCATCACTGTTGGAACGTGCAGTAAAAGAGATGGGACACGTCGACATTCTGGTCAATAACGCAGGCATTATCCGCCGTGAGGATGCGGTTAATTTCAGCGAGAAAGACTGGGACGACGTAATGGATGTGAATGTGAAAACGCTGTTCTTCTTATCGCAGCAGGTGGCACGCCAGTTTATCGCCCAGGGGCGCGGCGGCAAGATAATCAATATTGCCTCCATGCTCTCCTACCAGGGCGGCATTCGCGTGCCTTCTTACACCGCCTCCAAAAGTGCGGTGATGGGACTGACACGTGAGCTGGCCAACGAATGGGCGAAATACGGTATCAACGTTAACGCGCTGGCACCCGGATATATTGCCACCAATAACACCGAAAAACTGCGCAAGGATGAAGTGCGCAGTGAGGAAATTCTGTCCCGTATCCCTGCCGGGCGCTGGGGACAACCACAAGATCTGATGGGACCGGTGGTGTTTCTGGCCTCACCAGCTTCCGACTATATCAATGGATACACCCTTGCGGTGGATGGCGGCTGGCTGGCGCGCTGATCCTTTCTGCACCCTTTAAACGACTGAATGCTCAATGCAGGAGAGAAGATGAATATTGCACTGATGATGGAAAACAGCCAGGCGGGGAAAAATGCCCTGGTATTACAGCAGCTGCAAGCTGTTGCTGCGGATAACCACGATGCGGTATTTAACGTGGGGATGAGTGACGATCAGGATCACCATCTGACCTATATTCACCTGGGGATTATGGCGAGCATCCTGCTGAACGCCAGAGCGGTGGACTTTGTAGTGACCGGCTGTGGCACAGGCCAGGGGGCAATGATGTCACTGAATATTCATCCGGGCGTGGTTTGCGGATATTGTATCGACCCGGCGGATGCCTTCCTGTTTGCTCAGATCAACAACGGTAACGCCCTGTCACTGCCGTTTGCCAAAGGCTTTGGCTGGGGAGCAGAGCTGAACGTACGCTATATCTTTGAGAAAGCGTTCACTGGCCGCAAAGGCGAGGGCTACCCTGTCGATCGTAAAGAGCCGCAGGTACGCAATGCCGGGCTGCTGAATCAGGTTAAAAACGCCGTGATCAAAGAGGGCTATCTGGAAACTTTAAGCGCCATCGATCCGGAACTGGTGAAGACCGCTGTGGGCGGCAAACGCTTCCAGCAGTGCCTGTTTGAGCACGGCAAAGATGCGGAAATCATTGCCTGGGTCAGAAAACTGATTCAGCACTGATAATCTTGTGCCGTGGTCAGTGATACAGCTGACCACGGCCAATAAAAACTTCAGCCATCCTGATTCGGATAATATAAGCATCTTCCGTTGTCCCTCCAGTTTCAAATTACATTCAATGTTATCTCTCCCGATCATTATTTACATTAAATTCACAGTGGATAACTATTCTAAATTGATCTGCATCAATCAGGCACACCACCATTAACGTTTCATATAACCGTTTAAAAGAGGTTTAAATAATCCTGTTATATTTGGTGCAGAAACATACAGAAACTATGGAGAAATAAATTTATGAAAACTGGAATTATTGGTCTGATGATTGCTGGGGTACTCACCTCTTCCGTTGCTTTTGCTCAGGAAACGACTACCTGTGTGAAAATGACTGAACCTGAAGTTGCCGCGATGTTTGATCGCTGGAATGACTCACTGAAAACTGGCGATGCCAAAACTGTTTCAGAAAACTATCTTTCCGATGCTGTTTTGCTGCCAACTCTGTCAGATAAAGCACGCCTGACCGACGAAGAACGTATCGATTATTTTGAAAAGTTCCTGGCGAAGAAACCGGTCGGCCATATCGACAGCCGTACTATCCGTACCGGATGTAACAAAGCCATCGATACCGGAACTTATACCTTTACCTTTGGCGATGGCAGTACAGCTGCAGCCCGTTATACCTTCACCTACAGCTGGAACGGTGAAAAGTGGCTGATCTCCAGTCACCACTCTTCAGCAATGCCGCAATAATCCTTTTTAAATCTCCACATCCGCAAGGTGTGGAGATTTTTTTATCCTGACCAACCTGTTTTTAACTGAGGTGTTCAATGAAAATTCAATCAGCTCTGCTTGCCGTAATGACCGTATTTGCCCTCACCGGCTGTTCAAGCAATTATGTAATGCAGACCCAGAACGGCGAAATGATCATCACCAAAGGAAAACCAGAAACAGATAAATCTACCGGGCTGGTAACTTACCGTGACGCGGCAGGTAACCTGCATGAAATTAACCGCGACCAAATCAAACAGATTGTAGAAAAATAAAAATAATTTCAATAACACTCTGAAATAATTCAGGACGAGCTGCCCTTACCCCCTTGAATGGCAGCCGATAGCTGTAATTGAATTAAGGCTGGAAACCCATGTCACTGATTAAAAAACTCGCTTATGTGGCTATGCCACTGATGCTGGCCTCACTGCTTTCTGGTTGTGTTTTTCCTCATCATAACGCGCATCACTCAACTCCTGAGCCGCACCATCTGCCAGAACATCATCAGCCAGACAACCACCACCACCATGAGTCGCACCCTAATCATCCGCACCACTCATAATGCCCATAAGTCTGAGTCACCTACTTTTTATCACGATAAATCAACAGGTTCCCCCCCTCAAAATCAGGCCTGGAATCTGCATATATTGATTAGGATCTCTTTAGTTACCCACCTTTCAGTGTAATATCAACCCTGCAGGGATGGCTATGCCATTGATGACCATTATCACAGGGAGTTAATATGCCAGTTTCCACCTTTACGCTGCCCGGCGAGATCGCCGTGACCGTCAGAACGCCCGCTTCAGAAGTTTCCGCCCCCGCTATCATTCTTTGCCACGGATTCTGTGGGATCCAGCAGTTGCTGCTGCCCGCCTTTGCCGATGCATTTATGCAGGCGGGCTTTACTGCCATCACTTTCGATTATCGGGGATTTGGTGCCAGCGGTGGCGAGCGAGGCCGACTGGTACCGGAGCAGCAAATAGAAGATATTCTTAGCGTGGTCAACTGGGCCAGGACACTGCCGGGTGTGGCCGAAATTGGATTATGGGGAACCTCATTTGGTGGCTGCCATGTGCTGGGGGCGGCAGCCCGGGATCCGCAGATTAAGTGCGTGGTCAGCCAGCTGGCCTTTGCTGATGGTGAGGCTATCGTCACCGGCAAAATGTCGGCGGAGGAGAAGTCCGGCTTTATCGCCACCCTGGATAAAATGGCCGAAAAACAGGCCAGCACCGGCAAGGAGATGTTTGTAGCCATTACTCGCGTGCTGAATGATGCCGAGTCGAAAGCTTTCTTTGAAAATCATAAAGCAGAGTTCCCGACCATGGATATCAAAATCCCTTTTCTTACCGTCCGGGAAACGCTGCAGTACAAACCTCAGGACAATGCCCGCAAGGTCAGTTGTCCAACTCTTGTGGTGGTTGCCGGTGCAGACAGCGTCAATCCTCCCGAGCAGGGCATCGCTCTGTATGATGCCGTCGCGTCACAGGAGAAGAAATTGCACCTTGAAGATGGCGCAAAACATTATGATATGTACAGCGGCGAACATTTCAGCAATATCATCAGCCAGCAGATTGACTGGTTTAAAACCTGGTTGTGAACTCGCTCAGCTGATGGCCGTTAATCCTTAACGGCCTGTTCTGCTGATGCCCCGCTAAGTTTAAAGACCGGAGATCCCCGCCCAGCCGTGGATCGCCATATAAATCCCCACTACCGCAATAAGTGCGCTGGAAAAATACGGTGCACGCTGCGCTAATTTATTCAGCCCACTCCAGCGCTTTGTCGCCTGGCGCAGACTCAGCGCGGCTCCCACGCCAACGGTAACCAGCGTCAGGGCCAGCCCAATACTGAAACACAACACCAGCAGTGCCCCCAGCGAGAATGCCTTCACCTGAATGCACAGCAGCAGTACGGTGATGGCCGCCGGACAGGGGATTAATCCTCCGGTCAGGCCAAACAGGACGATCTGGCCGGTGGTCACTTTGCGGTTAGCAAAACGCTTTTCGATATCGTTCGCATGCGCCCGGGCATGAGCGTCCTGATACTCTTCGGTGCGTAAATCGATGCGAGGTAGCGCGGCACCTCCCTGTAGGTTTAGCCGGGCTGGCTGATGCGAATGAAAATGCAGGGCGTGACTGTGGCCGTGGTTGTGCCCGTGAGTATGAATGTGGTCGTGGCTGTGTCCGTGGTCGTGACTGTGCTCATGATCGTGACTGTGCCCATTTTTCCAGTCATGTGCTTCACGCCAGGTCCGCCAGCACATCCAGGCCGCCGTCGCCAGAATAATGCCGCCGGAAATCAGCTGAAACCAGGGCTCGGCAGCATCGGCAGTAAAGCGGTTGCTGATATACATCCCACCCAGAGCAATCGCCCACACCACCATGGTATGAGATACCGTCGCCGCCAGACCAAGCAGTGCAGCCTGCTTCACCGTACCGCGCACAGCGATAATAAACGCCGCCATCATGGTCTTCGAATGCCCAGGCTCCAGCCCGTGCAATGCGCCCAGCAAAATGGCACTGGGAATAAATAACCACGCATTCCCTGCACCCTGCTGAAGTAATACGGTAAAATCCATCATGCTTGTTTTTCCTGCACCACTGACAATAATTAATTATACTATACCCCAGTATACTATCTAATCAAGGAGCTCATGTGTCCCATACCATCGCCGATAAGAAAAAACTGCTGACGCGGGTTCGCCGCATCCGTGGGCAAGCCGATGCGCTGGAGAAAGCGCTGGAAAGCGAAACCGGCTGCATTGCCATTTTGCAGCAGATCGCTGCCGTTCGCGGAGCGGTCAATGGATTAATGAGCGAAGTGCTGGAAGGGCATATCCGCGAGCACCTGATGGAAGAGGAGCTGGATAAAGCGGAAAAAGAGCAGGATCTGGAGAAAATTGTCGCGGTAATCCGGTCGTACATGAAGTAACGTCTTGTGCAGCACAATTGAAAACGTCTTCGGTTATGCTTAGCTGGCGAGCCGTGCTCAGAGCGCGGACTGATTAACGTAAGTCCTTTTATAAGGAGCAAGTATGAAAAAAGTAATGCTACTGCTCGCCGCCCTTGCGGCAACCGGAGCGGCCCATGCTGAGGGAGAATCTGACGATCCGGCCCAGGGGTATATTGCCAATCTGTGTACCCTCGTCACTCAGGAAAAATCGTCCGGCCCGGTGGACAGCTATATAGCGAAGTTGAAAGCCCTCGATGCCCGTGGACAGTCCCCATCTGCACAGGAAAAGCCAGAGTTTGATGAAGATGAAGCCCGCACGGTGATCGCCGCGTGGATGAACCTGAGCGAAGACCAAAAGAAAGAAGCCCGCCAGAGCCAGGAAGCCTGCCAGAACGCTACGCTGGACGAATATCAAAGCCAGGATTGACCCCTCATCTCAGGCCCCTGTCGGGGCCTGTGGCAAATTTTCAATCCGGAGTGCCATGTAACAACCGCGCAAGCTGGCGCTTAAGCTGTGCTTTCTCCTGCTCCAGCCGGTCGACCTTATCCAGCAAGGTCAGCGCCACGGCAGTACCTGACCACTCCAGTTCCAGTTCAATACGCAGGCGACAGGCACGCTTCAGATAATGCAGCGCGTGGTAATCAAATATCCAGTCGGCTTGCGGTTGAAGCGGAGCAATCACCCCCAGCTCAACCACTTCAGTCAGCTCTTCTGGCGGGATATCCACCACCTGACAGATTTCAATCACTGTGTAGCGTTGTTCCGTCATCATTTTTCCTCCCATTGCGTGCGGGGATCAAAGGCGGCCTGCTTTGCCAGCTCGCGCCACAATTCTGCGATTTTGTCGTCCCCTTTTGGCGGCATGACTATCCTGAGAATGGCATACAGATCGCCAGTGCTGCTTTTACCGGCCAGTCCCTTACCCTTGATTCGCAGGCGTTGACCATTCTGACTTCCGGCGGGCACCGTCAGCGCTATTTTTCCGCTCAGCGTGGGAACCTGAACAGAAGCACCCAGCGCGGCTTCCCACGGAGTCAGCGGTACCACAATCTGCAAATTATGGCCGTCAATTTCAAACAGCGGATGCGGCGCAATTTTGATTATCAGATACAGGTCGCCGTTAGCTCCGCCGTTGATCCCAGCCACACCCTGACCTCTCAGGCGAATACGCTCACCATCCACCACACCTGCAGGAATTTTCACCTTCAGTGTTTTGGCGACTTCATCGGTCTGGCGACCCATCACGTCAAACACCGGCAGTGAATAGGATACGCTACGGCTCTCACTCTGCAGGGTTTCTTCCAGAAACAGCGGCACTTCCATTTCCAGATCCTGACCGCGCACCGGAACAGCCCCGTGGCTGGCACGCCGGTACCCGCCACCAGCAGCCTGACGGCCAAAAATGGACTCAAAGAAGTCTGAGTAGTCACCATGAGAACTCTGGCTGCCCTGCCGGTGGCCACTTTCGTAACTGTAATCCGGAGGAGGCTGAGAGAAACGGGGATCGTCACGATGCTGGCGGAGCAGATCGTATTCGGCACGCTTTTCGCTGTCTTTCAGCACCTCATAAGCTTCGGCCATCTCTTTAAATTTGCTTTCAGCGTCCTTTTCGCTACTGACGTCCGGATGATACTTGCGGGCCAGACGCCGGTAGGCAGTTTTAATGGCTTTCAGATCTGCAGAGGGATCAACCTCCAGCAGGGCATAATAGTCTTTAAATTCCATATTTTAACACCTTATAGTCACAACACTTGCGGAGAATCATCATCTTCCATCCCTGTTGGGTCTGGATCGCAGCAAGGGGGGTCACTACTCAGTGTAGGGCGAAAAAAGCAAAAAAAGATCATGCCATCCCGCCATTAGCACGGATCACCTGGCCGTTAATCCAGCCGCTCTGCTCGCTGGCCAGAAAAGCGATAACAGCTGCAATATCATCCGGCTGGCCAAGGCGCTGCAGCGGATTCATATTGGCCAGCGACTGGATCAACTCGTCGCTTTTACCGTTGAGAAAAAGCTCAGTAGCTACCGGTCCCGGCGCCACGGCATTGACCGTGATATTGCGGCCGCGCAGCTCTTTGGCAAAAGTACGGGTAAAAGCTTCCACAGCCGCTTTACTGCCGTTATAGATAGCATAACCCGGCATGTTCAGCGCCACTGCCGAGCTGGAAAGATTGATGATCCTGCCACCATCTTTCATGCGTTTTCCCGCTTCACGCAGAGTGTTAAATGTCCCCTGCACGTTGATGCCAAACGTCTGGGTGAACAGCTCATCTGAGTGCTCAACCAGCGGCTGCGTTTTCAGCACCCCGGCGTTATTCACCAGCAGGTCCAGACGGCCAAACTTGCTCTCTGCTGCATCGAACAGGGCGGCAACGGCGGCAGCATCAGAAACATCACCCTGTACCGCCAGCGCATCCACGCCCACGCCTTTCAGTTGCTCCACCACTTCAAGCGCTTCTTTCTCTTTGCTGACGTAGTTAACCACCACGTTGTAACCATCCTCTGCCAGGCGTAAAGCGATCTGCGCCCCGATACCGCGTGATGCACCCGTGACGATTGCTACTTTATTAGTCGAAGTCATGATCTCTTCCTCAATTGAATGTCAGTGTGCAAACAGCATGATTGATATTGCATAAAAGATAATTAAGCGCTAATGAGTAACTTTATTCCGTTTACTTTAACAATGAGGCTGAGATGGACCGTTTTCAGGAGATGCAGGTCTTTGTGAGAATTGCCGAGCGCGGCAGCTTTACCCAGGCGGCCGAAGATCTGCAGATCCCCCGCGCTACCGTCACTAATCTGCTGAAAAGAATGGAGGCGCGGATTGGCACCCGGCTGCTGGAGCGCACCACACGCACAGTTACGCTGACCGATGATGGCAAACGGTTCTACCGCAACTGCGTCAGGCTTCTGGCGGATATGGAAGAAGCGGAAAATCAGTTCCGTAACACCGTGCCGAAAGGTCTGCTGAGGGTCAATATGCAGGGCACGCTGGCAAAGAATTTCGTGGTGCCCGCGCTGGGTGATTTTATGGCCCGCTATCCCGATATTCGTCTGCAAATCAGCGAAGATGACCGTTTTGTCGATCTGGTCAGGGAAGGCATTCACTGCGTGCTGCGCGCCGGAAACCTGCAGGACAGTTCGATGGTGGGACGTCGGGTCACTCAGCTGGAACAGATCACCGTCGCCAGCCCGGGCTATCTGGAAAAATATGGTGTGCCTGAGTCGCTGGAAGAACTGGCAGGGCACTATGCGGTGAACTATATCTCCAGCGCGACCGGCCGGGCCATGCCACTGGAATTCGCTGTCGGCGATGAACTGAAAATCGTGCAGTTACCTGAGCTGGTAGCCGTTAACGGTGCAGACCTCTACACTGCCGCTTCCCTGGCAGGGATGGGCATTGTGCAAATCCCCCGCTATCGGGTTCTGCAGGAACTGGAAGAGAAGAAGCTGGCAATTGTACTGCCGGAGCTGTTACCACCGCCGATCCCGGTATCGGTACTTTACCCACAGAATCGCCACCTTTCGCAGCGCGTCAGGGTATTTGTCGACTGGATTAGCGAAATTTTTCAGTATGTCAGTTAGAGGAGCTGGATCAAGAGAAGTGCGACAGGGAAAGTGATAACCATCAGTCTTTCCCTGACCGCGGTTATCGAGGGTTTCTGGCCGGAACTGTTAATACATAGCGCCTGGCGGTACATGTTTAAACGTTTGAACATAGCAACGAAACACGTAGTTAAAGAATTTTTTCATACTGCCTCTGATTCAAATTTTTTTGGTATAACGCAAAAAAAGTATACAAGAAGGGTTATTTTCAGGCAATAAAATTTGAACCAGATCACAAATTTGACTTGAAGGCGGCAGAGCGAAAGGGAAACAAAAACGGAATAAGCGGAACTGCGCCCGCCACAGAGTGACAAAATCAATCAGGCCAGCAGACCTAAATGTTCCACCAGAATGCTGGTGCCGATGCCGATTAGCACCACGCCACCGAAGATCTCAGCCCATTTACCCATTACCGGTCCAAGGAAGCGGCCCAGCAGAATACCGGCAGACGCCATAATCATGGTGGAAGCACCAATCGCCAGCGCGGTGGTCACAATATTCACCTGCAGGAAGGCCAGACCCACGCCCACGGCCATCGCGTCCAGACTGGTTGCCACAGCGGTGGTCACCAGCAGCCAGAAACCGTGGCGTTTCGGCGCGTCTTCCGTTGCTTCTTTCTTGCGGAATCCTTCCACTATCATGCGTGCACCGAGCACAAACAGCAGTGTGAAAGCGACCCAGTGATCCCAGGCCATCACATAACGACTGGCCGCAATACCCACTCCCCAGCCAATCAGAGGGGTTAACGCTTCAATCACGCCAAAAATTAACCCGGTGCGAAGAGCTTCTTTAAAACTGGGACGATGCAGGCTCGCCCCTTTTCCGATTGCCGCCGCAAATGCGTCCATCGACATGCCAAAGGCCAGAATAAGCGTTGCATATAGATTCATTGTGGTTATACCAGCTTGACGGCCGTGTCACCGCGCAAGCATCAAAAGAACAGATCTCGCATAAAAAATAAGCGCAAGAGACTCATTGAGAAACGCATCCTGCCATGAATTTTCGTAAAAAAAAAGACAATAAAATCAGGGGTTTGAGTATAGCATTGGCTATACTTTTTAACGAATGCTATTTTCCGGTAAGAATAAAGGACAAAAAGGCTAAAAGAATTACTGCCTTAACCGGCACATCCCTGAAGGCATTGGGGGATTATCCGGCAGATAAAGGGTAAAAAGACGGGGGTTAACAAGGGGCAATTTTTTTACGGGATCGTTGCCGGGCGGCAGAGTCACCGCCCTGCATTCCTCACCATACGCGATAAACTTTACCGGTTTCCACGCCATCAATACTGCGGCGGTAGGCCAGAGCAACCCGGCTGGCATCAGCACTTTCAAACCCCGGAAAGAACGGCCCATAACTGTCCAGCGCTTCGGTCAGCACCGTCGGGCTGACGGCATTAATGCGTAATCCTGGCAGTTCGTTAGCCGCCGAGATTACAAAACCTTCCAGCGCCGCGTTCACCGCAGTGGCATTCACACCGGTGCGGATTGGCTGCTGCGCCAGAATACCGGTGGTCAGAGTGAACGAGCCGCCGGAGTTGAGAAATGCTTTCCCCAAAAGCACCAGGCGTACCTGTCCCATCAGCTTATCCTGCAGGCCGCTGTTAAACTGCTCAGTGGTCATCTCACCCAGCGGGCCAAAATGTACGCCACCGGTGGCTGATACAATTGCATCCACCTTGCCCGTTTTTGCAAACAGTTCACGGACGCTCTCTTCCGAGGTTAAGTCGACCTGGAAATCGCCCTGCGTTTTCCCCACGCGGATCACCTGATTGTCGCGGGCCATCTCCTCAACCACACCCTGACCTATCGTGCCCGAAGCACCGATCACTAAAATTTTCATGCTGTTCTCCTGATTAGTCGGATTTCATCATGAAGAAATGCAATCCGGGGATAAATAGCCGATAATTTCGCTCACTCCAAACCCAGAGTTTGTAACGATGGACAAATTACGCAGCATCAGCGCCTTTATTGTTGCCGTGGAAAGCGGCAATTTCAGCGAGGCCGCTAAAAAGCTCGATATCACGGCGGTGATGGTCGGTAAATACGTCAGCCAGCTGGAAAGCGAGCTGAATATCCGCCTGATTGAGCGCAACACCCGCCGCCAGCATCTGACGGAGGCCGGTAAGAGCTATTTTGATGAGTGTAAGCAGCTCCTCGCCCATCTAGGCCGGGCGGAGGCCAATCTGGAAAGCATGAAGCGCTATCCTTCCGGCACGTTGCGTATCAGCGCGCCGCTTAACCTGGGTGCCAGCGTAATTGCCGGAGTAATTGCCCGCTACCAACAGCACTATCAGGATGTGCGGATCGAGCTGGAACTGAGCGATAACTTTGTCGATTTGATTGGACAGGGATTCGATTTTGCACTGCGTATTGGCGAACTGACGGGGGATGAAACGCTGGTTGCCCAGCGACTGGGAGAGTACAAAATGACCATTTGCGCCTCGCCGGACTATCTTGCCCGCTACGGCACGCCGGAGAAACCTGAAGATCTGGCGCAACATCGCTGCCTGAGCAATATGCAATGGAACAAGCGCAACGCCTGGCAGCTGTCAGATACGGTATTCTGGCCGTCAGTGGGCACGTTCAGCAGCAACGATGGGCTGGCCCTTCGCCATGCCGCGCTGGCCGGAGTGGGATTATTGCTGCAACCGCGCATTCTGGTTGCCGACGATATTGCCGCAGGAAAGCTGGTTCCGGTTCTCAACAGCTGGCAACACAGCAGCCGTCCGGTTCATCTTTTATGGCGGCAGGATTTGCATCCTTCCGAGAAGCGCAGCAGCTTTATTCAGTGGCTGCGGAATGAAGTTCCCCCGGCGCTTAATGCCTGAGGATTGAACCGGCGGGCAGATTACCGGAAAATGGCCGCCACTGACCGGAATGGAAGACTAATGAAAAACCCTTTTCTGACTTTTTTAATGCCGATGAGCACGCTGATGCTGGGCTTTCTTTCCGCCCTGTTGTTGCCTGCGCCGTGGTTTGGCCTGAGCCTGACGCACAAACTGGTGGAGATATTCCACCTCAGCGATATCGGCCAGCTCTACACGCTGGTGTTTTGCCTGTGGTTTTTGCTGCTGGGTGCGGTGGAGTATTTCGTGATCCGCTTTATTTATCTGCGTTTTGTGAAGGTATAAAAAAAAGGGCGGATCGCCGATCCGCCCTGAAGTGGCCTGATGTCCACAGCCCGTCAGCCCTGAAGCTGATTCTGTACGCCAGGCAAGCCAGTATGTTTACGCGCTGAACACCATCAGCAGTCCGCTGGAAAAGATCAGCAGTGCGACAAAGAACAGCACAATCGCCGTGACGGCATTGTTATGTTTCATCCCTTCCTCCTCAGAACCACTGACCAAAGCGGCGCATATAAATCCGCTTCATACCCTGAGCCACCACGCAGTAGCCGAACAGCGTGGCCACCAGCCATGGGAAATAAGACCATGGCAGCGGTACCAGCCCGACGGCATGGCCCAGCGGCGAGAACGGAATATAAATGCCCAGCGCCATCACCAGCCCGGTCATCAGCATCACCGGCAGCGCTGCACGGCTCTGGATAAACGGAATTTTTTGCGTACGCAGCATATGCACCACCAGCGTCTGCGACAGCAATCCCTCAATAAACCAGCCGGACTGGAACAGCGCCTGATGCTCCACGCTGTTAGCAGCAAACACGTGCCACATGATCAGGAAGGTAGTGATATCGAACAGCGAGGAAGTCGGGCCAATCCACAGCATAAAGCGGCCGATATTCTTCGCATCCCATTTGCGCGGTTTACGCAGAAACTCTTTGTCCATTTTGTCCCAAGGTAGCGCCAGCTGGGACAGGTCATACATCAGATTCTGAATTAACAGGTGGATCGCCAGCATAGGCAGGAACGGAATAAAGGCGCTCGCCACCAGAACTGAGAACACGTTGCCAAAGTTTGAGCTGGCGGTCATGTTCAGATACTTAATGATGTTGCCAAAGGTCTCACGGCCCTTGATTACCCCCTGCTCCAGTACCATCAGTTTTTTTTCCAGCAGGATAATGTCGGCAGACTCTTTGGCGATATCCGTTGCGGTATCCACTGAAATCCCGATATCCGCATCGCGCAGCGCCGGAGCATCGTTAATCCCATCGCCCAGGAAGCCAACGGTATGGCCGTTATGCTGCAGCGCCTGTAACACGCGGGATTTCTGCTGTGGAGTCAGACGGCAGAAAATGGTCCGTGCTTCCACCAGCCGGGAAAGCTCACTGTCATCAAGACGGGCAATTTCACTGCCACACAGCGGTTCACCAGGCTCCAGCCCGACATCGCGGCAAATTTTGCTGGTGATAATGGCGTTATCTCCGGTCAGCACTTTCACCGTCACGCCGTTTTCATGCAGCGCGGCGATAGCCTGCCCTGCGCTCTCTTTTGGCGGATCGAGAAAAGTCAGCAGGCCGCAGATAGTCAGTTCACGCTCGTCGTCTTTGTTCAGCGGCAGCACCAGCGGAGTGCCTTCCAGGTTGCGCTCACCCACCAGCAGCACGCGAAAACCCTGCTGGTTCAGCGCTTCGACCTGCTGGCACCACTGCTGACGGGCAGCATCATTCAGCGGACGGCGCTCCCCGGCATCCAGCCAGTGGGTGGAAACAGACAGCATTTCATCCACTGCGCCTTTGCAGATCAATTTCTGCTGATTGTGCTCATCAGCGACCACAATCGACAGGCGGCGGCGTTCAAAATCAAACGGCAGCTCGTCGATTTTGCGATAGCGCCACAGTCCGCTGACCGCCATATTGCCCTGGCTGAAGCTGAGGATCGCTTTGTCCATCAGGTTCTTCACCCCGCTCTGATGGCGGCTGTTCAGCCACGCCAGCTGCAGAACCTGCTCATTGTTACGGCCATATGCGTCCAGATGCTGCTCCAGAATAATGCGATCCTGGGTCAGCGTGCCGGTCTTGTCGGTGCAGAGCACGTCCATCGCGCCAAAGTTCTGAATGGCATTAAGGCGTTTCACCACCACTTTGCGGCGGGACATGGCGATGGCTCCTTTCGCCAGGTTGGAGCTGACAATCATCGGCAGCATTTCCGGGGTCAGCCCGACCGCCACCGCCAGCGCAAACATCAGCGCATCGCTCCAGTCACCTTTGGTGAAGCCGTTGATGAACAGAACAATCGGCACCATCACCAGCATAAAGCGGATCAGCAGCCAGCTGACGCTGTTCACGCCGCGATCGAAAGCAGTCTGCGGGCGGGTACCCACCACGGATTTCGCCAGCGACCCAAGCCAGGTGTGATTGCCGGTCGCCACCACTACCGCAGTAGCCGTACCGCTGGCAACGTTGGTGCCCATCAGGCAAATGCCCGGCATCGACAACAGGTCATTCTCTACCGCCTTTTCTCCCATTACCTGAGCGCTGATGCCTGACATCGTGTCGTATTTCTCAATCGGGATGGCCTCTCCGCTCAGCGCGGCCTGGCTGACAAACAGGTCACGTGAGGAGAGCAGACGGATATCTGCTGGCACCATGTCTCCCGCAGAAAGGAAAATAATGTCGCCAGGCACCACGTCCTGCAGCGAAATTTCCATTTTCACCGGCTGAGAAGTTTCACTGCTGCGACGGATCACCGTAGCCGTAGTGCGCACCAGCGATTTCAGCGCTTCCGCTGCTTTGTTGGTACGGTATTCCTGCCAGAAACGCAGCAGGCCGCTGAGCGAAACCATAATCAGCATAATGGTCACACCAGTCAGGTCACTCTCTTCTCCGTGACGCAGCGGAATAAAGTAGTCGGTGAAAAAGCTGACCACAGCCAACACCATCAGCACCCAGATAAAGGGATTGTTGAAGGCCTGAAACAGCTGCACCAGCACGTGCGGCGCTTTTTCATTGGCGACCTGATTTTTACCGTGTTCCAGCAGACGCTCAGCAGCATCTTCTGAGGTCAGGCCATTACGTTGGGTGTTGAGACGCGCCAGGGTGTTATCCAGGCTCTGTGTCATTTCGCTGGCGATCGCTAAATCACGGGCGAGTTTTAAGTTGGCGTTATACATTTTCATCTGCCAGATCCTTAATTTTCTTTTTATTCAGGCGCGGGGAATCTCTCCTACGCATGAGGATTTTTAAGTTTTTTTGGGGATCGGGACGGGGGCAGCAAGCAGGAACGTGCAGGAGGATTACAGAGGGTAGTCACTCCTTATTCTGCTTGTGTACCATCGCCCGCCGCTGGTCGGAGGTTCTTTCATAGTGCGATCCTTGCCCGGCTTCAGCACGGGACAAAATTTAAGGGCAAAACGGGGATGTGACACAAAATTGAGGTGAAACATTGCCCGCCGGTTTTTCGGCAAGCAAACAATGGAGTTGGCTTACCTTAAAGGGTAAAACTTAAGGGGTGACTGTCCAATTGTGGTCTCCATTGATGATTTCGCCGCCACTATAATCCTGCCCGTTGGCGAAGTAAACCCTTAAAAAACGGCATGTTTTCCATAAACATCTTTAAATTAACCCTTTAAAACAATCAATTAGTTGGTAACATGACGTAATTACTTCCTGTTTTTTACCTAAACCATTTATCAACGCTTTGTATTTAACTGCCCGCCAGTGGGCTCTCCTCCCCGATGGCAGATGACGGCGATCAACGTCAGGCGGCGGATTCACTCTATACTTCAGGCGGATCATTGAGAGGACACCCTGTTATGCTGAGAAGGACAAGAATCTTGTTAAAGCGATCGCTGATCGCCCTGCTGCTTTTGCTGATCGTTCTGCTGACACTGCGCGTGGCGGTGACGGAGCGTGGACCCGATTTGCAGCCCTGGCATAAATGGGCCCCGGTTGAGCTGAGCGACAGCCAGATGGATCGGGATAACTGGGCGGATTATCTGCAAAACGAACAGAGGATCTTTGCCGATATGAAGCGCAACGTCAGCGATAAAATAGCTGACACGCCGGAAACGCTTAACCGCTATGCTGAAAATAGCCCGGTTTATCCGGAGCATTTCGCTACCGACTGGAATCGCTCTTATGAGCTGTTGCCACAGGGAACGCCGAAGGGCGCAGTGGTTTTGCTGCATGGGCTGACGGACTCACCTTACAGCCTGCGCCATTTTGCTTTTGATTATCAGCAGAAAGGGTATGTGGCGGTAGCCATTCGCCTGCCAGGCCACGGCACGGTGCCTGCGGCGCTAACCAGAGTGGAATGGAGTGACTGGATGGCGGCCACCCGACTGGCAGTACGTGAAGCGAAGCAGCGCATTCCGGCTGGCGCGCCGCTGCAAATTATCGGCTTTTCCAACGGCGGCGCGCTGGCGATGAAATATACGCTGGATGCTCTGGAAGACCCTTCACTTACCGTTCCCAGCCGCCTGATCCTGATTTCGCCGATGATCGGCGTCAGCAGCTACGCACGTTATGCCGGTCTGGCCGGGCTGCCTTCATTGCTGCCCGCTTTTGCCCGCTCGGCATGGCTCAGCATCCTGCCAGAATTCAATCCGTTTAAGTACAACTCCTTCCCGGTGAAGGCTGCCCGACAGTCATGGCTGCTGACCAGCGCGCTGCAAACTCAGCTGCACCGTGAAAGAGAGAATAATTTGCTGGATAAAGCCCCGCCGATACTGACTTTCCAGTCGGTGGCGGATGCCACGGTGAGTACGCCAGCGGTGATCCGGGCGCTTTACAACCTGCTCCCCAATAACGGCAGCGAACTGGTGCTGTTTGACGTGAATCAGTCAGTGCAGCTGTCGCCGCTGATGCGAAGCAGCGCCAGACACGCCGCAGAACATCTGCTGCCAGCCGCACCGCGAAATTACACCACCACGCTGGTGACCAATATCTCGCCACAGAGCAATGCTGCGGTGGCGGAGACAACCGCAGCCGGTGCCACATCGGCCACTCAGAAGCCACTGGGCATCAACTATCCCGGCGATGTCTACTCCCTGTCCCATGTGGCGCTGCCGTTCCCCTTCAGCGATTCGTTGTACGGCCGCACGCCTGAGCGGCCCAATGAGTACGGCATCAGCTTTGGTTCTCTGACACCCCGCGGTGAGCGTTCAGTGCTGATAGTCAGCCTGGATATGCTGATGCGCCAGACTTCCAACCCGTTCTTTCCATGGATGCTGCAGCGGGTTAACCAGACGCTGAATTAATCCTGCGGCTGGCCGCTGCTGTCACTGAGCAGCAGCGCCAGCGGTTGCCCACCCTGCGTCTGTTCCAGGGCAATTTTAGCTACGATGGTCAGCGGTACGGAGAGCAGCATGCCCACCGGACCCAGCAGCCAGCCCCAGAAGATCAGCGACAGAAACACCACCAGGGTCGAAAGTCCCAACCCGCGCCCCATCAACCGCGGATCCAGAATATTGCCGATCAACAGATTCAGCAGCAGATAACCGCCCGTCACCAACACCGCATCAGCAGTTCCGTTGAAAATCAGTACCTGAACAATCGGGGGAATGGCCGCAATGATTGAGCCAATATTAGGAATGTAGTTAAGTGCAAAAGCCAGCGCCCCCCACAGCAACGCAAAGCGGACATCCAGCGACAGCAGCATCAACCAGATAGCGATGCCGGTCAGCAGGCTGATGGCCGTTTTCAGCACCAGATAGCGGCTGACGCAGTCGAGCGCCCGCTGGATGGCGGCCATGCCCTCTGAAGGACGGCGAAACAGACGCTGTAATTTCCCCGTGAGTAGCGGTACCTCGAACAGCATAAAGACTACGGTCATCAGCAGCAGAAAAATACCGGAGACCGCACCGGAGAGCTGAGTAAGCAGCCGGCTGACCAGATTGATCGTCGCGTTGGGGTCGACCATGGTCATCAGCGCTTCGGTGGAAACCGGCACGCCCAGCTGGCCTGCATGCTGCTGAAAATCCAGTAGCGATTCCAGCATCACCTTACGATATTGCGGTAGCGTGCGGGCAAAATCATTCAGCATACTGACCAGAGAACTCAACAGCAGCGCACCGCCCAGCACAATCACTCCAACCAGCAGCGAAACGGCCAGCACCCGGGGCAAACCAGCGCGCTGTAGCAGCCTGACCAGAGGGTTGAGGATCACCGCCACAAAAAGGGCGAGGATAAACGGCACGACAATTTCAGCCCCGGCCCGGATGCCGGCCAGAATAATCACCAGCATCCCGAGCATAACCACTATTTTAAAGGTGCTTTCACGTGCAAGCGAAGACATCATCCCTCCCCACGAGGACGTTTACACCATTCACGCAGCCGTTGAATGTGCATATATAGCGCGGGAATAAACACCACGCCCACCAGCGTTGCCATCAGCATCCCGCTGAACACCGTCACACCGATGATCTGCCGACTGACCGCTCCAGCACCGCTTGCCAGCACCAGCGGTAGCACACCGAGGATCAGCGAGATGGCTGTCATCATCACGGCCCTGAAACGCTGTTTAGCGGCCTGTTCTGCCGCTTCAGCAATGCTGACCCCCTGCTCCCGGCGATCGCGGGCGAATTCGACGATCAGGATGGCATTCTTGGCCGCCAGCCCGGTCAGTAGCACCAGACCTATCTGCGCATAAACATCGTTAGCAAAGCCCATAAAGTGCAGGCCTGCCACCGCACCTGTCGCTGCGAAGATCACCGAGAACAGCACCGCCAGCGGCACGCTCCAGCTTTCATACTGCGCCACCAGGAACAGCCAGGCGAAGATAATCGCTGCCAGATAGATCAGCACGGCCTGGTTGCCGGTTTGCTGCTCCTGCAATGACATGCCGCTCCAGCTGTAGCTGTAACCGGCTGGCAGATGATCTGCCAGCACCGCTTCCATCGCCTTCATCGCCTGAGCAGAGCTGACTCCATCGGCTCCGGAGCCGCTGACGGCCAGCGCCGGAAACTGGTTGTACTGCATGATGTAAGGTGCCCCTACCGACGGCGTCAGCGTCACCAGCTGGCTCAGGCTTATCGCCGCACCGCTGTCGCTGCGCACCGTCAGCTGCATCAGCTGATCGCTGCGCTGACGGAAGCTCATCTCATTCTGCAACTGAACACGGAACTGGCGGTTGTTGAGAGTGAAATCCCCGACGTTCCTGCCGCCCAGCGCCGTTTGTAACACGGTGAAGATGCGGCTGACTGGCACGCCCATCAAGGCAGCCCGATCGCGATCCACCGTCAGATTCATCTCCGGAACGGTTGCACTAAAGGTGGTGAAAACCCGACTGAGCTGCGGATCCTGATTGGCAGCCATGATCACGCTCTGCCCGATACGCGCCAGCTCCTGTGGGGACTGGCCTTCCATCGCCTGAATCCGCAGGTCAAAACCTGCGGCATTGCCCAACCCGCTGATCGCTGGTGGCACAAAGGCCATCATTGTGGCGGAAGGTATCGTCGCCAGCTGCTGCTGGATCTGCGTCAGGATCCGATCTACTGGCGGGCGCGCCTGCCAGTCTTTCAGCAGCACGATGGCAAACCCACTGTTGGCAGCATTACCGCCGCCCAGCAGGCTGAAGCCGGTAATTTTTATCACGTCCTCTACCGCCGGGTTCTTCGCCACCAGGTTATTCATCTCCTCCATGACCTGCTGCGTTCGTTGCAAAGCCGCACCATCAGGCAGCTGCACGTTGATAAACACGTAGCCCTGATCCTCTTCAGGCAGGAAGCCGCCCGGCAGTTGCTGATAGCCCAGCCAGGTCACCGTTCCCGCCACCAGCATCACCACAACGGTGGTCAGCGCATAACGGCTGACCCTGCGCGACAGGCCTACATAGCCATCGCGGGTGCGGTCAATAACACGGTTAAACAACGCCAGAGGCCCCTTCATCGGCGCAGCACGTCTTTTCAGCAGGCAGGCGCAGAGCGCGGGAGTCAGCGTCAGCGCATTCACGCTGGACAGCACCATCGCCGCCGACAGCGTGACGGCAAACTGACGATACAGTTCTCCGACAATGCCGGGCAGCACGGCAATCGGCACGAAGACCGCCAGCAGCACCAGCGTGGTGGCAATCACCGGCCCGGCAATCTGCGTCAGTGCCTTGCGGGTTGCTCCGGCTGGCGTCAGGTCGGGCTCTTCCACCAGCAGCCGCTCAACGTTTTCCACCACCACAATCGCATCATCCACCACGATAGTCAGTGCGAGGATAATGGCGAACAGGCTGAGGGTATTGGCCGAATAGCCCGCCAACAGCAGCACAGCAAAGGTGCCGAGCAGGGAGACGGGAATAGTCAGCGCCACGATAAAAGTGGCGCGCAGGCTTTGCAGGAACAGCCACACTACGGCCAGCACCACGATCAGCGTCAGGGCCAGCGACACCACGATCTCCTGCAGCGTGGCGGAGATTGGCTGCGTGGCATCGAACTTAATCTGGTATTCCATATCCTGCGGGAAGTTCCGCGCCTGGCTGGCCATCTCCTCACGCACGGCTTTCGCCACGCTGAGAGCATTAGCCTGCGGCGCAGGATAAACCATCAGAAACGCCCCATCAGTGTTATTCAGCGCGGCATTCACCTGATAGTTTTGTGCGCCCAGCTCGGTCTTCGCGATGTCGCTGATGCGCACCATTCCGCCCTGTGGATTGCTGCGGATCACCACCTGGGAGAACTGCTCCGGCGTCATCAGTCTTCCCTGCCCGCTGATGGTCAGCGTGTTCTGCTGAGCAGCGGGAGTCGGTGCGGCACCAATCTGCCCGGCTGCAGCCTGCACGTTCTGCTGCTGCAGCGCCTGGATCACTTCGTCAGTGGTGATGTGCAAGGCTTCCATCCGCTGTGGATCCAGCCAGATACGCATGCTGTAATCGCGGGCACCAAAGACCTGCACATCACCCACGCCATCAATACGGGCCAATGCGTCACGCAGGCGGATGGAGGTGTAATTACTGAGGAACAAAGCACCATGGGTCTGTTTTGGGGACAGCACGCTGATCCCCAGCAGGATATTGCTGGCGCGTTTTCGTACCGAAATACCGTTATTATTCACCTCAGCAGGAAGCTGAGCCGTGACCTGGGAAAGGCGATTCTGCACCTCCACCGCGGCCATATCCGGGTTTGTGCCGTTAGCAAAGGTGATGGTCAGTTGATAGCTGCCGCTGTTGCTGCTGGTCGACTCCATATACAGCATATTGCTGACACCATTGATCTGCGCTTCTATCGGCGCACCCACAGCCTCGGCCACATCCCGGGCACTGGCACCAGGATACAGCGCGGTCACGCTGACCACTGGTGGGGTGATTTCAGGAAACTGTTCAACCGGCAGAATTTTAAGCGCCATGCCGCCGACCAGCGTGATGATCAGAGCAATAACCATCGCGAAGCGGGGACGCCTGACGAAGAAACTCAACATATCTCAGGCTCCTTATTGAGCTTCAGTGGGATTAACCTGCATCCCTGGCCTGACGCGCTGCACGCCAGCAACAATCACCCGGTCGCCAGCCTGCAGGCCGGAAGTCACCACGTAATGCTGATCAACCTGATCGCCCACGGTAATGCGCACGCTCTCCACGCGCTGATCCTGGCCCACCTTCAGTGCGAAATAGCCCTGAGCGTCCTGCTGAAGTGCGGCAACAGGCAGAAGGAGATGCGCTTTTTCTTTCGGCAACAACTGAACGTTGACCACACCGCCAGGCAACAGCAGCTGCTGCGGATTAGCAAAATGCAGACTGACGGCCAGCGTACCGGTCTGGCTGTCGATACGGTTATCCACTGAGGCAAACTCGCCGGTGAAAGGATAGGCCTCGCCGTTGGCCAGCTGCAGCGTTGGCGTCAGTGCCTGATTCGCCCGTTTCGTGTTACCCACCAGCCCGTGCTGGCTGGCGGCAATATAATCCCTTTCGCTAACGGCAATCACCACGCGAACCGGGTCAATCTGTTTCAGCGTCACCAGTGCGCCACGGGCCGGATTGATCAGCGTGCCTTCATGCACCTCACTGTGTCCGGCACGGCCACCGATCGGGGCGGTGATACGGGTGTAACCGAGGTTAAGCCGCTGGGTCTGTAACAGGGCCTGAGCTTCTTTTAAAGCGGCACTGGCCATATCCCGGCTGGCGGCGGCACTGTCCAGCTCGGACTTGCTGACCGCAGTGCCTGCACCGAGACGCTGTAAACGACTGAGGTGCTGTTGAGCATTTCTTGCCTGCGCGCTGGCGTTACTGACCTGTGCCTCGGTGCGGGCCAGCGCGGCATGATGTTCCGCCGGTTCGATCTCAAATAACATCTGACCGGCTTTTACTGTCTCACCATCCAGGAATCCGCGTTTTGCCACTACACCTTCGGTACGGGAAACGACGTCCACCGCACGCATTGCCTCTATCCGGCCCAGATAACGGGTTGGTTGTGCCACGTTTTCACTGGTCAGGGTAGTGACGGCAACAGCAGGAAGAGTGGCAGCGTGTAAAGGCACGGTGAGAGTCAGCAGCCCGGACAGCAACAGCCCGTTCAACGTTTGGTGTTTTAACAGCATCGTGGAGTACCTTCTGGAGTTTTCTGGAAAAATGATAGACCAGAAGTCTATTTGCTGAAAAAAACAGCAACCTGTTTTCGATCAGAAAAAGCGGGGATCGTCGACGCTAATCGCGGCTGATTTAGGATTGATTTAGCTGGCGGGGTCATTTCCTCTGAAATGGCTTGTAACAAGGTGCGTGAGATTAAAAAATTCACTTTTAAGGTCATCAAATCAGTCGAAAATCCGGTTTGCTGATTAAGCATTAAGCAACAGCCAGCATTTATAGCTGACCTGATACTTTTTATAGGCTGATTCGTAGTGAATCTTGCCATAAAAACGCTGATTCACCCTGCCATCACCCGGCAATCCAGCTATCTCTCGCAGGATCCTCTTTTCCGCGCCGGAGGCCTGCTGCGACAGGCTTTTCGCCATTGAATGCGCGTTTAGGGGTGCGTAAGATTCTCTTTCACGTTTTAAAAATAAGAAAGATATATGCAAGCCTCCATCGCACCAACTCTCGACGCAGAAAACGACGCCACGCCCGTAAATTCACGCGGAAAAGTGGTGGTCGCTTCGCTGGTCGGCACCGCTATCGAATTTTTCGATTTCTATATTTACGCCACTGCGGCAGTGATCGTATTCCCGCATATCTTCTTCCCACAGGGTGATGCCACCGTGGCCACGCTACAGTCGCTGGCGACCTTTGCTATCGCCTTCGTCGCCCGTCCAATCGGCTCCGCGCTGTTTGGCCATTTCGGTGACCGTGCCGGTCGTAAAGTGACGCTGGTCGCCTCGCTGCTGACCATGGGGATCTCCACCGTGGTGATTGGCCTGCTACCGAGCTTTGATACCATCGGCGTCTTTGCGCCGCTGCTACTGGCGCTGGCGCGTTTTGGGCAGGGTCTGGGTCTGGGCGGCGAATGGGGCGGTGCTGCACTGCTGGCCACCGAGAACGCCCCGGCGAAAAAGCGCGCGCTGTATGGTTCATTCCCGCAGCTGGGTGCGCCGATCGGCTTCTTCTTCGCCAACGGGACTTTCCTGCTGCTCTCCTGGCTGCTGACCGACGATCAGTTTATGCAGTGGGGCTGGCGTGTGCCGTTTATCCTCTCTGCCGTACTGGTGCTGATTGGCCTGTACGTCCGCGTTTCGCTGAACGAATCGCCGGTTTTCGCTAAAGTGAAAAAAGAGAAGAAGCAGGTCAAAGTGCCAATTGGTACCCTGCTCTCCAGGCATCTGAAAGCGACGATCCTCGGCACGTTCATCATGCTGGCGACCTATACGCTGTTCTACATCATGACCGTGTACTCCATGACCTACGGCACCACTGCGGCACCAAACGGTCTGGGCTTCCCACGCAATACCATGCTGTGGATGCTGATGCTGGCGGTGATAGGTTTTGGCGTGATGGTGCCGATTGCGGGCCTGCTGGCTGACCGCTTCGGCCGCCGCAAAACCATGATTGTGATTACGCTGATGATCATCGCCTTCTCGCTGCTGTTCCCCACCATGCTGGGTTCAGGCAACCAGCTGCTGGTGATGCTGTTCCTGCTGCTGGGCCTGAGCGTGATGGGGCTGACCTTTGGCCCGATGGGCGCACTGCTGCCGGAGCTGTTCCCGACGGAAGTACGTTACACCGGCGCCTCGTTCTCATATAACCTGTCGTCGATTCTGGGCGCTTCAGTGGCACCGTATATTGCTACCTGGCTGGCCCACACTTACGGCCTGTTTTACGTTGGGATCTATCTGGCAGCCATGGCCTGCCTGACGCTGTTTGCGTTGATTGCCAGCAAAGAAACCCGTGACGAATCGCTGTACGACTAAGGTTGTTAGCGCAGTAAAAAACCGGCCTGAAGGCCGGTTTTTTTTCGAGCCGCATTCCCGAATTCGCCTTTGCCCGTAGACAAAAAAATTGAAGCAGCCCGGCCCATATTACTTCTTGCTCTTCATCTGCTGCAGCACGTTACTGCACTGATTCTGCTCATTATCGCTTGGTGAGATGAGTGCCAGTAAGGCTGCCGCAGGTGCCGCTACCACACCCAGCGCCACCGCAGCTGCGCCACGAGCGATCAGTGGACCGGCCTTCACACCCGCATCCGGATTTTTGAACGTGCCACGGACGTACAGCGGGGAACGTAGGGTGATAATACGGATCCCCTTGCTCTCCGGATTGATCGACAGGTCCATTCGTTCGTTGGCAAAATTGGTGGTCCCGCTGATGTTGATGACCGCGTTTTCCGTATCGAAAACAAACAGTTTGGTTGAGGCCAGACCGTTGGTGACGTTCAGATCCGCTGCCGCACAGTTGATGCGCACCTCGCCATCGCCAAACAGCTTGCCGACCAGGTAGTTGCCCACGTTCAGCCCGACGATTTCCATCAGGCTGCGGCTGATCACCCCGTCATTCATCAACAGTTTAAGATCGCCGTTGCTGGTCGCCAGAATATCGGCCACGGAGTTCCCCGTTCCGCTCAGCGTGGCATCACCGTTCATTTGTCCCATGCTGCTCTGCATCGCCGAAACGCTCGGGAACAACTGCTTCAGTTTCAGGCTGCGCACATGAATATCAGCCCTGGCCCGCATTGGCGTGCGGTCACCTTCCATATGAATGGTCGAGTTGAGGTTACCGCCAGCGACGCCAAAGCGCAGCGGATCCAGCAGCAGGTCGCCATTTTTCAGGACCAGGTGCGTGTAGAGATCGCTGAGCGGCAGTGAGTTGCTGTGCTCAATGCGCTTGCCGCTGAACTTCACATCGGCATCCATCACGTCCCAGCTTTTGGTATCGAATTTATCATGCGGCAGCACGCGATCGGCTGGCTGGCTGGAGGCATCGCCCCTAGCCGCCTTCGCCTTCTCGGTTTTTTCGCTCCCCTTCCCGGAGTTCACGCCAATCAGCGGCCCCAGATCGGCTATACGCAGCTGACGGGATTCCAGCGAACCTTCCAGCTTCGGTCGTGGCTTGCCCTGGGTATAGGTCATCGAACCGTGAATATCGCTGTCACCAATATGGCCGTTGAAGTTTTCGTAGCGGAACACCGGGCCATTCTTGTCCTGGAAGCGGGCGATCAAATGACCATCGGTTTCATAAGGCGGTGTATCCGGCAGCAGAATGCCGGTCAGGCCATACAGGTTAGCCAGCGTATCGCCCGAGAAGCGCAGGCGAATATCCAGCCCCCCCATATTCAGCGGATCCTCCAGGCTGCCTTCAACCTGCACGCGCGTAGTGCCATTGCGCAAATCAACCTGCACCGGGAACGGGTTGGTTTTACTGCGAAGCGAAAGCATCCCGCCGATTTTACCGTCGCCGTCGAGCTTCTCATTGTTGTAAGTGCCGCTGGCTTTCCAGCCGAAGACGAAATCAGACGCGCCTTTTTGGGCCACGTCCTCTTTGCTGCCAGCCACCTGAACATAAGGTACCGGCTTGCCCAGCGGATCGACCGTGACCTGAACATCAGCCTTATTAATCGCATCGCGATAAGCAATTTTGCCCTGATCGAACAGGATATCATCGAGGCGGAAAGACCAGGCTGAAGGCGGTTGATTAGGATCGGGATTATCGCTACCGGCCAGATTAAAGGTCCAGTTGTTCTTGTGGTCTGCGGTCTGGATTAGCCTGGCGTCAGGCTGTTGCAGCTTGATCCACGGGATAAATACCTGTTTGCCAAGCAGTGCCAGCGGGGAAATGGTGGCATCCACACGCTGCAGGTGCACCATGGTCACATCAGGGATTTCAGGCGGGTTGCCAAGCATAATGTCTTCGGCATGAATATGCGGCCAGGGCACCCAGCTTCGCCAGCCGGGCTCATCACGATTGCGTTCCCAGCCCACGCCTAAATCGCCCCGGATAGCAAAGGGACGGTTAATCTCCGTCGAGACTTTCTGGTTGATGGTGGGTTTCAGGCGATTCCAGTCAAAAGTTGCGATAACAATGACTACCACAACCACAAGCAACAAAAAAATCCCGACAATCCAGCTGATTGTTTTTCCCGTGCGCGACATTCTTGGTCTCCATGCTCGCTCTTGTCTTCTGTAAAGATAGACGAGAGAAGCGGAAACGGCATCAGATCAGGTGCGGTGGCAGGGCTGAAAACTGGTCAAAAGGCATCTGACGGGCAAAGTAGTAACCCTGTGCGGCACAGGCGGGAGAATTCTGCACCTGAATCCATTCATCAATGGTTTCAACACCTTCCACGATGACGCCCTTACAGTAACGGTTAATCAGCGCCAGCAGCATGTTGAACAAATTCCGGCCTTCTTCTGATTTTCTCAGCAGGATGAACAGCTCGCGGGCCATCTTGATGTAGTCATATTTCAGTTCGGTCAGCGCCGAAAAGTTTGCCATCCCCGAACCGAAATCATCCAGCCACAGCGGCCCCAGTTCGGGCATTTGCGAGATAATCTTTTCCTGAGGCAGTGCATGGTGTTCCACCAGTTCAAAGCGCACCCAGGGGCAACGGGCAATCAACTGCCGGATTGAGGCGTTATGCTGAATGGCCAGCAGCGTCGGGCCATCGATGTTGACCGAAGCCACCATTTGCCCATCCGCAAACTTGCTTTCCCATATTGCCAGCAGCTCCAGCTGCTCACGAACCACGTGTAGTCGCTGCGCAATGTCAATCGCGGCGAAATAGGACTCCGGCGATAACCTCTGGCCCGGCGCGGAAGGGTGAAACACCGCCGTGAGCAGCTCAATTGCCATCAGACTGCCGGTCACCCGGTAGATAGGCTGAAACGTATAGGTGCGCTGACACTGCTGCCAGTACAAACGCTCTTCTTGTTGTTTTTTAACGACAATTGAGGAAGGAAGCCGGTGACTGATGTTCTTCAGCACCATGTTGTTGACCCTTTAATAAGATGAGATCGCGCGGGGAAGATCTCCCGTCACCCAAGTATCGGCATCAACCTGTATAATTTTATCGTGATTGTGCACCCTTATGCCGTCTCATCATCGCCCCACCGCTGCGCTTTCAATCGCTTTAACAGACAGCTTTTTAACCGTTTCTTCGCGCTTTACATAAAAATAAAACGTTGTTTTAAAATATTGACTCTGCCGGCCAGCAAAGCCAGACTGGAGCAAATTAACAGCGAGCTGATTACTATGACAAAGAAGACCATCGCCGTTATTGGCGAATGCATGATCGAACTTTCACAGAAGAGTAGCGACCTGAGCCGCGGCTTTGGTGGCGATACTCTGAACACTGCGGTTTACATCGCGCGTCAGGTTGATGAACAGCAGTTGAGTGTGGATTACGTGACCGCGCTGGGCACTGACACTTTCAGCAGTGAGATGATCGCGGCGTGGCAGCAGGAAAAAGTCGGCACCTCGCTGATCCAGCGAATGGAGAACAAACTGCCGGGCCTGTACGTGATTGAAACGGATGCTCAGGGCGAGCGGACCTTCTATTACTGGCGCAACGATGCCGCCGCCCGCTTCTGGCTGGAGGGCGAACAGGCCGATGAGATTGCCCGGAAGCTGGCCCAATTTAATTACCTCTACCTGAGCGGCATCAGCCTGGCGATCCTCAGCCCACAGAGCCGGGAAAAGCTGATGGCGCTGTTGGCTACCTGTCGGCAGAACGGCGGTAAGGTCATTTTCGATAACAACTACCGCCCGCGCCTGTGGCCATCGGCGGAAGTGACTCAGGCAGCCTATCAGGTGATGCTGGCCTGCACCGATATCGCCTTCCTGACGCTGGATGATGAGACCCTACTGTGGGGCGAAGCCAGCGTGGAGCAGGTGATTGCCAGAACGCGGGCGGCGGGTGTAAACGAAGTGGTGATCAAGCGTGGCGCGGAGTCCTGCCTGGTTTCGCTGGCAGAGCAGCCACTGATTGAAGTGCCTGCGGTAAAACTCCCGGCCAGCAGCGTGGTGGACACCACCGCTGCCGGAGACTCCTTCAGTGCCGGTTATCTGGCTGTGAGGCTGAGCGGTGGCTGCGCGGAAGAGGCGGCCCGCCGCGGCCATCTGACCGCCAGCACGGTGATCCAGCATCGTGGCGCGATTATTCCGCTTTCCGCCATGCCGGAATAAGGGAGCGGCCTGTCCACGCAGGCCGTTATCTGATGCCAGGCAGCGACAGCAGCCAGGTTTCACGTTGGGCTTCGATGAGTGCGCCACGCTGAGTTTTATCCGGGGCATGAAAGGTCGCCCGCCGGACAAACTGCTGATAACGCGGCTCGTGCAGGCTGTTATCCGCCTGAGAAAGCAGTGGGATCAGCCTTTCACAGATGCGATCCCGGGATTGATAGGGCCACGGTCTGGTGCTGTCAGTCCACTGAGCCATAAAGTCCAGCGCGGTGAGGATCCCCACCTTCTTCGTACCGCTGGGATCGTTGGCATCCGATCGCCAAAGATCGCCAGCACCGGATCGCTCGGCCAGCACCGCGAGGGCAACCAACGCCTGCAGATTAAAATAGCTGTAGTGAAACGACCGGGTACGCGCCAGTTCCAGCGGCTGGCTGCCATCGGCTGATATCTGCTGCTGCATTCGCGCTCTGGTCGCCCTGACCTGTTGCGTGATAATCGGCGTTTTCTGCAGATACCAGGCGATCCCCGCGAGCTGCACGCTGTACCAGTTACCGTGATTATTCGCCGCCCTCGCCTCACGTTTGCCCGCCTTGCTGTTCTCCAGCCATGTCAGATACTCCTGCATCCAGCTCTGCATTCCCTGTTCGTCTTCCTTCCGCCAGCCAGATGCAGCACGCAGCAGGATCAGTGAATCCACCACGCGGGTGGCAAAGTAGCGACCATCAAGGATGCCGCTGGAGCGCCCCGCTGCCACTCCCGGTACTCCCTGGGCAAAATTAAGGTTGGGGTTCATTTTGCTGGCGGGATCGAGAAACCAGTGGCGCAACAGCGCAATGGCCTTGTCGGCATACTTCGGTTCACCGGAGAAATACCATGCCAGCGTCAGCACCTGCACGCGGGAGGTAAACGCCGCCAGCCTGACGCCATCCGACTGATTATTTTTACTGGCAGGATTAATCTCCCCATCGCGGCGGATCCACCGGTCATCAGGGTGCTGCGGATCCGGCCACCAGTAGGCGCTCAGGCTCAGATAGTCATGCCTGCTACCACCGGGTGGCAGCAGGCCTTTCTCCGTTACGCTCATCAGCGGCTGAGCCAGATCCTTGTCCGCCTGCCGCTTCAGTACCTGCCAGGCTTGTTGAGTTTGCGCCGCCGCCTGGCCGCTCGCCAGCCGATCCCTGACCACCGCCATCATCGTCTGGTCGAGAAAAGCAGGTGACATCGCTGCTGCCCGCAGGCAGAAAAACAGCGCAATAAGAGCCAGAAGACGGGTCATGCTCAAGCCTCCCCGGGCCACGGTTTTCTCCTGCAAAGCGAACACACACCACAGTAAAGCACAAAGTAAAATTATTAGCAGATTACCCCGTATAAATCGCAGAAGTAATCAATAAGCGGCAGATAAAAACAGATACCCCAATATAATACCCGACACCTGGCCTTAATTAATCATCATTCAACACTCAGACGTAAACTGACCTTTCACTCTGGCAGAAAAAAACATAAAACCCATAACCAGGCTGAATAAGAATACTCCTGAAAAAGGATCCTCCACAGAATGAGTAACTCATAATGATTTGAATAGATTAATAATTAACTAAAATCCCTTTATCGCCGATTCAGTAGTAAAACCATTAAATCATGGTTTCCTTTAAAAACACACAGATAACCAGAAACCATGAAAACCAGAATAGTTGTTTACCCATCGTCTGGGTATTGTCTGAAACTGACTGGCACGACCGCTATTTGCTGGACGTATTATTATTAAACAGGCGATGCTTATTACTGCACCCGGACGACAATTTCATCGCGGGCTCTTTCACTTTAAATAACGATAAAAAGGAGTGCCTATGAAAGCCGACATTATTAATATCTGGCCCACCGGGGATGCACCCGGTGCCAGTGACTCCCGGGTGCAGCCTCAAATTGTTGACCTGGCCAAAGAATATGAACCTTTCGATCGTGCCGCCTCCGGCGTGCGCTGTCCTGAAATCGCCTTCTGGTATCCGGAGGAGTCCAACGGCGTGACGCTGCTGGTCGCCCCGGGCGGCGGATTTGAGCGCGTTATGATCGACAAAGAGGGCAGCGCGCTGGCGATGTTCTTTACCGCGATGGGCTACACGCTGGCGGTGATGACTTACCGCTTCCCGCAGGATGGCCACCACGAAGCCGCCGATGCGCCGTTATCCGATGCCCAGCGGGCTGTCCGCGTACTGCGCCATCGCGCCGCGCGGGGCCTGAACGGCAAGCGTATTGTGATGATGGGTTTTTCCGCCGGTGGGCACGTGGCGGCCAGCGTCGGGACGCGCTTCAATGAAAAAATCTATCCGGTGCAGGATATCGCCGACTCGCTGACGGCAAGGCCCGATGCGCTGGTGCTGCTCTATCCGGTGATCAGCATGCGCGAAGGGCTGGCGCATACTGGCTCGCGCCTCCGCCTGCTGGGCGAGCACCCCACACAGCGTGAAATCGATGCCTACTCAATGGAAACCCGCGTCAGCGAACAAACACCGCAGACCCTGCTGATCCATGCGGTGAATGACGAGTCAGTCCCCATTAATAACAGCATGGTGATGTTCAGCGCCCTGCGTGAAAAGAAAGTCTCCAGCGAGCTGCACTTTTACGAAAAAGGCGGCCACGGCTTCGGCATCCGCAATGTGGCAGACCTGCCGCTGGCCAGCTGGCCGATGCTGGTTAACGAATGGCTGCGCGCCCGCGTGTGGTGAATGTGCGCCACGCTGACTTCCGGGTTTCTCTTACCACCGGCCATAGGGATAAGTTTTGTCTTTGATAAACTCTGGCGTTTCGCCGTAATACTCATAGCCATCAGGATGTCGGGTAATATTTTTGCAGACGTCCAGCTTATCCCCGGAGACGGTTTTCAGGTTAACCACCGGAACCGGGTAATTATCCCCGCCCCCGCTGTTTTGTAACCACACCCGCACTTTCCCCTCCGGTGCCAGCCCGAACAGCAGGGTGTCATACCACGCGGGCTTGCCCGGACGGTATTTGTTGGCGGTGGGTGACTTCATCTTCTGCCACACCGATTCCGGGAAAAACAGGCTGGTTTCATACCCCTTTTTATCAATGATTGAGTCCCAGCAGAACACCATATACTGCGGCGGGTAATCCGCCCGATTGAAGTGAATGGAGCTGCGCCTGACATTTTCACTCCATGTGCCGACGCTGTAAGGATTGTCCTGGGTACTGTCCAGCGTATTAAAGCTGAGCAGATAACCTCTCGTATCAAAAATGCTTGCGTGAGTCACCAGTGCGGGCAGTGCTTTGGGGGTAAAAAAGGCAAACCTCCATTTGCCATACGGCAACGGATAGTCGCCCCAGTAAAACGGCGAGGTTTTTGTCTGTCCCTGACAGCCGCTCAGCATCAGCAGCAGCGCGGTGGTGCGTTTTATCAACATTGTTTTTTTCCTTCCATATTATAACCGTACGGCACCAGCGTTCGTCGGGGCGATGGGGAAAGCCCAGCGTTTCCGACGGCGATAATCCTCCCTGAATGCTGCCCGCCACGTCCGTTAGCCGCGCATTCCAGTGCGCGGAGCAGTGAATATAGTCCGCAATCAGGTCATATTCCGCCGCGCTGAAGCTGCCCGTCTTCTGCCCCTGCCGAATAGCGCTGATCATAGCCGGGTCCTGCGAACAGATACGGTTAGCGAAATGACGTGCGGCGGCAGCGCCCCGGCTGAAGCCGAAAAGGTCGAACTGCAGGTTGTTAATCGTAAAGGGAGCATGAGCCACCGCCTCCCGGATGTTGGAGAGGGCCTGCTGTATAGCAGCGGGCAATTGCGCCACCGCATCATCCGTTTTGGCCACCACGCCGGTATCGGCAATCCCCAGCACCAGCCCCACCGTGCTGTCCGCCTCGCCCGCCCGGGTGCCGATGCCCTCGATATACACGGCCTGCTGGGCCTGCTCACTGTCGGCGGGAAATCGCTGTTTGTATAGCGTGCTCAACCAGTGCACGTTGGTGTAATAACCGGTGTGGCTGGTGGCCCCGACGCCGCTGATGCCCATCATCTCCCGTGCCGCCTGGTTCAGGATGGACTGCGCGTCGGTATTGCTCAGGCTGAAATGCTTGCCGCTACACGCTGCCAGCATGTTCTGAGTGTTGACGGCGTTATTGCCGGTGCCGTCAAAAAACACGCCGAGTGTCAGGGTGATTTCACGGGATTTACGGGCGCTCTGTGCACGCTGCTCAGGTTCCGGCCGCCGGGCAGCAGGAATAATTGCTTCCGGTTCAGCCGTCCGTCGCTGCACTTCAACGCCGGTGGGTCGGGGTTTGCCGCCGGAATGACGGTAGTCGCGACGGCTGACCGATCGCTGATATTCGTTCAGTATCCTCTCTGCTCCTGATGGAGAAAATGCAGACGGATCGCGACAAATCAGCTGGCCCTGCTCATTCAACATTCTGGCCGAGGGACTATCTGCAGCGAGAAGCCTGGCAGATTGCAGAGACTGAACAGGTGCCAGAAGAAGCGGATGCTGGCGAGTTTGCCACTGATGATGAGATGAAAGCCACCTTTGGTAAATGGGGCCAGTATCAGAAAGCCCCGTCCTTCTGGTGAAAGACGGGGTTTGTGGATCAGGAAAACCCAATTTTATGGGACTGTATAACTCAGCCAGTCGTTATACAACCTGGCCGGGCAGCCACTCAGTTCTGTGAAGCAGGGATATCCGACACTTCCGGCTTGGTTTCATCCACTGGCGCGGCAGGCGCTTCCGGCGCTGGCTTCATAATTTTCTGCCAGCTCTCTTCCAGTACCTTCACGTTGGTTTCGGCCTCGCCCTGCGGCTGCATCAGCACCATGGTCAGATCCTGCGACAGCTGCTGGCGCAGCTCCTGATTCATCATCTGCAGCGTCAGGCCGGACAGGAAGCTCTGGCGTAGCTTCTGATACTGTTCAGGCGCGATATCCACCACCGCATTCTGTTGCGAACGCAGACGCTGGCTCATCAGCACATCGGTATCCGTCCGCGCATAGGTGGCGAACAACTTGTTCAGCTCCGCCGTTTTCTGCGCCATCAGCGCATCGAACTCTTCCTGCGGCAGGCCGTTATCCCGAATATTCGCCATTTCATGCGCCACCAGGTTCAGGTTGCTGGTCAGCGTGTTGTTGTCAGCATCCAGATTAATGGCGCACTGCGCACGCTGATACAGCACACGGCAGTCAAAGCCCACCTGGACCTTCTGAGCTTTGTTCTCACTCAGTACTCGCTGAACGTGCCAGAACAGCGCCTCGCGGGCCAGATCGCTCTGCCAGTAACGCTGCAGATTCTGCGAATCGCGGATTGGCTGCCAGGGGGTATCCCACACCAGCGACAGGCGATCCTGATTAACGTTGCTGTTGATCAGGTTAACTGGCTGTGGCGGCAATGGCGACAGCGTAGGCATTGGGGAAGGCGCATTACGCTTGCCCTTCAGCTGCGAGAAGGTTTTGTTGATCTGCTCACCCAGGCTGCGGCTGTCCACATTACCGACCACAAACAGCGTCATTGCATCTGGCGTGTACCACTGCTTATAGAAAGCATTGAGCTTGTCGATATCCACCGGCGCACTGGCTGCCGTGGCCGGGTCATGGCCCAGCAGCGCTGACCCCTTCAGGCGATAGCGCCACCAGGCATCCTGCGGATTGGCAGGCCAGGTGGCAATCGGATCGTCCGCGCCCAGCGCGGCATTGACCGTCTGCTCATTAATGGTCATCCCCCCGACCGTCGCCGCCAGCCAGTTCATGGCTTCTTTTACCACTTCCGGGCGGTTGTTCGGCAGACTCAGGGTATAAAGAGTGAAATCATAAGAAGTGATGGCCGGTGGCTGCGGACGATCGGGATCGATACCCTGCTGCCACAGCGAGCGCTGTTGAGCAGTATCGAGCTTCGCGTTATGCACCAGGGCTAAACGCGGCAGTAAGTGGCTGTATCCGCGCTGCTGGGTATTTTCCACCAGCGAGCCGGTATTGATCATCAGACGAACTTCAACACGATCGCTGGGACGCTGCGGCGTTGTCAGAACCTGCCAGCTGAAACCATTATCGAGTTTTCCCTGCTGCCAGGCGGGATCGGGTTGGAGTGTTTCAGCCTGCACAGTGCCGCTGGCGGCGGCCAGCAGTATCCCACCAACCAAAAGACGAATTCTGGTGCCCTGCATGTGAACCCCTACTCAATCACAAACCAAAAAAAATCACTGGCGATCTACGGCCTGCTGCTATCAGTCGAAAGGATAACTCAGGGAAGCCGCTGTTTTAGGACGGAACAGCTTCTTAGACCACGCATCGGCGGGGATGTCCCACCGGAAAGTGAAAAATGATAAAAATCTCTGGGGGTTATTATGCAAATGCCCGCCGTGAGGGCAAGTCACGGCGGGCATTTGTCAGGATATTTAGTAAATTAACGAATTACAGCGAGGTTTCAGACAGCTTTTTTGCCTTTTTTGGTGCTGAAAGCGTCTCCTTAAGCTGTTTTTCATCCAGTTGATCAACCCACTTCGCCACCACGATAGTCGCCACACCGTTGCCGACCAGGTTGGTCAGGGCGCGCGCCTCGGACATAAAGCGGTCAATCCCCAGGATCAGTGCCAGCCCGGCGACCGGTAAATGGCCCACCGCCGACAGGGTTGCCGCCAGCACGATAAAGCCGCTGCCGGTCACGCCAGCCGCCCCTTTCGAGGAGAGCAGCAGTACCACCAGCAGAGTAATCTGGTGCCAGATATCCATATGTGCATTGGTAGCCTGAGCAATAAAGACCGCCGCCATGGTCAGATAAATTGAAGTGCCGTCGAGATTAAATGAATAACCCGTTGGGATAACCAGCCCGACTACCGACTTTTTACACCCCAGCTTTTCCATCTTATCCAGCATCCGCGGCAGCGCAGATTCGGAAGAGGAGGTGCCGAGCACAATCAGCAGCTCTTCTTTGATATAGGCGATAAATTTGAAGATGTTAAAGCCGACCACGCGGGCAATCAGCCCCAATATCACCACCACAAACAGCACGCAGGTGATATAGAAGCAGACAATCAGCTGGCCGAGCTGCACCAGCGAGCCGACGCCGTATTTGCCGATGGTGAAGGCCATCGCGCCAAACGCGCCGATCGGAGCCAGGCGCATGATCATGTTAATAACGCCGAAAATGACCTGCGAGAAACCTTCGATAAAGTTGAACACCAGCGTGCCTTTATCGCCCATGCGGTGCAGGGCAAAACCAAACAGGATGGCGAACAGCAGAACCTGGAGAATATTACCACTGGCGAAGGCACCGATCACACTGCCAGGAATAATATCCAGCAGGAAAGCGATAACGCCCTGCTGCTCCGCCTGCTGGGCATATACCGCGACGGCTTTGGCATCCAGCGTGGCAGGATCAACGTTCATCCCGACGCCAGGCTGCAACACATTCACCACCACCAGGCCAATAATCAGCGCAACGGTACTGACAATTTCAAAATAGAGCAGTGCCACGGCACCGGTACGGCCCACCGCCTTCATACTTTCCATACCGGCAATACCGGTTACCACGGTGCAAAAAATCACCGGAGCGATAATCATCTTGATCAGTTTTACGAAGGCGTCGCCCAGTGGTTTCATCTGGGCACCCAACTCGGGGTAGAAATGCCCCAGCAATACGCCGATGGCGATAGCTGTCAGTACCTGGAAATAGAGGCTTTTGAACAGGGAGGTTTTCATAAAAGTGTCCGTTAACGACTGGATTGCGAGTGAACTTGTTGTAATTATCGACTGACTTCAGCGCGAAAATAACACTCTGTTAACGGGATTGATATAAATTGACACATTCTGACGCGACTGACGCGCAGTTTTAAGAGCTGAATCACTTCAGCGCCAGGAATACCCTGAGTGATTTGAGTCCAGGGCTACCCTTTGCAGGCGGCCCCGTCAGTCCGGCAGCCGCCCGGCGAAATATTTGTCGTTAAATACCTGCACCGGTAAAGCCTCAGAGTAGAGATAACCCTGGCCGATATGGATACCGCAGGCTAGCAGCCAGCTGCGCTGTTCCTGGGTTTCCACCCCTTCAGCGATCACGTCCAGCCTGATGATGTCGGCAATTGCCGCGACAATCTTCACCATGGTGTCGTCGTGAGGGAGTTCACAGACAAAGCTGCGGTCCATCTTCAGTTTGCTGATTGGCAAAGATTTAAACCGGCTCAGCCAGTTGAGGTTGGCATAACCCATCCCGAAATCATCCAGCGCCACCGACACCCCGACCTGCTGTAGCTCGCTGAGCAGGCGCAGCGCCAGCTCCGGTTCGCCGACCTGCGCCGTCTCGGTGATTTCCAGCATCAGGCTGCCAGGGCAGATTTGGTGGCGGGCAATCAGCTCCCGCAGATGGTTCACCATATCCGGCTCGCGCAGTTGCACGGCGGAAAGGTTGACGCTGAGAGTCAGTTTAATCCCGGCTTTCTGCCACGCAGCCAGCATCCGGCACGACTCCCCGAACACCCAGCGGCCCAGTGAACTAATCACACCAATCTCTTGCGCATTGACAATCAGATCTTCCGGCAGCGCCCAGCTACCGTCCGGCTGGCGCATGCGTAGTAAGGCTTCCGCGCCCAGAAGATCGCCATTGCGCATATCAACCTGCGGCTGCAGGAACAGGGAGAACTTCTCTTCTTCCAGCCCCTGCAGAATATCGTGCTCCTGGGTCAGCCTCTTGTGCGCCCGCTCCATCATGACCGGGTCGAAGAACAGGATCTGGTTTTTGCCCTGGTGGCGGGCCGACATCATGGCGGAAGCCGCCCGGCTGAGGAAATCCTGTGCGCTGAGCTGGCTGGAATCACGCTGCGCCAGGCCAATGCTGACGTTCGGGCGCAGCTGCATCTGCTGCAGCGCCACCGGCTGGTTAAGACGCATCAGCAGCAAACGGGCCAGCCGCATCGCGCGGAACGGGTTGTTGGCGCGCTTAGCCAGCAGCACCAAATCGCTGCCTGAGAGCTGCCCGATCACCGTCTGACTGTCGATGCAGTTCCGTATTTTTTCCAGCAGCGTCAGCAACAGGGCATCGCGCTGCTCATCCGTCACCACGCCGTTGGCTTCCTGCAGCGTTTCAATACGCAGCACCAGCACGGTGAATGACTCCTCCTCAGCCAGCGAATTGAGATGCTCATGCAGCAGCGCGAGGAACAGCGTTTTGTTCGGCAGATTGGTCAGGGCAAAATGGGTGGTCAGACGGCTCATTTCATCATGTACCGCCCCGGTGACCTGCTGATTGCGGTTGTAGCTGCGGATCAGCATTCCCAGTTCATCATCGCAATGGCGATCTGGCAGCACCAGCTGGTGTGATATGGCCTCCTGCGGCGGCAGATCCTGCAACTCTCTGGCAATCACCCGCAGTGGCCGGACAATCAGCCGGTTAATGCACCAGCTGATGGCCACAGAAAGGATCAGTGCCAGCAGCAGGTAAGTGGTTACCATGGTCGACAGCGCACTGAGGATAAACTGATACACCCGCCATGAATCGGCCTGCAGCACCAGCAGCGCCAGCGGTTTCGGGTTGGCAGGCTCTACCGAATAGAGCGGTACGGTGATTTTCACCGGCAGTTCAAAAATCCTGGCGATAAACTCCGGCACCGGTCTTGCCGGTTCAAAATCAGTGTGCAGGGCCTGCATGCCGTTCGGCAGCACCACTTCAGCCCGCGCCAGGATCCCGGCGGGCTTGAGCGAATCAAGGATCAGCTCGGCCTGGCTGATATCGGCCTTGAGCACCGCCCGCGACAGCGGCTGACGCACGGTATGCGCAACGTTTTCCATCTGCTGGGCGTAGTCAATCCTGCGCTGCTGCACAAAATGAAAAAGCTGAATGACGATAAAAATACAGATGGTGACTGCCGCAACGCCTGAAACCGTCGCCATCTGCTTTATCGTTAATGAACGACTCACGCGCAAGCCTGCTCTCCAAAACGGGATGCCGCCACACCGGGGCGGCAAAACAGCCCTGAGTATATCGTATGGCGGGCACTTGTTAAGTTATCCCTGAAAGACGAGAGCGGATTAGGTGCTTTCCGAGGGAAACCAGACGCTTTTAAGTATTTTTTATCCTATTTTTCCAAAATAGATTCGGGCTGCAGAAAGGCGGCCAGCGAGTACAAATCGGTCGGGAACCGATTTGAACAGCGCTTGTGCTGGCCCGCAGGGTGAACCTCAGGGACGAGGTTCATAAATCCCCAGCAGCTTACTCAGGTAAGTGACTGGGGTGCACTCGTGCAGCCACCGCATCTGCAGCTCGAAGTATGATGGGAAAAGGGTTATTTGAAATCAGCGTATGGCGTCAATGGCTGCGGCGGCATATCCAGATCGCCTTCCCAGCCCGCCATCGAATAGCGCAGATAGAGCAATCCGTGGCTTGGGGTGTAATCTTTCGCCTGCTGAATATCCACGCCAGCTCCCAGCGTCCAGTGGGCAGTCAGGCGTCGTTCAATCACAGCCCGCAGCGTGTAACCAAAACCGCGGCTGCTGCTGTCACTGCTGGTGGGATTATTGCTGGTCAGCGAACCGAAATCCACAGGATAGCGAGGTTCGCCACTGGTGCGCGAGTGCGACCAGGAAACCGAACCGCCAAGATCCCATGACCAGTTTTCTGTGCGCTGGCGATAAGTCAGCGGCACGGCGAGCGAGCTGTAGCTTTGCGGACTGTAATACCCCCCCTGGCCAAGCGAATAGTCGCTGAGATCGTGAGCGTAGTGCCACAACATGCCGTTCAGGCCAATAGTGGCCCGGCGATTATCTTCGTTGATCAGCTTGTAGTAATAGCCCACCATCAGCCGCTCGCGGGAGTTATTCTCAACGTTTTCACCGGTGATTTGATGAGCGCTGAGATTGGCCCAGACGCCGTTGGCTTCGCCCTGATCATAACTCAGACCAATGGCCCCCCCGGTCGCCACCACGCCTCCCCAGGTTTTTCCACTGAGCTGGTTCGGATCTCGCGCGCCGGCAAACGCCAGCAGCGAGCTGGAGATTGGCCGCCGGGAAGCGGTCAGCGACACCCCCAGATCCTTCACGTCGGTGTTCCAGGTAACGCCCCCAACCCAGTTGGTGACCTCAAAGCCCAGCGGCGTGGTGCCGATATCCGCCGACCATGTCTCGCTGTTATAACCAACCCCCACGCTGGTTCCGTTCTGGTGCTGGCGGTAGTCGCGGTTACAGACCGCATCGTCGTTGGCACAGGTGCCAAAGTTTTCGTCAACATTCCCGCTGCTGTTGCGTGAAAAAGTCCCGGCAGAAACATCCACATTATCCAGCCGCAGGAAGCCTTTGCCTTCGGCAACCGGAGTTTCCGCCTGCATCATGGTGGTATGAGCGGTGAAGTCCGAGACACCGCCAGTACCTTTGTCGCGGGAGTAGTTTTCTTCCAGCGTCAGCGTGGTGTCCTGCTGGCGGGCGAGGCTGGCGGCATCGCTGCGGATCCCCCGCTTCAGCCAGTCATCCATCTTATCGTTGCGCGTCAGACGGGTGAAATCGTCAGGCTCTTCCGGTGGTTTGGGGGTGATACCACTGGCCATCATCGCCTGGCGATAATCTGCCAGCGCGGCTTGCGGCTGTTTCTGACTGGCTTCCAGCCGCGCCGAGTCCCGATAGACCAGCGCGCTGCTTTGCGACGGCATCTCTTTCGCTGCCAGCGGCTTGAGGCTGGCGTAAAGCGCCCGGGCGCGATTTGTGTCACCCACGCTCAGCCAGGCATTCGCCACCCTTCGCCCGGTATTCACACTTTCTGTTGCGGCTGAGGCTGGCAGCTCTGTCAGCTGCTGACGGGCTTCCGGCAATCTGTTCAACGCCACCAGTGCCTCGATCTCACCCAGCCGCGCATCGTTATTCTGTGGCTCTTTCGCCCGCACAGCACGATAGCGCTGCAGTGACTGTTCGCTCTCACCCCCTTCCAGCGCCCAGTCAGCCTGAATTAACTCAGTCCGCGTTGAGGGCAGAAGTGTGCCAAGCAGAGCCATCGCCCCGGCCTGATTGCCGGAAGTGCGCAGCTGCTCAGCTCTGGCGACAGCAATGTCGGTCTCCAGACGTGTATTCAACTCTTTGATATCCTGTCCCACTTCGCCTGCGGCAGAGCATGCAGCTGGCTGAGAGCCTCATCAGGACGATTGCTACCGGAGAGATAGAGCGCGTAAGCATAAACCTGGGTAGTATCGGCTGGCTTCTGGCGCGCCATTGCCGCCATCTGGTTGTCCGCCGCCTGCGGCTGGCCTGCCTGACGCAGCGCCTCCGCCAGCCGGTAATTCAGCCAGATATCATCCGGGACATCCTGCTGCGCCTGGCGGTATTTGTCCGCTGCCTGCTGCCAGTTTTCTTCCCCGACCAGCTTATCACCTTCGGCACTCAGCGCATTGCTGCGCAGGGCGACCAGCGAACCGCCCAGAGCACGTTTTTGCCCGGCAGGCAGCCCGTTAATAAACGCCATCGCTTCTTCTGGCGACTGCTGTTGATAGAGAGACGCCAGCCTTCTGGCTGCCGTGGTATTGGTGGGGTCAATCCGCAGCGCACGACGGAAATGTTCTTCCGCTGCCACCGTGTTCTTCTGCGCCAGCGCCACATCGCCCAGGCCGATTAACGCATAACCATCCGTACCATCCAGCCTGCGGGCCTGCTGATAATTGCGGTTCGCAGCGGCCAGATCCCCCGTCGCCAGCGCTTTATCGCCCCGCGCCACCGCCAGCCAGTACTGGTTAGATTGAAGCAGGCTGCGCCATTTGCCGATATCGGTGCCCTGCGCATCCGCCACAATCGCCCGCTGATACCAGATGTTCGCTTCTTCACGATTATTGGCGCGGGAGTAAGCCTGCCCCAGCGCCCCAAGCAGGTCGGGGTCATCCGGCGTGGCTTTCAGCGCCGCCTTCAGGGCAGGAATGGCGCTGGAACTTTGACCGCGACCAATCAAAGCCAGCCCGCGCAGGCGCTGCTGATAGGCCGGATCGGCCAGCATTTCTTGCTGACGGGCCAGTTCGGCGAGGCCATCGGTCTGCGGCTGGTCACTGGTAAAGGTGGCGAGGTAGTCCTTCAACTGGGCCACCGTCTGTGGCGTCACCGGCTGTGACTGGATGCTGCTCAGCCAGAGTTCAGCGGCCTGATCGCGCCCGGCAGGATCGGCTGAGATAATTTTCAGCTCCCGTACCGCTGCGTCGCGGTCATCCCGGCTTAGCAGCATCTGGGCAATCGCCATCCGCACGCTGACGTTGCCCGGCGCATCCCGATCCAGCGCCTGCAATTTGGTCAGCGCCAGAGACTGCTGGTCAGGCAGACGAGCCGCCAGCCGCCAGTACTCCAGCGCAATGTCATCTGAGGGGAAAATGCCCTTAAACTGCTGGTCGTAAGCCGCCCGTGCATCGAGAAGCCGTCCGGAAGCAGCCAGCAATCTGGCCTGCTGCAACTGCTGCCGTCCCTCATCGGAAATCAGCATAATGCTGGCCTCCGCCTGACGGGTGGCGGCGGAATCCGGCGAGATTTTTTTCAGCTCAGCCATCAGTTGCCGGGCTTTATCCTGCTCACCCTGATGCAGGGCGAAGCGAATTTGCGCCGCCAGCACCTGTGGATTATCCGGGGCGATTTTGCCCAGCCGGTACAGCGACTGGGTGACCAGATCGTACTTGTTGGTAGACTCTCCCACCCGCACCTGCTGCAGCAGCCAGTCAACCGGCTCCACCTGCGCAGAAGAAGAAGCGGCCAGGCCGCCGCAGCTCAGCGGCAGTAAGAGTGCGGGCAGGAGCAGGCCCGACAGCGGACGTTTCACTAGATATCGTCCTCGTCACCCAGGCGACGACGGCTCACGCTACGCATCAGCCTCCACACCAGCAGGCCGAACAGGATCACCACGACAGCAGCGAACACTGCCAGCAGGACCGGGTGCGTCGCCAGCATATTCCAGATGCGCTCCCACCATGGCAGATGGCCGACCCAGTAGGTATCGCCAACGCGCAGGCTATTGACGCCGGATTCACGAATAATCGAGGCGGAGCCGAAGACCGCCGCGCGTTTTCCACTGTCGATCAATGCACCGTTCAGTAATTCCCAGGCTCGCGGGCTGTCTGCCAGCAGGGCCACCACGCTGCGCTGCTCATGGAACGGCGACTGAAAGCCCACCAGCGCGGCCATCGCTCCGGCAGAACTGATGGTGGTCTGGCTTTCGGCCTTGCGGTCATCAGGTGAGGAAGCCTCTTTGCCGAAGGCGGTCTGACGGTTGGGCTTGTTGACCCAGCTCTTCGCCGCCTGCACCAACAGGGTGATTTTACCGTCGTCGCGCAGATCTGCCGGGATTGAGCCGATCATCAGCAGGTCGGCATCCTGATCTTTCGCCTTGCTCCAGTCATCGGTCATCTGCACTTTCAGCGCCGGATAGCCGGTCTGCGCCGAGATGTTGCCCAGCACATTCAGCAACGCGCTGACCTTGCCGGTTTCCGGTTTGTCATTCACCAGTACCAGCGTCTGCGCCAGGTCGGCATTCCGGCTGAACGGGAAGCCCGCGTTGGCGAAAGCGCCCAGCGACGGCATCTCGATATAGTGGCGATATCCGGAGAAGTCGATGGTTGAATCGGGGTCGATCACCACGTGGTTGCTGACCGGAGTAACCGTTTCGCAGCGCCCTTCGTTAGTGGCATTGTTAAAAGTACCGTCGATAAAGGTGCTGGCATACTCAAAATCAAAGCGCATCTGATTAACCACCCCGAGGCGTAGCGCCGGTATAGTCAGCTGAGTGTTGTCATCCAGCAGGCTTTGTACCAGCGGAATACGCAGCAGCTGCTTACCAGCGTCACGCTTGCTGGTCAGCGCATAATCCTGCACGAACTGGTCGTTCAGGTTGAGCGCCAGCCGCGAACCGTCGTCCTGCACCGGCGAGGTGTAGCGGTATTTAATATCCATACCAATACCCTGCGCCCGCACCAGGAACAGATCCGGTGGCAATTTCAGCGTCAGAGAGATCGGGTTGGGCTGCATACCATCGCCCTGCAGCTGGCCCTTATACTGCTGTAGCTCGCCAAAGGTGGTGGCCCGGTCAGTACGTACCCAGTTTGGCGCATCATAAGGCTGACGCGGGGCGAGATCCTTCACGCCATCCACGACTGAAACCTGCCCGCGCAGCAGCATTTCGCCCTGGGCGATCCCCTGCACGACGGTCAGCAAATCATTATCATCACGGCCCAGAATCAGCAGCATTTTCTCATAGGGAGCCTGCGGCTGACTGACCATCTCCACCGTCGGCTTATCCACTGGTGGCAACTCTTTCAGGAAGTCAGGCCGCTTATCGTTGGTGGCAAAGACCACCGCATGACGCTGCTCCGGTAGCTGGTTATACAGCACCGGGAAGGTCTGCCCACGCCAGTCGGCTTTGGTACCGAACCAGGAGGCCAGCACGGCAGCCGCACGCTGCTGACCCAGATCGGGCGCAGAGGCAAAAACCATCGGCAGATTCAGCGGGCGGCTGTCACGCGCATCGAAGAACGGTTCCGGGAAGTGCGACAGATCGTCTTTCAGCGGCAACTTTTGCATCGAAAGATCCAGCGAGCTTTCTTTGCCGATATCCAGCCAGATAGCGCTGTTGGCCGGGTTCTCACAGATATTGGCGTAGTGACCGACCAGTTCAAAACGGATACGGTTGGAATCACTGATAAAACGCGGATCGATCGGCAGCTGGATCTGGTTATTTTTCCCCAGTTGATCCTGGGAGATGGTGATCAGTCCCACCATCTCGTCATTCAGATAGATCTTGAGGTGCGACAGCGCAGGCAGCAGCGAAGGTGAAGGCCGGAAGCTGAGGTTCAGTAACGCTTTGGTCACCACTTCATCGCTGCGCACGCCAAACTCAATCTGCCCTTGTGGACGAATACCCTGCAGGTTGAAACTACCAGGTGCCGGGGCAACGCGGGCGAAATCCAGCGTGGTATTGCGCACCGGCGCGGCAGGATCGAACGCGATCGGTGCCGCAAGGCTGTCCGGAACGGCAGGAGCAGCAGCCGACTCCGGCATCGGTGAAGGCGGGGTTTCCGGAGCGGCCTGAGAAAGCGGCATCACTCCCATCAGCAAAGCGGTCAACCAGCGTAATTTTATCGTCATTTTGTCATCATCAACCTGGATTCAGGGCATTGCGGGGTCAACTCGCCCCACACCCTTAGGGAAAAATGAGGCTAACCAGCGCAGCAGGCGGGTCAGCGCAGCGAAAAGTTTGCGGAGCGGCTGCGAGCCATATTCGGCCAGGCGCAGATAGCCCTTAAAGCCCAGCAGCACAATGTCGGCAAGGCTCTGGATCGGTTTGTCTTCCGGGAAGCTGTCCTGCCACAGCGCCCAGGTGTCGGCGCGGGCAAAAGTACACTGAATGAATTCCACGTGTTGTTCCGTGGTCAGTTCATGCAACCGGATCCCCACGCGCCGTCCGAAAGTCCTCTGGACGTAGCAGGAGAAGCTGAACTCCTGCTGCCCACGGCGCAGCAGCAGATGCACTTTATCGTTCTCTTTCAGTACGTTTTCTTCACGCAGCTCCAGACCCACTCCGCCATCGGAATAGTCCCGCAGCGTGCAGGGAAACATATGGCCGTCGGCACGTGCCAGTGCCGCAGGCATGGCGATCTCCACCCTGTGCGCCTCGCGGATCTGCCGTGCTTCAACGGAGACCGCTACCGCACCGCCAAGAATGACCATGTTGTAGAGCACCCAGACCAGACTCACTACAACCGTCAGCACCTCGCGCGACGGGCCATAGTGCAGTCGCCAGAATGCGGCCAGCACACCAAGCAGGTTAATCAGCACCAGGAACATATAAGGCCGGGTGATCACCCAGTCCAGGTGCTGCTCTTCCACCAGCCCACCTTTGGAAGTCACGTTGAACTTGCCTTTGTGCGGATTAAAAAGTGCCACCGTGGTCGGGCGGGCGATGTACCAGGCCAGCACCGTCTCGTACACCTCACTCCAGAACGAGTGTCGCCAGCGCCCCTGAATTCGCGAGTTGGTCAGGCTGGTGTGTACCATATGTGGCAGCACAAAAATGGCGATGGACAAAGCCGGAGCGTAGATGATGTAGGCGTGGAACAGCAGGAAAGCCAGCGGAGCCAGCAGGAAAATCAGGCGTGGAATACCGGCTAAGAAATGCAGCGCTGGCTGGATGACCGGCAGAAGAGCGCGGATACCCGCAGCGCCACCTTCTACAACCTGATCCCGCTGCATGACGGCACACGCGAGCTGGGCAGCACCAAAACCGCGCCGTGGCAGCCAAGGGCTAAGCAGCTGTTCGATCAGCTGGATACCTTCCTGAATAATCTGGATAAATCTGGCCGTCGCGTGATGGTAATTGTGGTGCCAGAGCATGGGGCGGCATTACAGGGGGACAAGATGCAAATGTCCGGCCTTCGCGATATCCCAAGCCCGAGTATCACTCACGTGCCGGTTGGCATTAAATTTGTTGGCATGAAGGCACCGCATCAGGGCCAGCCGCTGAATGTGGAAGCCCCGACCAGCCTGCTGGCGATTTCCGAGCTGGTCTCACGGGTGGTTGACGGACAGGTATTCAATGCCGCTAACGTTAATATGTCGGTGCTGACTCAGAATCTTCCGCAGTCGCAGGTGGTGTCTGAGAACGACAACGCAGTGGTGATGATGTACCAGGGCAAACCGTGGATCCGGCTGAACGGCGGTGACTGGGTGGCTTATCCTCAGTAAGAATTGCCGTCCATATCATAGCTGGTGCGCTGCCAGCGATCGTCCGGCCGGTTGGTGAAAGAGAGCAGCCTGGCCGGTTTCACTGCACTGACAATGCTGCCGCTGGCATTCGTTGTCACCGCATTCCAGTTTGCGGAACAGTGGAGATAGCGGCTGGCCAGCAAATCTGTCTCTGCAGCCGTGAATTCTTCAACTGGCTGGCCGCTGCGCACTGCTTTGCCCTGCCCGATCGCTTTTTCGCACAGGCTGTCCAGTTCAGCTGGCAGGTTGAGTGCCGGATCGGCTTCCTCTATCGGTCTGAATCTGGCACCAGCCTCCTGAGCCGCATCCACCATCACCCTGAGTGCCACCTTCGCCCAGTCGTTACGCACCGTTCGCGTAACCGCAGCGGCGGCCCCGCTGCGTTTCTGCAGCATCCCGTAATGGTCCGCTGGCATGCGGTCATCGGACCAGGTGATGATCTTTACGTCGTTGTTACGCACAATGGGTCCGACCGCTGGGAAATCAGGCAGCGCCTTAATTTCCTCTGCGACTCTTTTATAAAGCCTGGTTTCTTCATCTGCAGTGGAAAGCGACACGGTTTCAAACTGGGGCCGGGTGAGAAAATAGTGTTCCGTTTCTTCCGGATGGTAACCGCCGCCAATATCAGAATGCACACCCGCCAGAACCAGTTCGGGCCAGGCTGGTTTGACACTGTTCAGGGCAAAGTTAAAGCGGCATTCGTGGCGGGCAGCGATCTGAAAGACTTTCTCCGCCACGCCGGGCCTGAGCATGAGATTAACCTCACCAGTTTTTGCCGCGTGGGGATTGAAGCCATTCTTCGCAGTGCCAACAGCCGCCACCGTATCAAAGAGGCCGAGGAAGCGAACTTTACCTGCGGGTTTGCCGGCATACACTTTCCCTGCCATTCCCGCGGCAATAGCACTGACGAGCGCGCTGTCTTGAGCAAATACCCGGTTGGCAAAGTGTCGGGCAGCCGCTGCCCCACGGCTGAAGCCGAAAACATCGAACCGCACTTCACTGACCGCAGGCGTGGCAGCTGGCAGGCTGGCACAATAGTCACTGAGAAGCCCGGCAATGCTGGCAACGGCCTTATCCGTTTTGGCGATGATGCCCCGCTCTCCCGTGCCCATTGCCATACCAACGGCCATATCGGGTTCCCCCTCTTCTGTGCCGATCCCTTCGATATAAAGGCTGAGCTGCACTTCTCCTTCCCGGCCAACAGCTTGCGTTTCATAGAGCGTATTCAGCCAGTGAATATTGGTGTAGTAACCCACATGGCTGCCGAGCGCGCGATCCCGGTAACCAAGCTCCTGCTTTGCACACTGGGCGAGCACGGAGAGTGCATCTGCATCCTCCAGCCCGGTCGTTTCCGCCGAACAGCCCTCCAGCCCAAAACGGGTGTTGAAAGCATTGTTCGCGGTTCCATCAAAGAAGATACCGAGTGTAAGGGTAACGGCGGTGATAGACTCTTCGGCCGGATCATCTGTAAGCAGATTGAGTGAATCGTTCATCAGCGTGTCCTGTGAATTTTTAGGTTCAGTAGACCGCCTGTTTGTGGGAGCCGCAACCGCCTGACGGTTGCCTTTTTTAAACACTTACGTGCAAAAATTAGCAATTCATTCAGATGATTATAGATTTTATTGCGGAACCGGACTGCTCTGGAGAGCACTCGGTGAAATTCATTTTGATTAAACAGTCTGGTTTTAAATCGCCTGCCGTTTACTCTCCTGCTTACCCAGCCACTTTCCCGTTACGCTTAAAAAACAGTAAGGTCTGGAATTTGTTGAGTTATATATTCCGGAAGGAGGTTAAAATCGGAATTATTCCCATGAAAATAGTCATCAACATAATCTGCTTTAAATAAAAATAACAAAATCAATAAGTTAAAAATTAACTCAAAATATGCAACAGTAAATTTTTTTTCATTACATCATTTTTAATTGCGTGTAATTATTTCACTTTATATCGCTAATGTTCTACATTTATTAAATCATAAATATAACATGACTGCTTAGTTGTTATTCCGGAGGCAAATTTTGTTTAATTCTGATGAAGATGATACAAACCACGTCATGATCGGTGAAGCCGCCATGAATCTTATCTTCAACAGGGAGGAAATCAGTCCTGGTTCACTTATCAACCAGCTGCAGATTATGGCCAGTAATGAAGAGGACGACGATCGCCTGCTGAAGATCTGGGAGGCCAGAAAATGGCTGCTGGATTTTCGTAAAGGCAATGTCTCTTCTGCGCAAGGCCAGAACTGGCTGGCCTCACTGGAAAGGCAACCTGATGGTCGGTCAAAAGAGGCCGATATCCGTTCTGGCCGGGCTGGAAACGCCAGAGAAAAAGAGTGACGTACCCTCTGCACGCCAGAAACCTGAGTTAAGGGGTCGGACAGATTTCATTTCAGGGAATGTCCGACCCGCATTTCACCGTCGGTTGTCCAGGTTTTTTTCGCCTGTACACCGACGGCACCCCTTCATAACCCACTGAATTTAATGAATTAGCATTTTTTTCTAAAAACCCCCGCGTTATCGAACTCAGTATTACTGTACAACTTCGCCATAGCTGTATAACTTTAGCCTGGCATTTACTAAACACTTTCTGAACTTTGCGACTGAGGGTCACTACCATGCGTCAGGACGGATCAAACCCTAAAACTGAAAATGACATCAGCCGTTATTTTAGCGAGGCGATCATGCCATCGCAGCAGGAAACACTGGGCCAGATCGTGGTTGAAATCTTGCGCGCAGGGCGTAACCTTAATCTTAAATCCATTTGTTCCCGTCTTTTAAGACGTCTTGAGCATGCCTCAACGCCTGAACAGGCGCGGCATTATCACGAGCTGATTGGCCTGTTGTTCGGCCGCGGAGACTGAGTTTTCTCGCGATAAGTCAGAGATGTTGGTATGTACAAAAACGAAGATGAAAAACTGATCGATATCCTGCTTGGCGAGGCCGTGATGGTTTTGCTGAAAGAGGATGCTGCCATCAGCAACGCAGCCCTGATCAAACAACTCCATGCTATGGCTGCTGCTGAAAGCGATGCAGCCAGACAGCTCACGTTCAGGCGTGCCATCAATGAAGTCAGAAACTACTCTGCCCCGAAACGTGATGGCTTCAGTCAGGAAATCCGCGACAGCGACAACGTGATGCACCTGTTCACCAATGAAGAATCCCCGGACGGCTCCAAGAAGCACTGACAGGCTTCCATTTGCTGTTGCAGGCAGGATAGCGGCAGCGAGTAAGCCAGACGCCTGAGTAGCGAAACAAATTGGACGGATTGAAGGGCGTGGTGTGACAGCTGGGTCGGGGTACCCGGCTGTTAGTGGAAACTTTCGAGAAGATTGCGAAAAGCCTGCTGATAAATAGCCTTAAGCTGTTCATCTGTATTCTGCGCGCTGTGCGTCTGCAACATAATCAGCACGCTTTTCTTGTTCAGAGGCTCACCTGCCTCAATCAGAGCCGAAACAGCCCTGCCTATAACCGCATAGATATCGGATGGATAATCCCGCTCATTGCCCTGCAAATGCCCCCCTTATTCAGGCCGGATGTGTAGATATTTTATCACTACATCCCCGGCTTTGCACATTAAAGGCTGATTATCCACCGTTTTAATGCGATCGCTCCTTCAGTGCCAGCCAGGCCAGCAGCTTCAGACTGGCAGAATAATAATCTTCTTTGCTGTCCAGTTGGTCAGAGAGATAACCACTGTTCAGGGTCAGGTCACGTACCGCCAGCAGGCCACCCGCCATGTTGTAAGGCGCTTTGTTATTGCTCATCACATCAATCCAGGCTGGCGTCTGCGACCGCGAGAAGCTCATCCAGAAGTGCTGGAACGGCACCAGCTGCAGGCTTTGCGCATCGTACCAGTAAACATACAGCGGCACGCGGATAGCGTCATAGCTGAAGCGCGGCGGCCATGCAGTGGCGGGTGCCACTGTGCCATCAGCGTTCAGCGCGACCCAGTCCACCGGCAGCCCGGCATCGCCAAAACGCATCTTCGACAGTAAGTCCATCCCGCTGTCAATCAGGTTGGTCCAAACCTTCAGATGGCTGCGCCGGGCGAAATCCCGCCAGGCCGGAAAGAGGAAATAGGAGGGATTGAGCACCACATAGCTGGTTTTATTGAAGCCCTGGTTGCCCGGCAACATCACGGTATGACCACCGAAGGTGATCACATCCCGGCTGACGATAGCCCGCTGGATTCGATCGGAAGCCTGCAGATACTCATTGTTCTGCCACTTCTCTCCTGCCTTCAACAGCGCCCAGGCTATCAGCACATCGCCATCGGAGGCGTTATTCTTGTCCGCCACCGGATCGGTAGCGGCAGGATTGTACTTCCAGTAGAAAAGCCCGTTCTGCGGGTTTTTCAGATGCTGTTGCGTCCAGCGCCACAGGCTGTCAAAGCTGCTGCGGTCGTTGTACCACACCGCCATCAACATGGCGTAGCCTTGCCCTTCGGTGTGGCTGACATTGTTGTTACCGGTGTCCTGAATGCGGCCGTCGCTGGTCATAAAGCGGCTTTTAAAGCTGCTCCAGCCATCGGCGGCGCTGGCTTGAGCACAGCCCAGTACCATCGCTATTACCATAACGCTCGCCCTGAGCAGAGACATCTTCACCTTCCTCACATCTGGTAGCGGAAATTTAAAGTCGCTTTACTGTCGGTTTCTTCACAGACCAGGCGCACCGCAGGATTGCCGGCACTGTTGCAAAAATCCGAAGGTGATAAACTTATTGTCATCTTTTGCTGACGGAGCAGCACATGAACCCATTCAAAGGCCGGCATTTTCAGCGTGACATCATCCTGTGGGCGGTACGCTGGTACTGTAAATACGGCATCAGCTACCGCGAATTGCAGGAGATGCTGGCTGAGCGTGGTGTGAATGTCGATCACACCACTATTTATCGCTGGGTTCAGCGCTATGCGCCTGAAATGGAAAAACGACTGCGCTGGTACTGGCGTAACCCTTCCGATCTCAACCCATGGCACATTGACGAAACGTACGTGAAGATAAATGGCCGCTGGGCTTATCTTTACCGGGCCGTCGACAGCAGGGGGCGCACCGTCGATTTTTATCTCTCCCCGCGTCGTAACAGCAAAGCCGCATACCGGTTCCTGGGTAAAATCCTCAACAACGTGAAAAAGTGGCAGATCCCGCGATTTATCAACACGGATAGAGCGCCCACTTATGGTCGTGCACTCACGCTGCTCAAACGCGAAGGTCGATGTCCGACTGACGTTGAACACCGACAGATTAACTACCGGAATAACGTCATTGAATGCGATCATGGCAAGCTGAAAAGGATAATCGGTGCCACGCTGGGGTTCAAGTCGATGAAAACGGCTTACGCCACGATTAAAGGTATTGAGGTGATGCGTGCACTACGCAAAGGTCAGGCCTCAGCATTTTATTATGGTGATCCCCTGGGTGAGATGCGTCTGGTAAGCAGAGTCTATGAAATCTAGAGTTTTTTAATAAAAAAAAGCTACATCATCCCGAACTTTGCAACAGTGCCGCACAGACGCTGTTGCCACTTGAGGCCACGGCCCAGCAGAGGGTTGTCCACCCGGAAGATCTGTGTCATGCCACGTGCCCAGCGGGTACGCTGAATAATATGCAGACCCAGACGCTCTGTCGCCAGACCGGCCGCCAGTGGCAGCGCCAGGAAGGCAGATTTCCAGCCACGACGCTGCATTTTCAGCGCGGTGTGGGCATCTTCGGTCACGGTTTCAGTGGCAAAGCCGCCAATTTCTTCCAGTGCCGAACGGCGGATAACCGCACAGGACCCGCAGAAGAAGGTGGCGTTCCAGTTATCGTTACCCTGCTGAACCGGGCCGTAAAACAGCGCCCCTTCGTTCGGGATTTCGCGCGCGGCTTTCAGATTACGTTCAAACGGGTCCGGCGAGTAGAAGTAGTGCGGCGTCTGCAGCAGTGCCAATTTAGGATCTTTCAGGAACGGCGCAACGGTGGCCTGCAGGAAGGCACGTGTCGCCACGTGGTCGCAGTCAAAAACGGTAATCAGTTCACCTTTGGTGATGCGCATCGCGTGGTTGAGGTTACCGGCCTTGGCATGGCGGTTATCGTCACGGGTGATGTAGCCCACGCCCACATCGGCAGCAAAGACCGCAAACTCGCTGCGCTTGCCGTCATCCAGCAGGTAGATTTTGATTTTGTCGCGCGGGTAGTCGATGCACTGGGCGGCCAGAACGGTGTCACGGACCACATCAAGCCTTTCGTTGTAGCTCGGCACGTAAATGTCTACAGTCGGCCATAAGTTGAGATCCTCCGGCATCGGCTCGATGGTTCTCTTAAGCGGCCATGATGTTTGCAGGTAGCCAAGGATCAGGATCACCCAAACATACAGCTCGGCGATAAATAACCCGATACCCAGAATCGCTTCGATTTCAGAATTAAAAAATAGCGTCTCAGTGGCGCGCCAGTATATATAGCGAGTCGACATTAAAGCCGAGAGAAACACCATTACCATTGAGATCTTGTGGCTTTTACTGAGGCCCATAACAAATACAATGGCGATACCAATCAGGCCAAAAATATATTGTTTCTGGCTGTCCATTGGGGTGATCACAATCACTGCGGCGAGCGGGAATAATACCAGCAGCAGCAGGTAATACAGGATTTTGTTCATAAGTCATCCTGAAAACGAAACTATTATTCTTTATCGGGGCGCGGGAGCACCCCGGGATTTCAGGCTTCCATTCCGGACGGCTCCGCCGTCGACTAACGCGATCCCAGCGGGGCCTGCATCTCACCGTCACCCACTTTGATATTGAGCAGCGCGGCAATACGCTTGCCGACAATCTCGATATCAAACGCGGCGGCAGACACCTGGCTGAAATCAAATATGGACTGCTGCGAAGCATTGGCTTCCGCCACGCTCTCATCGCGGTTCACCACGCCCAGCAACCGGTCGCCCAGCCGCTGCTGCATAAAGGCCGTGACGTCACGGCTGATATTGCGGCGGCTGTCGCTCTGGTTCAGCACGAAGTAGTGACCGGAGCGGTGATTCAGCGCGCTACCGATCATTTTTTCGTTTTCAATTTGTGGCAGCAGCGACAGCGAAGCGGTGTCTGCCAACATCACCACAAGGTGTAAATCGGCAAGATCGGTCATCGCCTTGAGGGCCGGGCCCGGGTGAAAAATCAGCCACGATCACCAGGCCAGGATAGTTGAGGACGGTGTGTAAGCCCCGGGCAAGGAAGTTCGGGTCACGGGATAAGTTATCTTCGAATTCAACACGTTGTTCTTCTGTCACGTCACCATAGGGCATCACAAAAATATTGCCGCCGGTGGTGAGGATGGACTGGCTCCAGTCAGGCGAACTGGCGGATTTTGCCACGAAGCCACGGCCATCGGAGAGAGGCACGCCAAAATGCAGGCGCAGCGCGTTCTGCACGTCGAAATCTATGGCTAAAACTTTGCTGCCTCCACGGGCCAGGGTGTAAGCCAGGTTGGCAGCCATTGTGGTTTTACCCACGCCACCTTTGGGAGAACAAACACAGACTAACGGCATGAGGCGATTCTCTCCAGCAGAGGTTGCAGCAGGATATCTTTAGATAAAGTGGTGACTTGCTGTTCCGAACCGGTGCTGAACAGTTGTTTAAAGCGCGACAGATCTGCAGACGCGGACAGTGCCTGACTGGCGGGCTGCGGGGCCGCAGATTGAGCCACAGCGGGTGCGGGCTGATAAGGCTGATAAGCCGGAGCAGCAGGTGGTGCCTGTACAAAGGCCGGTTGCGCTGCAGTCAGTGCCGTCGCAGCCTGTACCGGGGCGGTGTCCAGCGGGTTAGCAACGGGAGGTTGCTCAACCACGGCCGCTGGCTGCGGCTGTTCGGCGATCGGTGTCGGTTTAAGCGAAGCTGAGATGCTGTCCAGCAGCGATCCACCGGGCTGTGCTGCCGGTTTAGCGGCAACAAAAGCCGCCACGTTCGCGGGCTGAGCGGGACGTTGTGGTGACTGCGGTTGTGCCGGAGCAGCCCGGGAAACAGGCGGCGTGATCGGGAGGCTGAACAGATCTTCAGCAACCGGTTGAGGTGCGGCAACATGCACGCTCTGGCCATTCCCTAAAGCCGACTCTGCGCCCTCATCCATTAACTGTTTGATAATAGCCCAGTTAGCGCTGTCTGAATTCCGGGTCTGTTCAGACATGTCCTTGAATTAGATATGGTTTGTTTGCATTTTTTCTTTAAAACGCTGCAGGTCATCATAACTTTTCATGGGAATGATCACGGAGAGTGGGGGGAATTTTGCGGCAATATATCATACAATTTTCATTTGCATCGGATTATTCTTACTGCCCATAAGAAATTCATTTCAGTAAATATTTCACTCTTCAGGATTCATAAAGCCGATAATTTCGCTGGCTATCAATCAACTTTGTTATTAGTTGCCTTAATTAAATAATTGCTTCAGGGTATTTAAATATTATCTCTGTTAAATGGCTGAAGGGTCAGTCACGAATTACACAACTTCTTTTAGTTTAGCAATACTTTAGCCATCGTTATCAAACAATATCCTGTTCAGCTTGAAAATTTGACATAAGTCACTTAACGCTGGCCCTGATCCCCTACTTTCTTCCGCCTGCCAGCCGCGTAGTTTAGCCGCAGCACAGCAGGCCACTTAAGTGCAATGGCACCCTGGGGTCGTTAATGCCTGATTTCTTCTGATAATTCCGGAAGCCGGTCGAGTACTCGCAGGAGCTTGATGGGGAAAGGGTTGGCGATCATTTACCGGAAAAGGAAAACCGTCCGTAAAAGAAAAAGGGCGAATTGCTTCGCCCTTTGGAGTGAGTGGCGTTGCCACGGCATCGGCAGGCGTCCTGCTTCCACTAACGTGACCGCTGCAGTCAGTTATTCACCGCGACGATCACAGATCAGTTACCGACCGGCTGGCCTTCATCCTGATCCACTGCGAAGCAGGCAATCTGCTGATCGCCATATTGCTTCAGCTGCGGTTGTAGTTCCGTGCACGGGCCAAAGCGACGGCGGCAGCGCGCGTTGAACGCACAACCCGGCGGCGGATTCAGCGGGCTTGGCAGCTCACCGGTGAGCTTGATGCGCTCACGACGTTCATCCGGGTTAAGACGCGGTGTGGCAGAAAGCAGCGCCTGAGTGTAGGGATGGCGGGGGTTAGCGAAAATCGCATCCTTACTGCCACGCTCCACGCACCGTCCCAGATACATCACCATCACTTCGTCAGCGATATGCTCTACCACCGACAGGTCGTGAGAAATGAATACGTAGGAAAGGCCCAGCTCCTGCTGCAGGTCCATCATCAGGTTAAGCACCTGAGCACGTACCGACACGTCGAGCGCCGAAACCGGCTCATCGGCAATCAGCACGTCCGGATCCAACATAAGTCCACGGGCAATGGCGATACGCTGGCGCTGGCCGCCGGAGAACATATGCGGATAGCGATCGTAATGTTCGGTTTTCAGGCCGACCTTCGCCATCATCTCCAGCGTTTTTTCCCGGCGCTCCGCCTTGCTCAGGCTGGTGTTAATCAGCAGCGGCTCTTCGAGGATCTGACTGACCTTCTTGCGAGGATTCAGAGAACCGTAAGGGTTCTGGAAGACAATCTGAATCTTCTGGCGGCGCAGCTTCTGGGCGGCCGGATCGTGCTTCAGCAGATCCTGGCCCTGATAAAACAGCTGACCTTCCGTCGGCGTTTCAATCATCGTCAGCAGGCGACCCAGCGTGGATTTGCCACAGCCAGACTCCCCCACCACCGCCAGGGTTTTACCGCGCTCCAGGTTAAAGGAAACGCCATCCAGCGCTTTCACCAGGCGCTCCTGGCCAAACAGCCCTTTCTTCACCGGGTAGTGTTTTTTCAGATCGATCGCCTGCATCAGCAGCGATGAATTAGCTTGTTCAGGCTTCATAAGTTGGTCTCCCGGCATCGTCCAGCGGGTAATGGCATTTAGACTGACGCCCTGGAATATCACGTAATTCCGGTTCTTCAGACCGGCAGCGGTCGTTAGCATACGGGCAGCGCGGGTTAAGCAGACAGCCGTTCGGACGATCATACTTGCCCGGCACCACGCCCGGCAGAGAAGCCAGACGTGCCTTATCGGCCGCAAACTCCGGCAGCGCACGCAGCAGCGCCTGAGTATACGGATGACGCGGCGCTTTAAAGATATCCACAGCCTTACCGGTTTCCACCACCTGCCCGGCATACATCACGATGATATGCTGGGCAGCTTCGGCCACCAACGCCAGGTCGTGAGTGATCAGGATCAGCGCCATATTCTCCTGACGCTGCAGATCGAGCAGCAGCTCAATGATCTGTGCCTGAATGGTCACGTCCAGCGCAGTGGTCGGCTCATCGGCAATCAGCAGTTTTGGCCGACAGGCAATCGCCATGGCGATCATCACGCGCTGGCTCATCCCACCGGAGAGCTGGTGCGGATAAACATCCAGACGGGAAGCCGGGTCAGGAATGCCCACCTGGGTCAGCAGGTCAATCGCGCGCTGGCGACGGGTCTTTTTGTTGCCGCCCTGATGCACTTTGATCGCTTCCATAATCTGGAAGCCGACCGTGTAGCAGGGGTTCAGGCTGGTCATCGGATCCTGAAAAATCATCGCCACTTCCGAGCCCACCAGCTGGCGGCGCTCTTTTTCGGAGATGCGCTTCAGGTCGCGCTGGTTAAACTCCAGCTTGTCAGCCATCACTCTGCCGGGGTAATCAATCAGGCCCATGATCGCCAGCGAGCTGACTGATTTTCCTGAACCGGATTCCCCGACGATGCCCACTACCTGGCCCTGTTCAACCTGGTAGCTGATGCGGTCAACCGCACGGAACGGGGACTTTTCATCACCGAAGTGCACTGACAATTTATCTACATTTAATAACGCCATCTGCTGCCTCTTACTGCTTGAGTTTCGGGTCGAGGGCATCACGCAAGCCGTCACCCATCAGGTTAAATGCCAGAACCGTCAGCAGGATTGCGACACCAGGGAAGGTGACCACCCACCAGGCACTTTGCGCATACTGCAGCACGTCGGAGAGCATGGTGCCCCACTCCGGCGTTGGCGGTTGCGCGCCCATACCCAAGAAGCCCAGCGCGGCCATATCGAGGATCGCGTTGGAGAAGCCCAGCGAAGCCTGCACGATCAGCGGTGCAAGGCAGTTAGGCAAAATATTGACGAACATCTGGCGCATCGCGCCCGCACCGGCCACGTTTGAGGCGGTGACGTAATCGCGATTCACCTCAACCATCACTGCCGCGCGGGTCAGTCGGATATAATGTGGCAGGGCCACGAAGGTCAGCGCGATGGAAGCGTTAACGATCGACGGGCCGAAGATGGCCACCAGCACCAGCGCCAGCAGCAGGCTTGGCAGCGCCAGCATGATATCCACAAGACGCATAATAGTGGCGTCCGTGGCACCGCCGACATAACCAGCGATCAGGCCAAAAATGACCCCGAGGATCAGCGACAGCACCACCACCAGGCAGCCAACCAGCAGCGACAGGCGGGCACCATACATCAGGCGGGACAGCACATCACGGCCCACGTCATCAGTCCCAAGGATAAACTTCCAACTGCCGCCATCCTGCCAGACCGGCGGATGCAGTAATGCATCACGGAACTGATCGGCCGGAGCATGAGGCGCGATAAAGTTGGCAAAAACGGCGATTAAGAACATCAGAACCACGTACACCAGGCCGATAACCGCGCCTTTGTTACGTTTAAAATAGTGCCAGAACTCCTGCAGAGGGGTCATGGGCTTGGGTGCAGCGGGAACGCTGCCTGGATCGACTAAAGACATCCTGGCCCCCTTATTTCTTGTGGCGAATGCGTGGGTTAACCACGCCGTAAAGCACATCAACCAGCAGGTTGACCACGATAATCAGCGTTGCCACCATCAGCACCCCACCCTGAACCACAGGATAGTCGCGACGTTGCAGCGCATCGATTAGCCAGCGACCGAGGCCCGGCCAGGAGAAAATCGTCTCGGTCAGGATGGCCCCAGCTAACAGCGTGCCCACCTGCAGACCGATCACCGTGACCACCGGCAGCATGGCGTTACGCAGCGCATGCACGACGATCACCCGCATACGGGTCAAGCCCTTGGCGCGGGCAGTACGGATATAGTCCTCTCCCAGCACTTCCAGCATGGCCGAGCGCGTCATACGCACTATTACCGCCAGCGGAATGGTGCCCAGCACAATTGCTGGCAGGATCATATGCATCACGGCATCTTTAAAGTCGCCAGGCTCCCCCCAGAGCAGGGTGTCGATCAGCATAAAACCGGTCAGCGGCTTGCTGTCGTCGAGGAACACCGTATCGCCAATGCGCCCTGCCACCGGGGTCAGGTTCAGCTGCACCGACACCAGCATGATCAGCATCATTCCCCACCAGAAAATCGGCATGGAGTAGCCGGTCAGCGAGATGCCAACGGCGGTGTGATCGAAGATGGAGCCACGCTTAACCGCAGCCAGCACGCCCACCGGGATGCCAACCGCAACAGCAAAGATCATCGCGCAAATGCCCAGCTCCAGCGTCGCTTTAAAGCGAGGAACAAATTCCTGCCAGACCGGGATGCGGCTTTTGAGGGAAATTCCCAGATCGCCATGGAGCACGCCATAGACGTAGGAAACATATTGTTGCCACAGCGGCTTATCCAGCCCCATCTGGGCCAGAAGCTGAGCGTGACGTTCAGGAGACATTCCACGTTCTCCAGCCATAATCAGCACGGGGTCACCCGGGATCATGTGGACAAACGCGAAGGTTAACAAGGTGATGCCAATAAACGTCGGGATGACAAGTCCCAGACGTCGGAGTATGAACTGCAGCATAATCCGGATTCTCTGTAATTTCCCACCGGCTCATGACCGGTGAGATTATAATTGCTCACATCTTGCGGCCGGATAATTCCGGTCGCGACGCTCAATAAGCGCCTTTACCATTTTTGCTTCCGGGCGATTGCCGACAGGTTGCGGCCATGCAGAAAGTGGGGAAAGGGCCGGTAAACCGGCCCGCCTCATTATTCCTGAATATCGACGTTCTCGAAGTGATGCTTACCTAACGGATCCACAACGTAGCCAGTGACTTTCTTGCTGACCGGCTCATACACGGTGGAGTGAGCGATGATCAGCGCAGGTGCCTGGTCATGCATCACAACCTGAGCCTGTTTGTAGTATTCAATACGCTTGTTGTGATCGGCTTCAGCACGAGCAGGCTGAATCTGATCTTCAAACGGCTTGTAACACCAGCGGGAGTAGTTGGAACCGTCCTTCGCCGCAGCACAGCTGAACAGCGTGGCGAAGAAGTTATCCGGATCCCCGTTATCACCGGTCCAGCCCATCATCACGGTCTGGTGTTCACCGGCTTTAGCACGCTTCAGATACTCGCCCCACTCGTAAGTCACGATCTTGGCTTTCACGCCAATTTTCGCCCAGTCAGACTGAATCATCTCCGCCATGCGGCGAGCGTTCGGGTTGTACGGACGCTGAACCGGCATTGCCCACAGGTCGATAGAGAAACCGTCCGGCATGCCCGCTTCTTTCAACAGCTCTTTCGCTTTAGCCGGGTCGTAAGCGTAATCCTGCACCGAGTCGTTGTAGCCCCACATGCTTGGTGGGATCAGGTTTTTAGCCGCCTGGCCAGCACCCTGATACACCGCATCGATAATCGCTTTCTTGTTCACGGCCATGGTCAGCGCCTGGCGAACTTTCAGGTTATCCAGCGGTTTCTTCTCGGTATTGAATGACAGGTAGCCGACGTTCAGGCCTGGCATCTGCATCAGGTTGATATTTTTATCTTCCTTCATGCGGGCGATGTCAGCCGGGTTCGGATATGGCATGACCTGGCACTCACCTTTCTGCAGCTTGGCGTAGCGCACTGACGCATCCGGCGTGATGGAGAACACCAGGCGGTCGATTTTTGGCTTAGTGCCCCAGTACTGGTCAAACGCTTTGTACAGGATGCGGGAATCTTTCTGGTACTGCAGCAGCTGGAACGGACCGGTACCCACCGGGTTCAGGTCAACCTTCTCAGGCGTTCCGGCTTTCAGCATATTGTCAGCGTATTCCGCAGACAGGATGGAAGCAAAGTCCATGCCCAGGTCCGCCAGGAATGGCGACTCCGGACGGGTCAGCACGAAGCGCACGGTGTTGTCGTCCACTTTCTCAATTTTGCTGATCAGTTTAGGCATGTCCATGCCTTCGAAGTACTCATAGCTGCCGCCAGACACACCATGATACTTGTTGTTTTTATCCAGCTGACGTTCGAAGGAGAAAATCACGTCATCAGCATTGAAGTCACGGGTAGGTTTGAAATCTTTGGTGGTCTGCCACTTCACGCCTTTACGCAGGTGGAAAGTGTAGGTTTTGCCGTCAGCGCTGACGTCCCATTTTTCCGCCAGGCCAGGATGGATTTCAGTGGTCCCGATTTTGAACTCAACCAGACGGTTGTAGATCGGCACGGAACTGGCGTCATAGGTGGTACCGGAGGTAAACAGCTGCGGGTTAAAGCCTTCAGGCGAACCTTCTGAACAATAAACCAGGGTTTTCGCCTGGACGCCTGCGGCAACTGTCAAAGCGATCAGGCTCAGACCTACCTTCAGCATCCCTGTTTTAGACAAGGAAATACTCATGCTTCTGCTCCAATTATGATGTGGTGTTGTGTGCACTTCCGCCGGACCTTGTTTTTTTTGTACGGTCCTGACGTTTTTCAGCGGAGGGAATACGGCTTCGGGAAACTCTGACCCGTGGAAACCATCAGACAAATCCGTATCCCTTTTCACTTGAGGCATCAATTTGTCAACAGTTGCAGGTAACGTCAATACAACTGTCAGGTATTTACACAGAGTGTGAGAAACAGCAAGCAAACATAAAAAAACCTGAACACGCCTTTTTATAGCGTAAAGATGCATACAATCGGTCAAATGGCAGATTTATCTAAGACTTTACTATTTTTAAGCAGCAATTTGCTCCGAAAAAAAACTAATAAAATAACCCGATAATTGGCTCAATATTGAACGATACACTTTGCTTATGACAGACTTTCCAGCTAAATATTCTGCAACACTGGCATAAGAATTGATCAGGGAGTCAGAAACGGACATAAGCGAAACGCGACGCGAATTAAGCGCTTGATCGCAGGCGGGATAAGGCTTTTATGCTCGTTTAGTCGAATAAATTGGACTTAGTACAGAGAGCCGTTTTTTTCAGCAACAGTATAAAATTTTGTGAAACAGGTGGCCGGGGTGAGGTGCGTCTGCGAAATAAAAAAGCCCCCGGTCCCGGCAGGACAGAGGGCTTCAAAGGGACGTTAAATCAGATTATCAGAGCTTGTTTGCCACCGGTGGCTGCACCGCCTTCGCAGGATCGGCACACCAGTTATTGGATTCTTTGATCCCACCGTCCGGCGAGGTGTAACCCAGGCAGCCCATAATGGAGTCGAACAGCTCATAGTGACGATGGGTCTTGCCTACGCTCTGCTGGGCTTTGAGCCGCTCAAAAGCGCTCAGGTTTTGTGGGTCCGCCAGATATTTATCCGAGGCCCACACTATCATCGGCACGCGAAACTGCTCAGGTGGAGCCATGTTGCGTGGCGTGCCGTGCAGGTGCATATTATCGCTGATCGATTCGCCATGGTCAGCCGCATAGAAGACGATGGCCTTCTTATCACGCAGCTGGTCAAACACGCTGTCCAGCACGGTATCGGTGTAGAGCACTGAGTTATCAAAGGCGTTGATTAACATCGCTTTGCTGCAGGTGTCGTCCACGCCCATACATTCCGGCTGATAGCGCGCGAACTCACGCGGGTAACGTTGGGAATACAGATAGTGCGAACCTTTGGTGTGCAGCACCACCAGGTGTTTCCCTTGTGGATGACGGTCAACAGACTTCTTCAGCTCGGGGATCAGCAGCATATCGTCCACTGACTTGCCCTGATTCTGCTTCTCAGAACCAATCTGCTCGCGGAATGCGTAGTTATCCGCATCGGTATTATTGTAAAACCACACTTCACTCTGCATGGCGAACAGCTCGGAGCTGAAGCCCAGCCTCTTCAGGACGGCAAAGACGTTTTGCTCTTTTAATGTCCGGCCCGGCCCGTCATCCGTTCCGCCTTCACGCACAAACATACAGCGCAGGGAGAGCTTGGTGGCGGTATCGCAGGATTCACCGCGGAAGGCCACCAGGTTCTTCTCTTTCGACAGCTTTGGCGTGGTATCGCGGTTATAGCCCAGCAGGCCCATATGATCCCAGCGGGTGGTTTCACCAATCACGAATACCACATAGGTATCGTCCAGCCCGGCAGCAGGTGGGTTGTAGGTAAATTTCTTCGACGGATCGAACAGGTCTTCGCTGTCCATCCTCTCGTCGTAGCTGGTGTAGGCAAACAGCCCCAGCGCGGAAAGCCAGTTTGAAGGCAGATAGGAGTGCGCCACCACTCCACCGTAGCTCGGCAGATCGATGTTGGTCAGCTTCTCGTTATTGTTCTGCTGCTTGTCAAAATAGCGAATTGGCAGCCAGACCAGCGCCACCGCCAGCAGCAATATGAACAGCGGCTTCAGGCGCTGTCCGGGGGTTTTCATCTGCTCAAGCAGCGTAAGGCGCAGGGAGTTGCGCCAGATCAGCAGCAGCGGTATCGCGCTGACCAGCACCATCCACAGCACAAAGTGGTAGCCAATCACTTCTTTCGACAGATCGGTGTCGGTGGTCATTACCGAAGCCACGATGCCGTAGCCAATCACCACGTTGAAGAAGCTCATATAATAGCTGGCAGCGACCGAAATCAGCAGCAGCGTGGTAGCGGCGATACGCCAGAAAATCCTGCCGCCCAGCGACAGCAAGCGCATCAGGAAGAAGGTCAGCAGGACGATAGCCACCACTTCTGCCATGGCGGAGAGCCACTGTGTGGCTTTGAAATGGGCCAGAAACGGGTCGAAACGACGATAAAAGACCGGAATGTTCAGGAAGATCCCGATGTAAAATGCCAGCAAAAAAGACAGCTTTTGCTGAGTCAGTGATTTTATATAATTCATGCAACCTTTATCCTGGCGTAACTTAAACGGTTCTTAAACAAGTCCAAACGCTAATCAGACCTTACCGTTGCGCCAGAGTTCGGACATCAGGTCGATTATTGGTGGGGACTGACCGTCCCAAATGATTCTGAGAAAAAGAGGCCAGATTCTCAGCAAGCGGCGTAGTTAAACACATTACCGGGAATTTATCCGCTCAATCGGTTAAACAGCGCAGTAATTAAGCAATATTTATTGCGTCAAATGCCACTTAAACCGGCCAGATTGAGCAGAGGCATTAGCCAGATGGAAACGGGCTGGAGGAAGGAAAAGAGGAGCTGAAACCCTATTGCACCAGGGCAGCAGCCGCTGCCCTGGTGAGGACTCACTATCAGTTAATGATATTCAGAGTCACATCGATGTTGCCGCGGGTGGCATTGGAGTAAGGGCAAACGATATGCGCTGCATCAACCAGTGTTTTCGCCTCTTCCGCATCCATCCCTTCCAGGTGGATGTTCAGTTTTGCTTCAATACCAAAACCGGTTGGCAGGGGACCGATACCTACTTCACCTTCAATGAAAGCGTCTTTTGGCATCGAAATTTTGTCGCGGCCGGCAACAAACTTCATCGCTCCCAGGAAGCAGGCTGAATAACCGGCAGCAAACAGCTGCTCAGGGTTGGTCGCTTCACCGCCCGCGCCGCCCATCTCTTTTGGTACGCCCAGTTTCACGTCCAGTACGCCGTCAGAGGAAGTGGCACGGCCGTCACGACCACCGGTGGCTTTTGCTTTTGCGCGATAAACAACTTTTTCTAAAGACATGGTGTGGCTCCTTCAGGTTTGATTTTATATGTGCGATTAAATCGCACGCTACTTATTTAACAACATTCTGGTAAAGTTCTCTTCTTATCAGTCGTCAGCCGTTCAGTTTGTCGCGCAGGGTTTCTAACTCCTGCTTAAGCGCTTTCAGCGTTTCGACATCACTGGCCGAGGCACAGGCAATCGAATCAGGGATGCCTGTCGCTTTACTGCGCAACGCCCGTCCCTGCTCTGTCAGAGTGACGACGACCTGGCGCTCATCTTTACGCGAGCGCTGACGATTCAGCAGCCCCGCCGCTTCCAGCCTTTTCAGCAGTGGGGTCAGCGTGGCCGAATCAAGAAACAGACGTTCGCCGATGTCAGAGACCGTCACATCATCGCGCTCCCACAGCACCAGCATCACCAGATATTGCGGATAGGTGAGCTCCAGCTGCGCTAACAGCTGCCGGTAAAGCTTATGCAGCGCCAGATTGGCGGAATAAAGCGCAAAGCACAGCTGCTGATCGAGCAACAGTGGCGCATCTTGTGCTTTTTTGTCATCTTTATCTGTAGTCATGCGTAAAAATATAAATAGTGCGCTATATAATTGCAAGTTAATTTTTAATCGATGGGGAGAAGGCCGATGCAGTCACTGGAAGAACAGGCACGACGCTACGCCACCAAAGCCCACGCCGAAGCGGGCCAGCGCCGCAAGTACACCGACGAACCCTATATTGTGCATCCGGCTGCGGTAGCCGAACTGGTCAGGAGCGTTACCGATAACGAGGTGATGCTGGCTGCCGCCTGGCTGCACGATACGGTGGAAGACACGCCGAGCACGCTGAACGATATCACCAGCCACTTTGGCGAAAAGGTGGCGCAACTGGTTGAAATGCTGACCGACAGCCATCCCCCCGGCACCAAAAACCGTGCCGCCCGCAAGCTTGCGCATTTTCGCCATACGGCACATGCCTCCGCTGAGGCACAGACCATCAAGCTGGCGGATATTATTGATAATACCCGCTCAATTATTCATTTCGATGCCCGGTTCGCCCGCGTTTATCTTATTGAAAAACGTGTACAAATTTCGCTGCTGACCGCCGGCCATCCCGATCTCTGGCAGCAGGCATCCACCATTATTGAGCGGGGGATCGACCAGTTGACGCTGGCCCCGCACAATATTCCCACCGAGTGGTTTACCCGCCAGCAACAGAAATACGCGCTCGCCAGTTCAGCCACCGCAGCAAACCAATAAGTGTCGGAGGGATTTCCCCTCCGTTTGGCTCTTTTTTTGTGCAAGCAGTGCGGTTTTTACTCTTAAAAATCTTGCTAGCTTAATTGATAGCAATTTTAATCCCAGAATGATCGCTGTTCCACCCACAGAGTAACGAGGTCATGATGGATTTTGTAAAACGTACCATTGCGCTGGCAATGCAGAACGTAGAAGAAGGCGGCAGGCCGTTTGCCACGGTAATCGTCCGCAACGGCGTGATCATCGCTGAAAGCGCCAACCAGGCGGCGCAGAGCCACGATCCCACCGCGCACGCCGAGATCCTGGCGATCCGCGAGGCGTGCCGGAAACTACAGACTGAAAATCTTTCGGATTGTGATATTTACATCCTCGCCAGCCATTGCCCTATGTGCCTTGGTTCACTCTATTACTGCAGTCCTAAGCAGGTAAATTATATCACCACCCGCGAAGAGTACGTCCCGTTCTATCGCGACGATCGCCAATACTTCGAGCTGGAGAACTTCTACCAGGAGTTTGCCAAGCCGATCCCACAGCGTCGTCTGCCAATGAAACACCAGCCCGATGCGGATGCGCTGGAAGTCTATAAGCGCTGGAATACGCTGAACCGTCCTGCTTCCTGGGGCGCGGCGCAGACTTTCTGAGCAGCAAAAAAAGCCCGGCATTTTTGCCGGGCTTTCTCCTGCTATTGAGGATCAGGACTGCTTGTAGAAGATATCGCCTGATTCAGCCTTGATGATTTTGCCGTCAGCTTTGTTGAACAGCACGTAGTTGCCCCCCATGTAAGTCCAGCCGGTGCCTTCATCTGGTTTCGTCAGGTTGCGGGTTTTCCAGTCAACGATTTCGTATTTTTTGGTGCGATAGCGATCGGGGATCACGCTACCGATGGTGAAGCGCTGGAAATCAGCAAAGAAAGACTTAATTTCATACGGATGAGCCGGGTCTGGCTGATCCTGAGTGTCGGTATCCGGGTTCTGCATGGCCTGAGCCTGTGCGCCGGTAGAGGACCCCTGAGGCGCATCGGAAGCCGGAGCCTGCGGATCGCTTGGCGTCTGTCCTTCCGGTACCTGTGCATCAGGTGCCTGGGCATCTGCCGCTGGTGCTGGAGCCTGAGCAGACTGATCCTGGGCTACCGATGCCTGAGCCTGCTCGCCTTCAGCGTAGGCAACAGAGATCAGTGGCACAGCGCCCAACAACATTGCTGAAATTAAAACATACTTCGACTTACTCATAGTGTCTCCAAATTGCCCTGTGCCTGCCCGCAGGCATACTCACTGAATTCTACAAAATTACGCTGACAAGTTTTCACTTTTTTGCCCCACCAGACACTGAAGAAGCATGCACCCAACATTTTGCTGTAGAAGATAAAGTGTTTCCCGCCGGAAGAAACTGAAAAATTGTAAAGAAAGGATGAATAAGACCCGGCCTTCCCCTGCCACCCCGCCGCGCTTTCACAACAAGCTGACCGATAACGGCCTGGTGCAATTTAATTATCCTGACGATGTTGCTGCTCAAATTCATTGAGCTTCTTCATCTGCCGGGCAATTTCGTCAAACAGGTGGCGTTTTTCTGCCTTCTCGCCAGACATCAGCCGCTGGAATCCCATCACGCTGCCATTACCTTCCAGCCAGTGGTGATCGAAAACTTCCTGAGAAAAAAACCGCTCAGTGCACTGACACAGTGCTTTTGTGTGCAGATCCCAGACATAAGTTCTGACATCAAAGACATTACCAGGACTGCCATCAAGATACAGGCAAACATCAGAAGAATCGATCCAGTGTTCAAATGCGAAACGCAAAGCCGGATAACCATACCAGTGATGCAATCTCGTCTGCACATTGTAATCATGATCGCTAAACTCGCGAGTCAGATAACGCAGCCCTTCTTCCTGCAGCGACTTGATTACGCTGCTTTTCAGGCTGACCATTTCCTGAATTTTACCTAAGTTATTCAGGACAAAATCTTCCGTGTCGGGAGATATGTTTGTTGAGGCCATTAATGACTCCAGATGCAAAATAAACTCGCGTAAAAGGATCAGCCATTTGCTGAAGGGTAATGAGACAAAGGCTTTACCAGAACGGGCTGACAACTCCGCAATCAGATTCTTATAACTGATGCCTGACCAGCCTTCAGGTGATTCACCTTCTGGAGAAAGAACCACGTAGATACAGGCTTTATCCTGCTTTCGCCCTTTCTCTGCCAAATAATCGCTGTAGTCACTGAACGGGGTATTTTGCTGATGCCATATTTTATTTTCCAGCACCAGCAGCCATTCATCAGATTCCATCAGGATATCAATCCTGTTTCCCAGTTTCGTGCTGACTTCGCGCTCGGGAGCAGCCAGCAGGGAGGCTTCAACAGGTTGTTGTGCTTCGGGTAAACAGGCCAGCAGCGACTCTAGTGCCAGCGTGCCCAGGCCATGACCTGCATCCGGATAGAAGAAAAATGCCAGAAGATCGCTGACAGGATTTTCATAATGCCCTCTGGCTCCGATGGAAAACAGGTTAGGTTCCTGTTTATCGGGGGGAGGCAGCGATGTAAGAGCTTTAAGTAAGTTCCGCAGTTCCGCTAATTCCACTGTTTTTTCCTTTACTGTGTTTTTTAAGCGATCTTGTGCAGCATCTTAGCATTAGTTTGGCAGGTAAAAAGGGGAAGCCATCTGGCTTCCCCTGCAGGAGATTACCGTTCGCGGAGGGCTTCTTTTGCCCTGTTAAGCGGTTTGACCAGGTATTCCATAATCGTTTTACTGCCAGTATGGATTTCAGCCATGGCGATCATCCCCGGATAGGCCGGAAAATGTTTGCCCTTTTTGTTCACCAGATAATCTTTCTCCGTGCGCACATACACCCGGTAATAGTATTTATCCCGGTGAACCTCATCCTGAATAGTATCCGGAGAGATAAAGGCCACTTTGCCTTCCAGCCCGCCGTAGATGTTGTAGTCGTAGGCGGTCAGCTTGACCACCGCGCGCTGACCGGGAGTGATAAATGCCACGTCGCGGGGGGCAATCTGCGCCTCAATCATCAATTGCTCATCCAGCGGGACGATCTCCATCAGATCGCCACGCTGCGGAATAACGCCGCCAACCGTGTTGATCTTGATATCCTTCACAATCCCTTTGACCGGCGCGACGATCACCGTCCTTTTCAACGAGTCGGCCCGACCGATAATAACCGAACGCTGCGAGGCCGCTTCAGCATTGGCCTTAGCCAGATCTTCGCGCGCTTTTACATCGTACTGGTTCTGCGCGTCGTTAAGCTTACTCTGCAAATCATTGGCCTGGCGCTTCAGTCGTAGCACTTCCACGTCACTGGCCGCTCCCCGTGCCACCAGAGAAGAGGTCAGCCGCAGCTCACGATTGATCAGGTCCAGCGCTTCACTCAGCCCGGCAAGACTTTTTTTCAGGTTTTCGCGCCGCGATCTGTACAGCGCCGTTTCTGCCGCCACCAGAGCAGGATCTTCCTGCACCTCCGGTGGGAAAACCAGCTCGCGTCCTTCCGTTTCGGCCTGCAAACGGGCAGAAGTTGCCAGCGCAGCCCGCAAACGCGACTGGCTCTCCTGAACGCCGGAGTCAATCTGGGTGGGGTCCAGCAGCGCCAGAACCTGCCCGTCTTCCACCACATCCCCTTCGTGAACTTTCAGCTCCTTCAGAATACCGCCTTCCAGCGACTGGATGATTTGCTCGTGCGAGCTGGGAACCACCTTGCCAACCCCGATGGTAACTTCATCCAGCTCAAAATGAGTCGCCCAGAAGAAGAACATTACCATCAGTACCAGCACTGACCAGACGATCACCGCGCCGGAAGAGATCAGACGACGGGGCCGCTGATGGCGGGGTAAACGCAGCCATGAAAAGAGAAAAAGATTACGCAGACTCATGATTTCGCTCCCTGCGAAGACAGATTCACCTTACCCTGATGCGGTGTGGCCTGCGCTTTCGCAGGGGCAGACACCAGCATCTCTTCCTTTGTCCCATCTCGGACAATTTTACCCTTATCAATCAGTATAATACGGTCAACCAACTGCATAACCGCCGGGCGATGCGTGGCCACGATCACGGTACGATTGCCCATCCACGCCTGCAGCTTTTCGATCAGATGTTTCTCCACCGCATCATCCAGCCAGGCAGTGGGTTCATCCAGCAGCAGAACACTGGGCTGTCGCAGAACGGTACGGGCCAGCAACAGCTGTTGTCGTTGCCCACCGGAGAGTCCCTTGCCGCCTTCCTGCAGCTGATAGTCCATGCCTTCCGGCAGGCGGCGAATAAATTCACTCGCGCCGCTGATTTCCAGTGCCTCCAGCATTTCATCTGCGGTGGCCAGCGGCATGCCCAACTGCAGGTTTTCGCGGATGCTGCCAAAAAACAGCGAGGAGGTTTGTCCCAGCAGGACGACATCACGACGAACATCCAGCGGATCCAGTGAGGAAAGCCGCACCCCGTCAAGTAAAATGGCCCCTTCGTTTGGCTGCAACAGCCCCGCCATCATTTGCAGTAAGGTGGATTTACCGGAGCCGTTACGCCCCAGCAGAGCGATTTTCTCTCCCTGCTTAATCACCAGCTTGCTGACCGTCAGTATCGGCTCAGGCGAGTTTGGATCGTAGCGATAGCTCGCTTCCGACAGCTGATATTCACCGTAAATTTTAGGGCGGTGGATCTGGACACTGCGTTCAGGCTGATCGACCTCGCTGCGGAGCAGGTTTTCCAGCCCTTCACGGGCCACTTTTGCCTGCTGCCAGCGGCCGAGGATCATCGCCAGCTGCCCCAGCGGCGCCATCATGCGGGAAGCCAGCATTGAGCTACCAATCAGCACCCCGGTGGACAAATCGCCGTTAATGGCGAGGAAAGCCCCCACCAGTACCACGCTGATATAGGCCAAGGTCTGCACTTCGTTAGTCCAGCTGGTGAGCAATCCACTGATAAAGCGCTGCTTTTTAGAGGTTTTGCTGATTGCCTCGTTCAGGTGATTCCACTGGTTCTGGAAGTAAGGCTCAGCACGCAGCATCTTGATGTCATCCATGCCCTGTACGGCTTCAACCAGCATTGCATTGCGCACCGCAGATTCGCGCATGGTGGCCCTCGAAAGCTTCGCTAATGGGCGCTGCACCAGCAGACCAGGGATGATAATCAACGGAATGGCAGCCAGCGGAACCAGCACCAGCCAGCCTCCCAGCAGCCAGAGAATAAACAGGAAAATGATCAGGAACGGCAGATCGGCAATGGCTGTAACCGTGGTGGAGGTGATCAGCTCGCGGATCTGCTCCAGCTCGCGGATTTGCGCGATGAACGAACCGGTAGATTTTGGCCGCAGATCGTTACGGATACGCAACGCATGACCAAAAACCCGGTCGGAAATGCGCAGATCGGCACTTTTCCCTACCGTGTCAGAAATATGCGTACGGGTAATGCGCATCACAAAAACAAACGTCAGAGCGATCACTACCCCACTGAACAACACCCACAGCGTGGGAATAGACTGGGAAGGAATAACCCGGTCATAAACCTGCATGGTAAACAGCATCGCAGACAGGCCAAGAACATTCGAAATCAGGGAGGCAAACATCACGTTCAGATAGCCAGGCCATTCCCGCAGGATGGTGTTCCAAAGCCAGTCAGAACGATAAGGCTTGATGTAGTCATCAACGCGCGCATCCGGCACCGAGGTTTCCGGTTTAGCCAGCAGGACGCGACGGGCATTTTCTGCCAGCTCCTACTGCAATGCCAATTGCAGCTGCAGCGGCCAGCGCACCACCGGCAATGCCCATAGCGCTGAAGCCGTTATCTGCAGCGATAGTGTCTACCGACGTGGAAGAGAGTAAATAGAAATCAGATGCGGCATCATACTCATAAGAATACACCACGCCATCAGAGCCCGATGCCAGGATGACAGGCTGCTCTGCAGCAGGGAAATTATCCAGCACGATATCGTACTGCTCCCCAGTAACATCATCGAACACTTCTAAAGACAGTTTCCCATCAGCCTTTTTGACGTGAATTTTTTTAGGGGGTTGCCCGTTATTGTTGTGGATTTCAAAGGAAACTGCCTGCTGAGGAGCCTGCAGTGTGAGGGATTGATTGGAATTTAAGGTTTGCTTAGAAAGCAAATTACCTTTGATATCCTTAATAATTAATTGAAAATTCATTTTTTCACCAATAAAATCTGGAGTGACTAATTTGTTATTCAAAAGCAGAAACAGAGTCTTTTCTGCGGTGCAACATGAAGAATAACTTTCCTTTTAAATCAATATAATACCCTCCAAAGCAAACAACCCAGTTGGCATTAACTGAAGAAAGCGACAGTTTCCAATTATTTCCTAAACGTGATTGATAAATAAATTGCGCTATCGCAGGATAGCGCTAAGAGGAGACGGTTCAGGTCAGACTGTTAATATGAAAATAATAAGGTTTTATTATCTTTCCATTCAGATAAATACCTGTTCCTTCAGATGTTTGTTTAGAAATAATAAAGTCGCCAGGAACCTGTAACGACAACAAACGAAGCTGCAATGACTGCATAACCTGCCAAAGGCGCTGATTAGATGACTTCAGACCATGTACATCCCAGACGTGATAGAGGACATCTTTTTTCAGGACAACTTTATTGTTCGCGTTCTGCAATAAGAATAAGAACAGGCGTGTCATCGTATCCCGCATTCTGTATTCTTTAATTGTGCTGCGACTTTTCGGATCCAGGCAGGATAATCGACGATGGCTCAAATCAAACTGAACAAACTGGCCAATGTAATACCCCGCGATAAGTTTTTCCAAATACTCTTCCTCACCCTGAAGCAGAAAACAGTTATACGGCGTTTTCTGGAATCCATCTTATAGATTGCTGTTGAAAATAAAAAGAGAATGATATTCATCTTAAATCATCAATATCTTATACCACCAAAACAATATATAACGGTTTAAAATGCCAAAAACTGAAATCGAAAAATGAAAAAAAACATGTTATTAACAATGACATTTATAAGGGTGTGGGTTTACCTGATGAATTAACTCAATTCAAAATTTTTATTTTTATAAAAAAACAGGATAATACCCCGACTTAAACTGATTAATTTTCGTTTTACAGACAATTCATGAAATTTATGGCCCCTGATTTAGGGGGGGTTGGCGATCACTTCACTCAGTAACTCTTTAGGAGATAAGGAGAATATTCAGAATTTTGTTACAAACCAGTTAGTTCGATTCCTGATTAAAATTCTAAAATGACCCGATTTTTCCTGTAACAATCCAGACAAAAATGATAGCGAATTTGTCTGCCTCTGCAGCCAGAATCAGATCAGTAAACATCATTCATTCTGGCCGCTATTAAACGCCAGGCAGACTAAACATTGAGTAAACCGAAAAACCTCATCACTCTTACTCAGTAAGGAGAAACTGATTTAATGAGCCTGATCAAAAAATGCTGGCCTGATGACCAGCCATTGCATCGGAAATTTTCCGGGAACACCTGTTAGAGGCTTTCTGGCGATGACCTGAGGTTTGAGGTTTGAGGTTTGAGGTTTGAGGTTTGAGGTTTGAGGTTTGAGGTTTGAGGTTTGAGGTTTGAGGTTTGAGGCTGGCATTCTGTGCCAGCCTGGCGAGAAGAATCAATCCCGGCGAGATTTCATCACATGCAGCAAAGGAACCAGGGACAGGCCATCGGGCATTTCACCCTGCGCAATCAGATCTTCTGTTTGCGAAAGCGTGAACCAGCCAGTCTCCATCACTTCATCCTGATCCTCTTCCATCCCGACAAATTCAAGATCGGTTGCCAGCCAGGTGATAAACAGCTGATCGCTGCTGCCATAAGAAGGATTAAAACGGATAATTTCCCTGATTTGACCAGCCTGATAACCCGTTTCTTCCCGCAGTTCCCGGAGAGCAGCAACTTCAGGATCTTCCCCGACATCAACACCACCTGATGGGATTGCCCAGACAACTTTATCGATTAAATAACGGTAATGGCGGATCAGCAGCACCTTGTCCTGCTGCATAGCCACAATGCCCACAGCGGGTCGGGGATGATGGATGGAATAAAAATCCCGGCGCTGTTGTTCAGCGACGTCGATGCTCACTTTGCGTACGCTAAACCAGGGGTTTTTCACCAGTACTTCTGCGTCATGCATGTCTGCGGCGGTTAGTTCTTTCTTCATCGGTTCTCCCACATCAGGTCTGTTGAGCTGTGCAGGATGATCTCATGGCTGAGATGGATGGCCCAAGTGGTTCTGTCTGAAATGGAGATGGAGATGGAGTGGCGGAAGATCACAGGAGTCGAACCTGCCCGGGACCGCTGGCGGCCCCAACTGGATTTGAAGTCCAGCCGTCTCACCGGAAACGACGATCTTCCTTGGACTGACCCCACAACCGTAGACATTTCCTGTCCTCACGACGAGGCCAGTTCAAAGGCCTCCGGACTGACGCCGCC
>NZ_JBYUWC010000013.1:0-170297 GCF_058137865.1 Erwinia sp. 009765445
TGGTGTTAAACATAGTTCTAAGACTACCTCTTATTTTAAGAGAGGCGAAGTGTCTGGTGATCTATGGGGCCAGTCTACTGCGAGCTTTCAACTGAACAAAAAACATTCATAAAAACGAATGGCTTTTTGATTTAGCTATACGTTTGGATATACGGAACAAAACAAAAATTAATAAATACCTTTAAAAACAACAAAATAAAATAATGATTACACTCTTCTCGTGCAAAAATATGTGGCAAAAATTTTGCTCATATTTCGACCGAAAAATGGCACATGCCATCGTTCGTGCCTTCAATATCAGCCATTCTAAGCAACGCAATCTCTCACCTATACATTCCCATGACTTCTGCCCGAAAAGGCCACTACGGCCAGGAGATTTGATCTCTGGACACCATGACTGTTGTTCACTGCGTTCACGTGGTGCGCTACCAGTGCTGCGTAGGCTTGCCACATTCCTGTTAATCAAGCTTTCACCTGAAGTTGTTTTCGTGCCTGTATGCCATTTGAGTCACCTGAATTTTATTCACCTCCTGGTCGGATGGTTGTATAGTTATTGCTCTAACCCGCTACAAAATAAGGGACTATATGGATACCGTAGAGCAACTAAATGGAACGTACTTTTACGCCCTGAAAACTAACCTGACCGCTTCTGGACTTTTCTTCATGATTTTCTGTGAGAAGACCGTTGAACAATTTGGTCTTGGCGTGGCTGATTTTGGCGCTGTCGTTGCACTCCTTGCCGGAATGAATGACCAGACTACACGCGCCAAACCACGTGACGCCATTGAAGGTACTTCACGACTATCCAAAAATGTGAGAAAAGTGTTCAAGAACCAGATGTTTCCATTTGGTCTTAAGCTGCCAACATGGATAGGTGGCTACACACCATGGACTGTTAAATTAAAAATGGTCAGGAAAGTCAGCACATTTGTTGGCCGCACTATTCCATTGGTAGGTGAAGTCATTCTTGTTTCAGATGTATCACAAATCGTCTACCGTACTGTTCGTGATTACAATCTGATTGCCAGAGGCAATGACAGATTATGGTAACGGATAATATTGAACAACAAGTGATAGATCTTGTAACTCCCTACAGTGGAGTCTACATGTTCAGAAAGAAGAAGTATGACACCTATACACCAGAATCGAGCATCCATTTTGACGTCAGACTTGATGTCGATGAAGCAGAAGATTTGATGGAGGAATACTTCTCAAAGTTTAACGTGGAAAGATGTGATTTCAGCCTTTCAACTTATTACCCTGATATACCAATTTCATGGAATCCATTTAAGAAACAGGTACTGGATATCCCAGACTTCACCATTGGCATGCTTATAGAATCAGCTAAAGCTGGTCGGTGGCTTTACTGAACAGAATCCTGACTACCCTGTAACGCTGATGTATCTACATGGACACGAATATAATCCTGTAGATGCATCAATTTTTGCTGGTCTGATGCGATTCCTTTGGCAATACTGGAAACGTTTCTTACAACAGAATCAGAGATTGAGAATTAGCAATATCAATTAACTTAGAAAACCAAACCTCTTTATATTTAATTTACTTTTAATTATCCATAATCACAGCAAAAAAGTTAATCACTTTGAACGAACCACTATGAGATATTGATCTTTTACAACCAGTTTGATTAATTAGTGCAGAACGTTATTATGTCTTTGCCTACGCAGGCAGGTATCAGAAATGATAAAGACATTTCATAATTCACTAACACCCGGTATCATTTGCCCGTTACTTTCACGCTCACAAATGTGAGTTTTCTGGTCATCATTGTGAATGTCATGATAATTCATTAATAGCGAAAATTAACTTTCTTTGTAACCAGCACAGGCAAGGTGATAGAATAAATGCATTAACCAGGACGGGAAACATTCAATAGGATATATCCGTATATTGTGTCTGTCTGAATGCTTCACGCAAGATTCAAGCCTGTGCCTGGAACTCATAGTAATCTTGCTAAAATTTCGTGCAGAATTGCAAAACCACAATATGAACACAGATGTTATGTAAACTTAACAATAAATCATACACCACGGGAAACTGGAACATTCTTGAAAATTTATTGATATATTGTTTATTATATGAGAATTAATCATGAAGATATTTGTCATAAGTATGGAAAAGTCGAAGGAAAGGCGAGCGATAATAGCTGAAAGACTGAATCAATTAGGTCTGAGTTTCGAGTTCTATGACGCAATTGATGGGCATTCACTGACCGAAAGTGAAATTATTTTATCTACCAGAGAACCCAATTATGCCATTGAACGCGGCGAGGTGGGATGCTCTCTGAGCCATCTGTCTGTTTATGCAAAAATGGTTGCATTGAACATCAGCTCTGCACTGATTATTGAAGATGATGCTATTTTATCTCAAGAATTACCCTGTGTGTTGGAACAACTGGAAAAAAGAGCCTATGACAAGCCGCTTATAACGCTTTTAACCCAAACAGACCAATTTATTGCTTCACCATTACTACAGCTCGGCAACACTTACTGCGTTCATCGTTTCATTGAAGGAACTGGAGCTTATGGATATATTATAAATAACAAGGCGGCCAAAAAACTCATAAATTTTCTCTACCCAGTATGGTTAGTCAGTGACCGATGGCAATTTATCAGAGAAAACAATATATGCGACACCCAGTGCATTGTACCCAGTGTCATCTCTCACCCGCCTTATGAAAAAGATGCACTTTATAAAATATCCACAATTCATAGTGGCGTAAATCTGTCCAACATAAAAAATAACATCTGGAAGAAAATCAAGAAAAAAAGACCCATTAAAATTAAACTACAAAGAATATTATGGTTGATTTTTACACGTCGTTTTCTCAAAATTGTAAGAAACTCATAACAAATACAGAACAACAATATTGGTCTACATTCTGAATTATCTGGGTAATTGTTTATAAAAGGGATTTTATGCTAATAATAAAAATTTTGCTGGCATTGGGTGTTTATATATTAATCGGCTATCTCTATAACCGTTTTAATCACACAGATAAAGAAAAAAATTATGAAGAGTGTCCTTATGATTAGCCCATAGCTGACAGAGAGTAACCGCGGAGAAGAGGGGTTTACAAATAAATTCTGTGGTTTTGGTTGTCTTGTTCCTGACTGAGGGTAACTCGCCATCTGTTTCCACAGTGACCCGCTGGCCCTGCAAAAGGTGGCGAAACTCTCAATGCGTATAACTGCCACAAAACTGTCACAATAATAACATATGGTGTTGCTAAACTTTTGAGGCAAAACCAACACCATTACTACGGGTGACCCAAATGGCAACGATCAAGGCAAAAAATTACAGGGATGCAGAAGAGATGTTGCAATCTGGCATCAGCAAAGTTGAACTGGCCTATGACATTGACAGCGATGATTTTTTTCGCTTCGCTACGCGCTGGTGCGACCGCGGTGCGAAAATCTCCAAAGGCAACGACCACTTTGTTGTCTCACTGAAAGGCTTCTCCATCCCGCCTAACGAGTAATTCTCTCTCCCGATTACCAATGACTTTTTACTGTCATTAATCTACCCTGCTTAAATCCTTCTCTGACGAGATAAGCAGGGTAGATTAGCCGTGAATTCCCCACCGAAAGCCACTCAAATAGCGCCATATAGTCTGCCATCAGGACCAGTCCCGTTTATCGGGTTGAGTTTTCTTAGCGATCTGTCCCTCGCCTCTCCCGCAGAATATCCTGATGTACTGCTTCTGCAGGCCCGTTATCATCCGCATAACTATTCCGAAGCGCTGTTTAAAGATTTTGACCTTCCCCTGCCCGTTCATCTGCAAAAAGCGGTAAAAAAACGCCGCGCCGAGTATCTGGCCAGCCGGGTATGCGTTCGCTACGGACTCGGCCTGCTGGGCATCGATAACTACGTGCTGGGAAATGATGCCGATCGTGCACCGATCTGGCCTGCCGGGATCGGCGGCTCACTCTCTCATACCCATCAGCGCATCAGCCTTTTACTCGCTCCTGCGGCCAGCGGCAAACTGCTGGGGATTGATTGCGAGCAATTGATACGCTCTGAAACGGCAAAAGAGATGCAGGAGATGATTATTAACGCGGACGAAAACGTTGTGCTGCAATGCAGCGGCTTGCCTTTTGCCACAGCACTGACCGTGGCCTTTTCAGTGAAAGAGAGCCTGTATAAAGCGATCTTTCCCCGCCTGCGTGAGTTTATGGATTTCAACGCTGCTGAGATCGTCGATTACTGCCCTGCAACAGGCACAATTACATTGAAACTGACCCGTACCTTCTCCAGAGAATTCCCGGCCGGGCGACTGTTTACCGGCCATGTTCAGCTTGGGCGGGATGAAGTGCTGAGCTGGATAGTCACACCGCAGGCATAAAAAAGCCGATCTGAGAAATACTCAGACCGGCATAACCAATTTGGTAAGACGACGGGGAAGTCCAGGACAGCTGAAGAACACTGTCAAAGCCACCTTACCTTTCCACTATCAGACTGACAAATAAACATAATTGCAGTAGATATGCGGCATTCTGCTAATCAGGCTGTGACGTCCGTACGCTTCACCGCATCCAACGTAGCCATCTCTCTTTCCTGCCCGGTCAGCTCGGTCAGTTTGCCTTCACGCATCTCCAGCAGGCGGTCGGCATGCAGGAAGTAGTGATCATCGTGGCTGATGGCAAAGACGGTTTTTCCCATCTCTTTCAGCCACGGCAGCAGTTCGCGGTAGAAGATACGACGGAAATGCGGATCCTGATCGGCTGCCCATTCGTCCAGCAACAGGATATCGCGCTGTTCAGCGGTAGCCAGCAGCAGCGCCAGTCGCTTGCTCTGCCCTTTCGACAGCTTGAGGTTAAGCACCCGGTTGCCATCAAGCTTAATTTTGTCCTGCATCTTCAGGCGTTCAAGCCACTGCTGTACCTTCGCCGGCTCGGCGGGCTGCCCCTGATCGTTAATGAGCCGATCAAACAGATGCACATCGGTAAAGACTGCGGAGAACAACCGGCGATAACCGTCGCCATTTGCCGCGTCAATCTCCACCCCATCCAGCAAGATCTGTCCGGAAACCGGCTGATACAGCCCGGTCAGCAGCATCGCCAGCGTGGATTTGCCGCTACCGTTGCCGCCGATCAGAAACACCAGCTCGCCGCGCTTCAGCGTCATGTTAATCGGACCAACTTTGAAGCCGCTGTCGCCGTACTGGAATACCAGATCGCGCAGCTCCAGCGTCTGCCAGTGCTTCGCGGCGACAGGGGCGGCAAACTCAGGCTGATACTCCGCAAGCTTAAAGGAGTTAAGCTTGTTAAACGCCACCTGAGCCGTCAGCAGCGTCGGCAAAGCCCCTACCGCCGACAGCAGTGGCGTACGCAGGAACAACAGCGTCAGGGAATATGTTGCCGCCACGGCAGTATCAGCCCAGCCCAGACTGTTAGCCATAAAGAACACCAGGCCTATCGCGCCCAGCATCATAATATTTGACCAGTTCACCGCGCTGAGATGGAAAGTATCGGCACGCACGATATGGTGGCGGTAAGAGCGTGCATCTTCCTGATACACCGTTTCGAAGATCAGCTGCGCACGCTGGCGGTTCAGTGCCAGCTCTTTGCGCCCTTCAATGATGGTCTGGAAGTCTGCATAGAGGTTGCCTTCAATATCACGCAGCTTAGCCATATGGCGGTAGACTCTGGAGACCAGCAGCCAGCCACCGACAATAGTGATCACCAGCCAGACCACCGTAACCAGCAGCATCTCTGCCGACAGCCAGGCCAGATAAGCGGCAGAGCCAATGGCGAGAATAATCCCCTGGATCAGCTCCGGCAGGCGGACAAAAGCGATGGTGATATTGCGTACGTCGCTGGTCAGCGCCGCCAGTAGCTGTGGGCTGCCAATCTGTTCAATACGTTCCACCTGTGTATCCAGAATGCGCTTGATAAACTCACCACGCAGCCGGTAAACAAAATGGTGGCCCAGCAGGGTCAGCGCCAGCTGCGAAGCCAGGGTGACAACCATCAGCAGCACCAGCAGGCCCAGAAACTCTGGCAGGATCATCAACGAGGTGTTTACTGATACGATCAGCTCACGGTTGATAAAGGCGATCAGCCCAATCCCCAGCGCAGCGCTAAGCAGGCTGAGGAGAATAACCGATACAAAAGGCCAGCGATATTGCCGGTAAACAACACGAAGCAACTCCATGACACCATCCAGGTAGATTTAACGCAGCATGCAGTTTAATGAGAAGCCGGACGATATCAATAACAATTCTCATCTGTCAGCGAAATGCACGACGGAAGGTGAGATTATAGCGAAAAGCCCCAATAAGCGCGTGGATACCGGGCTTCAGCGGGAGAATGCCATGATAGCGCAGGCGCGAAGGGCCGCCCCAGACCACGATATCACCGTGTTCCAGCAGCACCCGCTGAGTGGCGTCGCCGCGCTCAAACCCGCCAAACTGAAATACCGCCGGTAATCCGAGCGAAACCGACACGATCGGCTGCTTAAGATCCTGCTCATCTTTATCCTGATGCAGGGTCAGCTTTGCATCGGGTTCGTAGCGGTTAATCAGGCAGGCATCGGGGTTAAAATCAGCAAATCCGGCCTCTGCCGCACTGCGTGTCGCCAGCTGACGGAAAAGTTCAGGCATCGATGGCCAGCGATGCCCGGTTGCGCTGTCGCGCTCGCTGTACTGGTAACCGCGGGAGTCCGTTGACCAGCCGAAATCGCCGCAGTTGGTCATTGCCACCGACATCCGGTGGCCACCGGGAGTGATGCGATGGTGAAAAGGATTTTTAGCTGAAACTTCGGTCACCAACGCCATCAGTTGTTCCGCCTGATCCCGGGCTCTTCTGCGCAGGATCACCGCGCCGTCAGCCAGCGGCTCAGCCCAGGGGGCTTCTTCACTAAATAAGTCCAGCATTCTGCCTCCTCAGGGCCTGCTTTTATTGCTGCACAATAAAAGCTTTAAATTGTGGCGACATCCAGGTCGTAAAACCGTCATCCTGCTTCATGATCAGATACACCGCAAGTTTCTCCCGCAGCGCCAGCGCTTTGGCTTTTTCCTCACCGAGTACCATCAGACCGGTATCCCAGCCATCTGCCTCCAGCGCCGTGGTGGCGATGACCGTAGCAGACACCAGTTTGTGCTGAATCGGCCGTCCGGTCGCCGGATCGATCACGTGGGAGATACGCTTGCCGTCCAGTTCATAATAATTGCGATAGCTGCCCGAAGTGCTGATGCCGTGTCCCTGCAGATCAACCAGCGCCTGCACCGCGTTCTCTTTGTCCGTTGGCTTCTGGATTGCCACTTTCCACGGCTTACCTTCCGCGCTCATTCCCCTTGTCAGCACCGCACCGCCAACGGAAACAAGGTAGCTGTTTATCCCCTCTTTCTCCATCAGACGCGCCAGATGATCGGTGGCAAAGCCCTCACCCACCGTGGAAAGGTCAACGTAAAGTCCTGACAGATCTTTCTGCAGATAAGCACCTTCCACGCACTCAATAACATGCAGGTGCTGCAAACCGGTCAGAGCCCTGGCAGCATCGATTTGTGCCTGAGTCGGCGTCTTCACCGGCTGTCTGTCCGGACCAAATCCCCAGAGATTGACCAGCGGCCCGACAGTAATGTCCATCGCTCCGGCGGTTTTCTGGCCGATGCGCAGTGAGAGCGTGACGATATCGGCCATGTTGTCGCTGACCGGCTGAGGATCGCTGCCACGGTACTGGTTAAAGCGGGAGATTACCGAGTCGCTTTTCCAGGTCGACAGCTCCCGATCGTCGCTATCAAGCAGTTGCTGAATCTCTTTCTGCAGGGCTTCTTTGCGATCTGCCGCCACGCCAGCCAGGCTAACCCTCCAGAATGTTCCCATTGTGCGTCCTTCCATCACCAGCCCCGAATTCGCCGGACTCTGGTTATTCCGATCGCAGCCGGAAAGCATGATAAATACTGATAAACCAGCGCAATACAGCCAATTCTTCTTCATTATAAAATCACAGCCTGTAGTAATTATTGGTACGAAAATCGCGAAACACGGCATAAAATGTGGTGATAGGTAACTTGACCAGCTGAAAAATGCTATTCAGGATGAGCACTTAAGCACGCCATATCTGGCTGCCCGGTTAAGTTATATCAGGAGATCCAGAATGATCTATTTCGCCCTGTTGATGGTTTGCATCGCCCTTATTATCTTTTCAGGATACAAGCAATACAAGAAGACCAACCGCAGACAGCTCTTTCGTCCACGACATCAACACCGGATGAGTAGCAAGTAAGTGCGGGGGACAGGGACAGGCAGAGATAAGCGGAGAAAAGGAAAACCGGGAGCGCAGCCTGGCCGCGCTCCCAACCGAACTCAGAACTGGTAAACCAGACCCAATGCCACTACGTCATCAGTATTGATGCCGGTGTTGTCGGTGAAGTTGTTGTCATCCAGCAGGTTGATCTGGTAGTCAACATAGGTAGACATGTTTTTGTTGAAATAGTAGGTCGCGCCCACATCAACATATTTTTTCAGGTTCTGCGAACCGTAGCCCTGAATGTCGGTGCCGCGAGAGCTGACGAAGGCCAGGGAAGGACGCAGGCCGAAGTCGAACTGGTACTGAGCAACCAGTTCCCAGTTGTCCGCTTTATCCGCGTAACCATATGCAGTTGCATCGCTTGAACCAAAGCGGGTTGCATTATAAGAACGGGTATACATCGCGGCCAAGTAGATGTTGTTTGCGTCGTATTTCAGACCGCCAGTGTAAGCGGTTGCTTTGTCGCCACGGCCCAGGATGGTCGCGCTGCTTGCATCGCCGCCGTTCTGCTCGGTAGTACGGTCAGAGTTAAACATTGCCGCCCCGATACCGAAGCCAGAACCCAGATCGTAAGTAGTAGACAGACCCCAGCCATCGCCATTCTGACCCAGAACATCACGGCCATTAGCAGATTCTGTTGGGCTGCTGTTTTTGCCCTGGTACTGAACGGCGAAGTTCCAGCCATCCACCAGACCAAAGAAGTTGTTGTTACGGTAAGTGACCAGACCGTTAGAGCGCTGGAACATGAACTGATCCGCACCGTAGGTATCTCCACCGAACTCTGGCAGAACGTCGGTCCATGAACCGATGTCATACAGCACGCCATAGTTACGACCGTAGTCGATTGAACCGGCATCGCCAAATTTCAGACCAGCGAAGCCCACGCGGGTAAAGCTGTTAGCGGTACCTTCAGATTCTGCGGTGTTCAGAGCAGCCTGATATTCCCACTGACCGTAACCTGTCAGCTGATCTGTCACCTGGGTTTCGCCTTTAAAACCGAAGCGCAGGTAGGACTGGTCACCGTCAGAGCCGTCGTTATCGGAAAAATAGTGCAGACCATCTACTTTACCAAAGAGGTCAAGTTTATTGCCGTCTTTGTTGTAAATTTCTGCAGCGCCTGCAGTACCGGCGATCAACATCGCTGGGATCATCAGGGAGAGAACACGAAGTTTCATTTTATTACCCTCTAGTTATATGCCTTATTTGCCACTGCGTGCTGAACGTCGAAAATTCAGCCGGCAACCTCATACTAGTGTGCAGGCAGTAATAATCTATAAAGAAAATGATACTAAATTTCCGAATGTGTTTCAGAATACAAATCAGATATTTCATTTTGTAAATAACGGGGAACTTCCAGGCAGCACGTATCGGTAAAAAATATCGCACTTATCGTCAAAAAAAATAGGAGAAATGTTATATTTCATAAGGTTATGTGATGTTACGTACATGAGCACTGAATGATAAAAAGATCGGGTCATCAGGTTATACAATAATCCTGCTATCATCATTTTATTTCATTATTACCTTCATTCACCCCGAATGAGTTGCTTTACCCTAATTCCCGCCGAACCTTGTGTTCGGCATTTTTTTATTTATGTCAATTTAAGTAAAGATAGATCTTCGGTGTAAAATAAGCCGCCACTAACGTTGCACATTTATTCTACATATAAGCACGAATAGTCAAAAAAACGCCCTTGAATTAAATGTTAATTAATTTTCGGAAGTATCCAGAATTCATTATTCAGTGGCGTTAAATTTTAACACTCGCGTCGAGACTCTTTGACCTTATTCAACGGTTTAACCAGATAGTCCATGACCGATTTCTGACCGATTTTAATCTCGACATTGGCCACCATTCCGGGCACGCTTGGGAACTTGCGTCCGGCTTTGTTCGTCAGCTCCGCCGATGCGCGTCTCAATCAGCAGCTGATCTTCCGGCGGCACACTCTCCATCAGCTTGCCCCCTGGCTGCAGCACTCCACCGACAGTAGTGGCCTGGATATCTTTCACAATTCCCCGCACGGGCGAATAAAGCGTTGCGCAAGTAAGTTGGTCCTCTTTTCCGGTCAGCACCTGCAGCTGGTCAGCCTGAATCACGCTTTTTCATGTTTCACCAATGATTTGAGTTAATGCGTGATAATGAATCGTTATACCAGGAGTTATCTGTAAAATAGCCTTAAGGTGAGAAATTTGATTAACAGGCTCGTTTTTCTAGGTTAATAACTGACACCCCCGATGCATAAAGGCTTTCACACGGTGCCAATCGTGCCTTGTTTGCAGGGCAAACTTCATTAAATTCGCTAATTGTGATAAAAACTAGCGTTAATCGCGACAGGCTCTCAACGGAAATTATGACAACACAGGATGCCCGACAAGCAATCGCCAGCGCCGTAGCCACCCAGCACGCCACCCGCGCGGTCTTTTTAATTGCCGGTATCGGCATGGCTGCCTGGGCTCCATTGGTCCCTTATGCAAAAGACCGTACCCAGCTCAGTGATGGTTCGCTGGGGACGCTGCTGCTGTTTCTTGGCCTGGGTTCGCTGGTGACCATGCCGCTGACCGGTATTCTGGTAGGCCGGGCGGGCTGCAAAAATGTGATTGCCTGCGGCAGTCTGTTTATCCTGCTGGCACTTCCTCTTCTGGCCACCCTCTCCACTCCTTTTGCTCTGGCAATAGCGTTAATGATCTTTGGTGCGGCGGTCGGGCTGGTGGACGTGGCAATGAATATTCAGGCCGTGGAGGTGGAAAAAGCTTCCGGTCGGGCGATGATGTCCGGCTTCCATGGTTTTTTCAGCGTGGGTGGCATCGCCGGTGCGGGTCTGGTGAGTGCCGGGTTAGCCTTCGGGCTGACGCCGCTCCAGGCTACTGGCATTATCCTGCTGCTAATTATTGCTCTGTATGGTTTCTCGCAGCGCCATCTGCTCAGCCAGCGTGTTCAGCAAGGTGATACCGCGCTGTTTGTAGTCCCACATGGCTGGGTGCTGTTTCTTGGCGTGATGTGTTTCATTCTGTTCCTGACGGAAGGCTCCATTCTCGACTGGGGGGCGCTGTTCCTTGCACAAACCCGCGGTTTACCCCACGCCCAGGCCGGCCTCGGCTACGCGCTGTTCTCTGTGGCGATGACCCTTGGTCGTCTGACCGGTGACCGTATCGTCAACTATTTTGGCCGGACGACGACCCTGTTCTGCGGCACGCTGTGTGCTTCAGTGGGCCTGCTGCTGGCGATCTTTGTCCCCAGTACCGCAGTGGCGCTGGCTGGCTTTGTGCTGGTGGGATTTGGTGCGTCAAACAGCGTACCTATTATGTTCAGTGCCGCAGGAAATCAGAAAAACATGCCGGTGAATCTGGCGATTTCTTCCATGACAATGATTGGTTATGCAGGTATTCTGGCTGGTCCGGCACTGATAGGGTTTATCTCACAGTGGTACAGCCTGACGACGGCCTTTAGTGCCATCGCGGTATTGCTGTTAGCCGTGGCCGCCAGCGCCCGGCTGATTACACGTTAATTGGGGTGTCACGCTACGCTATGTTGCCATACAAATTTCCACTGACTTCAGGCAATGTCACGCGCTTTTTTGTGATGTTTATTCTGGTGTTGCTGCTTGCATCAGGGTTTATGATCCACAACACCGTCAACGCCTGGCTGACGGATAAACGCTATGCGATGGCGGATATTGCCCATGCGATGCAGAAGCGCATTGACACCTATCGTTTCGCCACCTGGCAAATCTATGAAAACCTGGCGGCAAGTGCGGCAGGGTCAACCCCGAACAGCCTGCAGGAAACGCGGCTGCGCCCGGACGTTTACTACTTTGAGAAGACCCGCCGCAAAACAGAAGCGCTGATTTTCGGCTCCCATGACAGCAGCACGCTGGACATGACCCAGCGGATGTCCAACTATCTGGACACGCTGTGGGGTGCGGAAAACAGCACCTGGTCGATGTATTTCCTCAACGGCCAGGATAACAGCATGATCCTGATTTCAACGCTGCCGCTGAAAGATATGGCGACGCGCTATAAAGAGAGTGCCATCAGCAATATCGTTGATGCGCGCCGGGCTGAAATGCTTACGCAGGCTAACGCGCTGGACGAACGGGAAAGCTTCTCGCCGCTGCGCCGCTTTACCTGGCAGAACGATCACTATTTCACCGTGCGCACCACGTTTAATCAGCCGGGCCATCTCGCCACCGTGGTGGCGTTCGATCTGCCGATTAACGATCTTATTCCACTGAACATGCCGCTGGAAAACTTCCAACTGAAACAGGACACCAGCGACGCCTCCAACAGCACGGATGCCGATGATGCCACCAGCAGCACTAAAGTCACGCTGACTAACCCAAATGTGGAAATTGCCGCATCGCTGACCAGCACCCCGCTTCAGCTGGTCTATCATGTGCCGATTGTCGGGCTGGTGGTGGATACGCTGAAGAACCTGATGTGGCCGCTGCTGGCTAACTTTGCCCTGCTGCTGCTCTCGCTTGGCGGTCTGTTGCTGCTGCGCCAGCAATCATTGCGACCGAGTGAAAATCAGAGCGCCGAGCTGGATTCGCTGCGGGTACTGAATGAAGAGATCGTCGGCAGTCTGCCGGTTGGCCTGCTGGTGTATGACTTCGCCAATAACCGCACCATTATCAGCAACAAGATTGCTGAACATCTGTTGCCACACCTGAACCTGCAAAAAATCATCAATATGTCCGATCAGCATCAGGGCGTCCTGCAGGCCACGGTCAATAACGAAGTGTATGAAATCCGCCACGCCCGCAGCGTGCTCTCTCCTGACACGCAGCTGTTTATGATGCGGGACCAGGATCGTGAGCTGCTGGTGAACAAGAAGCTGCAGAAAGCGCAGCAGGTACTGGACAAAAATCACCAGACCCGCCAGCAGCTGTTGCAAAACCTCGGCCATGCGCTGAACCGGCCGCTTAGCAACGTCATCGATCATCTGCAGACACTGAGCGAAACTCACCCGGCTGACGATATCCATGATGCGCTGGAAGAGTCCCACGCGCTGAGTCGCCTGGTGGACGATATCGTGCTGCTTAACCGGCTGGAAACTCATGACTGGGCGCCGGACGCTGGCGCGTTCAATGTGCAGACCGTGCTGGATGAGCTGGTGATGGAAGCCCTGCCTTCTCTACGCCGCAAAGGGCTGAATCTTCTGGTCAGCAACCGCCTTAACAGCGAGGAGAACCGCTTCGGCGACCGTCGGGCACTGTACAAAATCCTCACCACCCTGCTGCACTACTCCATCACCAGCACCACATGGGGCAGGATCAGCATCGAAGTCAGCCACCCGACCGATCGTCCGGATCGCCTGGCGATTGAAATGGTAGACACCGGAGCAGGGCTGACGGTGGATGAGATGGGCAATACCGACTTCCCGTTCCTTGGCGAAACCAGCCGGGATCGTTTTGGCCAGGCTTCCGGACTGGCCTTCTTCCTGTGCAAACAGCTGTGTAAGCAGCTGGGCGGCCATCTGGAAATCGTGGCGCGTCCCGATATCGGCACCCGATACAGTATCCAGATCCATGCTCCGCAGGAACATCAGCAGGTACAGGAAGAGAAACTGCTGGAAGGCCTGACCGCGCTGATTGATATCACCGTGGATGATGTCAGGAAGATTGTAGTTCACCAGCTGGAAAACTGGGGTGCCAGCTGTATCACTCCGGATGAGCGTTTTTCCGGACAGGATCATGATGTCCTGGTCACCGACGAGCCGGCAAATCTTACGCCGTGGTCGTTACTGCTCACGGATGATGAAACAGGTTACAGCGCGTTGTCACGTAACCAGTTCAGGGTCAACTTTAATCTCAGTAGCGCGATGCAGGATGCGTTGCTTCAGCTTATTGAACAGCAGCTGGCCCTGGATGAGACAGAAGAAGAGCAGGATCTGGCACAGCTTTTCGCACCGGGCTACTTCCAGCTCTTTGTAGAGACAGTACCAGATGATGTAAAGAGATTGTATAATGAGGCGGCGGAGAGGGACTTGAGTTCGCTTGCTCAGACTGCACATCGCCTGAAAGGCGTGTTTGCCATGCTTAATTTGAACCCGGGCAAGCAGCTTTGTGAAACGTTAGAACTGCACATTACCGAGTGTGACGATTCAAACATTAAAAATACCACCAGTGAGATTGACCACTACGTCAATGAACTGCTGCAGCAAGGTAACCAATAATATGAATAACCTGAACGTAATTATTGCCGATGATCATCCAATTGTGCTGTTCGGCATCCGTAAATCGCTTGAACAAATTGAATGGGTCAACGTTGTTGGTGAGTTCGAAGACTCTACTGCTTTAATCAACAGCCTGTCCAAGCTGGATGCTAACGTTTTGATTACCGATCTGTCGATGCCGGGTGAAAAGTACGGTGACGGCATCACGCTGATTAAATACATCAAGCGTCACTATCCTGACCTGTCGATCATTGTTCTGACCATGAACAACAACCCGGCGATCCTGAGTGCGGTACTGGATCTGGATATCGAAGGGATTGTTCTGAAACAGGGCGCACCAACCGACCTGCCTAAGGCGCTGGCAGCCCTGCAGAAAGGCAAAAAATACACGCCGGACAGCGTGGCGAAATTACTGGAGAAAATCAGCGCGGGTGGCTACGGCGACAAGCGTCTTTCACCGAAAGAGAGCGAGGTTCTGCGTCTGTTTGCTGAAGGTTTCCTGGTGACCGAGATTGCCAAGAAGCTGAACCGCAGCATCAAAACTATCTCCAGCCAGAAGAAATCAGCGATGATGAAGCTGGGTGTGGATAACGATATCGCGCTGCTGAACTATCTCTCTTCCGTCAGCACCATGCCGGTTGATAAAGATTAAGCAGCACAGGCTATAAAAAAAGGGCGAATGCAAATTCGCCCTTTTTTATTGTCTGAAATTACCCTTCCCTGCTCTTACGCACGCGCTCGGTGTAAAACGCCAGCGTCTGCCGCAGCGTGTCCAGCGTCACCGGTTTGGACAGACAGTTATCCATTCCTGCCTCCATACAGCGCTGCTTCTCTTCCGCCAGTGCATTTGCCGTCACGCCCACCACCGGGAAGGTCAGCCCCAGCTGACGCAGACGCTGTGTCAGACGATAACCGTCCATATTCGGCATGTTCACATCGGTCAGTACGATATCAATCTCGTTGCGGCTCAGTACGTTCAGCGCATCCACACCGTCCTGAGCGGTTTTCACCCGATAGCCTAAAGATCCCAACTGATCGGAAAGCAGCATACGGTTGATAGGGTGATCGTCTACCACCAGGATCAGAATATCCTCGTTGCTGACACTCAGCTCATCAGCTTCCGGCAGGCCCGGCAGCGTATCAGGCATATCCACTTCAACCCGGTAGATACGGCCCAGCAACACCGGCAGTTCATGCGGTGTGGTAGTGCCGTAAACCCAGCGACCGGAGCTCACTTCATGCGGGCCATCATTGTGACTACCATCGAAACGGATTAGCGCACGTACCACCTGCTGGTGCTGGTAGTCGTAATCCACCACAATCACATCATCTGGCTCACAGTGGCTGCCTTCCTGCAGGTGCTCCACGGTAATGCCATGCTGCCTCAACAGTTTTTCCAGGAAGTCGGCCAGCGTGTCATTGCGCAATTCCAGCCAGCATCTCTTACCCAGCAACCCCTCATGCAGCACCGGCGTCATCACCTGACTGTTATACAGCGGGATGCGCACCACAAACTGGCTGCCCATCCCCGGTTCGGAATCCACCTCGATGTCGCCGTCCATCATATTGATCAGCTTTTCACAGATCGCCAGCCCCAGCCCGGTACCCTGGAAGTTACGCTGCACGCCGGTACCCACCTGGAAGAACGGATCGAACAGGCGAGTGATCTCTTTTGCCGGGATCCCCACACCAGTATCACGCACGCGGAAAGCCAGATAACCATCCTTCACAAACGCCTGCAGGATGATGCCGCCGGTATGGGTAAATTTGATGGCATTATTCAGCAGGTTAGAGATCACCTGCTGCAGGCGCAGCGGATCGCCGTCCAGCGTCACCGGTACGTCGCTGTCGATAAAGCACCACAGCGTAAGACGCTTTTTCACCACCATTGCCAGATAGTTGGAAGAGATGTGGGTGATTACCTCACGCGGGGAAAATTCACGCGGTTCGATTCTCAGTTGCTCAGACTCAATTTTCGAGAAGTCGAGAATATCGCTGATGATTTTCAGTAGCAGGCTGGACGAGTTGTTCATCGCCGTTACCAGCGATTCCACCCCTTTCGGCAGTGATTTGGTCTGCAACAGATCGAGGTTACCGATAATGCCATACAGCGGCGTGCGCAGCTCGTGGCTGACCGTGGCCAGGAACATCGACTTGGACTGGCTGGCCTGTTCGGCAGCCTGAGCCATTTCCTGCAGCGACTCTTCCATCTTCACGCGGGCTGACACATCCACCAGCACGCAGATTGCTACGTTTTCATTACGATAGCGTGAATGCACAAAGCTGATTTGCAGATTGGTGTTGCTGCCGGTCAGCACGTCGACAAAATTCACCTGCTGGCCGCAGATAATTTCGGTCAGCCGCTGCCGATCCTCCTGAGTCAGCATGCTCAGGTAGTTATGCGCCAGCTCGTTACTGAGGATATTAGTCCCGTCACTGGTGCGCAAAATACAGATGCCAACCGGCGCCGAAGCGACAATTTTGCGGTTGAACTGCTCGTGCTCTTCCAGCCGGTGAGCATTGTCTTCTGCCGGTAAAAACATGCGGCGTTCAAACAGCCAGGCCAGCGTGAAGAGGATAATTGCGCTGATGACGTTAAGCAGAATGGCATTAATGATCAGTATCTTCAGCTTCTGAACCATCTCGTTAGTCTGCACTGAATAGACCACGGTGAGGGAAGAAGGTGTCAGCGTCTGTTTCAGCACCAGCTGCTTGTAACCATTGATATAGCCAAACCAGCTGTTGTCATTGGGCAGGTCGTCCAGCGAAATTCTTGCTCCCGCCCGGGAAGAGGACATCAGCCGCTGATTACTGCCATCCACAAGGGTGGCACTGACCGGGAAGGCACCCGGCGTGAGGAAATCCTCCAGACGAATTGTCTGCTCAATACCCAGCAGCGCTGCCATTTTGCTGGCAACATACACCGGCGTGACCATGTAGTAATAACCGACGGCAGGCTGGCTGGAAGGAGCGATCCAGAACATGCTGTTTTTACGCTCGTCCTCGTTGCCGTTACGGTACTTCAGGATGCGCTCGTGCAGAGATTTCAGCGCATGTTCCCGATCGGCCGAAGAACTGCCCACACCAAAGTCCGCCAGACAAAGACTTTCACCGCCGATAAAGAAGACCCTGTTCAGCTCATAAGCTGAAGCAAAGTTCTCTTTCCAGTAGTGCAGGAAATAGCTCAGGGACTCCAGCGAGTTACGCCAGGTGTTGCTCATGGCACTGCAGTCGGAGTCGGAATAGAGTGGAAAGAACTGTGGCAGTGCGGTTTTACCAGGAAATACGCCGTTCAGGACGTCCAGCCCGTTGGCGGAGGAATTCAGGCGGTTTTCAGCAATAAACTTCAGTTCGCGGGTCACATCGGCGGAATGGCGAATGTACCACTGAGCCTGCTCAACGTTGGCATTAAATTCCTGACGCACCTGAGCTTCTTTCTCATGCAGCACATTGATGATGTAGAACGTTGTCAACAGCGCACCCAGCATCCAGAGCATGAGTGCCAGTGCCCGGAACAGATAGCGGGAGATCCTTAACGTGGTTCTGAACGAGACTAAATATTTCAAGCGCAACCTATAGGCAAGCTGGACGTGGACAAATTCAATCCCGTTACAGTACCGTCACAACAGCAAAAAAGCCAGTTAACCCCCTCCCTTACAGGCATAAAAAAAGCCGGTTGAATGAACCAGCTTGTTGAGTGGGGTAAAACTGGCGGTTCAGGCTTTTAAGGATTTGGTCACAGGGGGCCATTCAACTTTTCCACCCTGCTCCATAACATGCGCCGCAAAACGATCTGCCGCCTGATTCATGTACTCCAGCGACAACGCGATAACTTCTTCTCGCGTCAAACGCTGCTGGGTCGATACTGGCAAATTCTGGTTCGCTACCTGATTTTTCGATAACATAGAGAGCCTCCTGCACGAATATTTCCAGCTCCCGCTGGCTGGCTATACTTCATAGTGCTGTCCGGCCTGTAACGCCAGGACTGATTAAAGGAGAATACCGCATCATAAGGACAAAAAATAATCATTCAGGCGAAATTTTCAGCATAAATTTGCGGCCATTTTGAATATAAAACCTCGCATATCGTCCGGTGCAGCGGAACCCTCTCCACCAGGTACTCTCGGTTCCGGCCATCCGCCTTACTGACGCTGACCCGGTAGTTTTTTTAATTCCCGGCACTCTTTCTCCAGAGCGTTCAACATTGATTTTCATGGACACGTCCTCCCTGTGTCCGCTCTGTATATCAGCCGTGCCTGGCTCGGTCAGTTTCAGCGTTCAGTCCTGCGTAACCGCTTCCAGATTTTTTTATGTCCGCCGCAAACATAAAAAAAGGCCGGTTCAACTGAACCGGCCTTTGGCACTAAAAGCGCAGACGATTACTCGTCTTCGTCGCTCTCTGGTGCATCATCTTCATTTTCCACTTCCGGGGCGATATCGTCGTCCCCTTCCGCCACGCTGCCGTCGATAGCGTCCAGCTCTTCTTCCGCTACCGGCTCAGCAACACGCTGCAGACCGACCACGTTCTCATCTTCTGCGGTGCGAATCAGGATCACACCCTGGGTGTTACGGCCAACCACACTCACTTCAGAAACGCGGGTACGCACCAGCGTACCGGCATCAGTGATCATCATGATCTGATCGCTGTCGACAACCTGTACAGCGCCAATCACCGGTCCGTTACGCTCGGTCACTTTGATCGAGATAACGCCCTGCGTTGCACGGGACTTGGTTGGATACTCGCTGTTGTCGGTACGCTTGCCGTAGCCGTTCTGAGTCACGGTCAGGATTGCACCGTCATCACGCGGCACGATCAGCGACACAACACGATCGCCTTCGGCCAGCTTAATACCGCGCACGCCGGAAGCAGTACGGCCCATGGCACGCACAGCCTGCTCAGCGAAGCGAACAACCTTACCGGCGGCGGAGAACAGCATCGCCTCGTCGTTACCGTTGGTCAGCGCCACGCCAATCAGCTCGTCGTCTTCACGCAGGTTGACGGCAATAATACCGGCGCTGCGTGGGCGGCTGAATTCGGTCAGCGCAGTTTTCTTCACGGTACCGCTGGCGGTAGCCATAAAGATGTTCCAGCCTTCGGCGTATTCGCGTACCGGCAGGATCGCCGTAATACGCTCGTTCGCTTCCAGCGGCAGCAGGTTGACGATTGGACGTCCACGTGCGCCACGGCTCGCTTCCGGCAGTTGGTAGACCTTCATCCAGTAGAGACGCCCCCGGCTGGAGAAGCACAGGATAGTGTCGTGGGTGTTGGCCACCAGCAGGCGGTCGATAAAGTCTTCTTCTTTAATACGTGCTGCAGATTTGCCTTTCCCACCACGACGCTGTGCTTCGTAATCAGTCAGTGGCTGATACTTCACATAGCCCTGGTGAGACAGAGTCACAACCACGTCTTCCTGGTTGATCAAATCTTCAATATTGATATCCGCACTGTTGGCGGTGATTTCCGTGCGGCGCTCATCGCCGAACTGATCGCGGATCAGTTCCAGCTCTTCGCGGATCACTTCCATCAGACGTTCTGCGCTTTCGAGGATGTAGATCAGTTCAGCGATCTGCTCCAACAGCTCTTTGTACTCGTCCAGCAGTTTTTCATGCTCAAGACCGGTCAATTTCTGCAGACGCAGATCCAGAATCGCCTGTGCCTGCTGTTCAGTCAGGTGGTACTGACCATCACGGATCCCGAACTCGTCTTCCAGCCACTCTGGACGCGCGGCGTTATCACCGGCACGCTCCAGCATTGAGGCAACGTTGCCCAGATCCCACGGACGGGCAACCAGGCCTGCTTTCGCTTCCGCTGGGGTTGGTGCTCGGCGGATCAGTTCAATGATCGGGTCGATGTTAGCCAGGGCAATCGCCAGCGCTTCCAGGATGTGGGCACGGTCGCGAGCTTTACGCAGTTCAAAGATCGTACGGCGGGTCACCACTTCACGGCGATGACGCACGAAGGCTTCAAGAATATCCTTCAGCGGCATGATCTTCGGCTGACCCTGATGCAGGGCAACCATGTTGATACCGAAAGAGGTCTGCAGCTGAGTGAGTGAATAGAGGTTATTCAGCACCACTTCGCCAACCGCATCGCGCTTGATCTCAATCACAATGCGCATGCCGTCTTTATCGGATTCATCACGCAGCGCGCTGATCCCTTCCAGACGCTTCTCTTTTACCAACTCAGCCATCTTCTCAATCAGACGAGCTTTGTTCACCTGATAAGGGATTTCGTGAATGATGATGGTTTCGCGACCGGTTTTGGCATCGACTTCCACTTCGCCACGGGCGCGGATATAAATTTTTCCACGACCGGTACGGTAGGCTTCTTCAATGCCACGGCGGCCATTGATGATCGCCGCAGTCGGGAAGTCCGGCCCCGGGATGTGCTCCATCAGCCCTTCAATGCTGATATTCTCATCGTCGATATAGGCCAGGCAGCCGTTGATCACTTCCGTCAGGTTGTGCGGAGGGATGTTGGTTGCCATACCCACGGCAATCCCCGATGCGCCGTTAACCAGCAGGTTGGGGATTTTGGTCGGCATGACTTCCGGGATCTGCTCGGTGCCGTCGTAGTTCGGCACGTAGTCGACGGTCTCTTTTTCGAGATCCGCCAGCAGTTCATGGGCGATTTTGGACATGCGCACTTCGGTGTAACGCATTGCTGCGGCGGAATCGCCGTCAACGGAACCGAAGTTACCCTGGCCATCGACCAGCATGTAGCGCAGCGAGAATGGCTGGGCCATACGAACAATAGTGTCGTACACCGCTGTATCACCGTGAGGGTGATATTTACCGATGACATCGCCGACAACACGGGCAGACTTTTTATAAGGTTTATTCCAGTCATTGCCCAGCACGTTCATGGCGTAGAGTACACGACGGTGTACTGGCTTAAGCCCATCGCGAACATCTGGCAATGCACGGCCAACGATGACCGACATGGCATAATCGAGGTAAGAGTTCTTTAACTCTTCTTCGATATTGACCGGTGTGATTTCTCTGGCTAGATCGCTCATTGAGCCGCTATCCCTCTACGTTATACCCGGATTCAAAGGTGCGAAAGTATATCACCTTTACACCTGGTGGTGAATGGAAAGCGTCGTTTTGCACGCTTTAATAGCGCCTGAACGGATCAGAAGCGGAGCACTGCCCCTTGCGGTGAGGAAAGATGTATACTCCCTGCAAACTTTCCAGGGAGTATGAGTAAATGAAAGCAGAGCAAAACGGCCCGGTGAACGTCGATCATGATGAAATTGCCAAATTCGAAGCGGTAGCTTCCCGCTGGTGGGATCTGGAAGGCGAATTCAAGCCTCTGCACCGCATTAATCCGCTGCGCCTGGGTTACATTGCCCAACACAGTAATGGCCTGTTCGGTAAGAAGGTGCTGGACGTTGGCTGCGGTGGCGGCATTCTGGCGGAAAGCATGGCCCGTGAAGGGGCGGAAGTCACTGGACTGGATATGGGTGCCGAGCCGCTGCAAATTGCCCGCCTGCATGCGCTGGAAAGCGGCGTGAAAGTTGATTACGTCCAGCAGACCGTGGAAGATCATGCGGAGCAGTTCGCCGGTCAGTACGATGTGGTGACCTGTATGGAAATGCTGGAGCATGTGCCAGACCCGCGCTCCGTGGTTCACGCCTGCGCCCGCCTGGTTAAGCCGGGTGGCGAAGTGTTCTTCTCAACCCTGAATCGCAACAGCAAGTCCTGGCTGATGGCCATTATCGGTGCGGAATACGTGCTGCGTATGGTTCCACGTGGCACCCACGACATTAAAAAGTTCATCCGTCCGGCAGAGCTGCTGAACTGGGTTGATGAAACTCCGCTGCGCGACCGTCATATCATTGGCCTGCACTACAACCCGCTGACCAACAAATTTAAGCTGGCCCCCGGCGTGGACGTCAACTATATGATCCACACCCACTGCCCGGCTGAATAGCCAGTAGCAGAAATACTGATGCAGGCCGCTGTGCCTGCATTATTGATCCTTAGGGTAAATTCCCGCTCTTCGTCACGTAACCGTCATAAGAATCCCTTAGATTAACGCCGCTGCCAGATCCTTTTCCTCTTAGACGGCTGACGGGGTTCTGCGGCAGGATAATTTTAAACCGGAAAGGGCTAATAATTTTCCGGGTAAAACGGGAGCTGTTTAACGTTCCTGAAGGGCAGTTTTTGCGCAAATAAAATCATGAATTTTCAGCGCTGAACAAGAAACCCGCGCTTGATCAAATTTCTAAAAATTTTCTCAACCCGTTGACATTGCTACAGGGCCTTGAGAAACGCGGACTTAGGAAAACAACCTGGGTCCGATCAGCAAAATCTCGTGAAAATCAAGCCTTGTTAACCTCAGATAAATTACTAAAATACTCACCATATTGTTATCTGTACTTCCTTCACCCCCTATATATAGTGTTTATCCACAGAGTTACTCACATCTGAGTATGTTGTGTATAAACAGGGGATACTTTCGACTTCACGGACAGGATATTACTCGACATGAATCAAAGCCTGCTTGTCACTAAACGCGATGGCCGCACTGAACGCATTAATCTGGACAAAATCCACCGCGTGCTTGACTGGGCTGCAGAGGGCCTGAAGAACGTTTCCGTTTCTCAGGTTGAACTGCGTTCTCATATCCAGTTCTATGAAGGGATCAGAACCTCTGATATCCACGAAACCATTATCAAATCCGCTGCGGACCTGATCTCCCGCGACGCACCGGATTATCAGTATATGGCTGCCCGCCTCGCCATTTTCCACCTGCGTAAAAAAGCCTACGGCCAGTTCGAGCCGCCAAAGCTGTACGATCAGGTGAAGCGTATGGTCGACCTCGGCAAATACGACAGCCATCTGCTGGAAGATTACAGCGCGGAAGAGTTCGAACAGCTGGACGGCTTTATCGACCACTGGCGCGACATGAACTTCTCTTACGCGGCGGTTAAGCAGCTGGAAGGCAAATATCTGGCGCAAAACCGCGTCAGCGGCGAAATTTACGAAAGCGCCCAGTTCCTGTATATTCTGGTCGCGGCCTGCCTGTTCTCTGGCTACCCGCGTGAGACCCGTCTGGACTACGTGAAGCGTTTCTACGATGCGATCTCCACCTTTAAAATCTCGTTGCCGACGCCAATCATGTCCGGCGTGCGTACCCCGACCCGTCAGTTCAGCTCCTGCGTGCTAATCGAGTGCGGCGACAGCCTGGATTCGATCAACGCCACTTCCAGCGCTATCGTAAAATATGTGTCTCAGCGTGCCGGTATCGGTATCAACGCCGGTCGTATCCGTGCGCTGGGCAGCCCGATCCGTGGCGGCGAAGCGTTCCATACCGGTTGTATCCCTTTCTATAAGCACTTCCAGACCGCGGTGAAGTCCTGCTCTCAGGGCGGCGTGCGTGGCGGTGCAGCAACGCTGTTCTACCCGATGTGGCATCTGGAAGTGGAAAGCCTGCTGGTGCTGAAGAACAACCGTGGGGTGGAAGGCAACCGCGTTCGTCACATGGACTATGGCGTACAGATCAACAAGCTGATGTATACCCGCCTGTTGAAAGGCGAAGAGATCACCCTGTTCAGCCCGTCTGACGTACCAGGCCTGTACGATGCGTTCTTCGCCGATCAGGAAGAGTTCGAGCGTCTGTACACCAAATACGAGAAAGATGACGGCATCCGTAAGCAGCGCGTGAAGGCCGTTGACCTGTTCTCGCTGATGATGCAGGAACGCGCCTCAACCGGCCGTATCTACATCCAGAACGTCGATCACTGCAACACCCACAGCCCGTTTGACCCGACTATCGCGCCGGTTCGCCAGTCTAACCTGTGCCTGGAAATCGCGCTGCCAACCAAGCCGCTAATGGATGTGAACGACGAGAACGGTGAAATCGCTCTGTGTACGCTGTCGGCGTTCAACCTGGGCGCGATTGAAAGCCTGGACGACCTGCAGGAGCTGGCCACGCTCGCCGTTCGTGCGCTGGACGCCCTGCTGGATTATCAGGATTACCCAATTCCTGCCGCGAAGCGTGGCGCAATGGGCCGCCGTACGCTGGGTATTGGCGTGATCAACTTCGCCTACTACCTGGCGAAGCACGGCGTACGTTATTCTGACGGCAGCGCAAACAATCTGACCCACAAAACGTTCGAAGCCATTCAGTATTACCTGCTGAAAGCCTCTAACGATCTGGCGAAAGAGCAAGGCGCCTGCCCGTGGTTTAATGAAACGACCTATGCGCAGGGCATCCTGCCGATCGACACCTACAAGAAAGACCTGGATGCGATCAGCAACGAACAGCTGCATCTGGACTGGGAAACGCTGCGTGAAGAGATCAAAACGCACGGCCTGCGTAACTCCACGCTATCTGCACTGATGCCGTCAGAAACCTCCTCGCAGATTTCTAACGCCACCAACGGCATTGAGCCACCACGCGGCCACATCAGTATCAAAGCGTCGAAAGACGGTATCCTGCGTCAGGTTGTGCCTGAGTACGAACGCCTGAAAGACAGCTACGAGTTGCTGTGGGAAATGCCAAACAACGACGGTTATCTGCAGCTGGTTGGCCTGATGCAGAAATTTATCGACCAGGCGATTTCGTCCAACACTAACTACGATCCAACCCGCTTTGAGAAGGGTCGTGTGCCGATGAAGCAACTGCTGAAAGACCTGCTGACCGCCTATAAATTTGGCGTCAAAACGCTCTACTACCAGAACACCCGTGATGGCGCAGAAGACGCGCAGGATGATTTGGCACCGTCCATTCAGGACGATGGCTGTGAAAGCGGCGCCTGCAAGATTTAAATACCCTTCATACTTCACGTTGCAGGTGCGTTGGCTGCACGAGCGCACCCCAGACACTTACTTGAGTAAGCTCCAGGGGATGAGCTCGCTGGCCGCGTGATTCGGCCTGATGGCCTCACCCCTTTGGGGCCAGCGCAGGCGCTGTTCAAAAACGATGACGTTTTTGTCCTGCAACGCGAATTATTTTGGGTATACTGGCTGATTGAACGAACTCAGTCGCCCCCAACCCTCTGTCCGGGCCAGATTCGCGGCCTGGCCTTACTGGATCACTATTCATGGCTTACACAACGTTCTCGCAGAATAAAAACAACCAGCTGGATGAACCCATGTTCTTCGGTCAGCCAGTTAACGTCGCCCGCTACGATCAGCAGAAATATGACATCTTTGAAAAGCTGATCGAGAAGCAGCTCTCCTTCTTCTGGCGACCGGAAGAAGTGGACGTTTCGCGCGATCGTATCGACTATCAGGGTCTGCCGGACCATGAGAAGCACATCTTTATCAGCAACCTGAAGTATCAGACGCTGCTTGACTCCATTCAGGGACGCAGCCCGAACGTTGCCCTGCTGCCGCTGATCTCCATCCCGGAGCTGGAAACCTGGGTTGAGACCTGGGCGTTCTCTGAAACGATCCATTCCCGCTCCTACACCCATATCATCCGCAATATCGTCAACGATCCGGCGATCGTGTTTGACGATATCGTGACAAACGAGCAGATCCTGTCGCGCGCCAAAGATATCTCTGGCTACTACGATGACCTGATTGAGATGACCAACTACTGGCATCTGCTGGGTGAAGGCACCCATCAGGTTAATGGTAAAACCGTGACTGTCAGCCTGCGCGGCCTGAAAAAACAGCTCTATATCTGCCTGATGAGCGTTAATGCGCTTGAAGCTATCCGCTTCTATGTCAGCTTCGCCTGCTCCTTCGCCTTTGCCGAGCGCGAGCTGATGGAAGGCAACGCCAAAATCATCCGTCTGATTGCCCGTGACGAAGCACTGCATCTGACCGGCACCCAGCACATGCTGAACCTGCTGCGCAGTGGTGAAGACGATCCGGAGATGGCAGAAATCGCCAGTGAGTGCCGTCAGGAGTGCTACGACCTGTTCGTGCTGGCTGCTCAGCAGGAGAAAGAGTGGGCAGATTATCTGTTCCGTGACGGCTCGATGATTGGCCTGAACAAAGACATTCTGTGGCAGTACATTGAGTACATCACCAATATCCGCATGCAGGCGGTGGGTCTGGAGCTGCCGTTCAAAACCCGCTCGAACCCAATCCCGTGGATCAACTCGTGGCTGGTCTCTGACAACGTGCAGGTCGCACCGCAGGAAGTGGAAGTGAGCTCTTACCTGGTAGGTCAGATTGACTCCGAAGTGGGTGAAAACGACTTCGACGACTTCCAGCTGTAAAATGGCAGGTTCGATCATTACGCTGCGTGCTTCCGGCACGCGGCTGCACTGCCAGGAAGAGCACCGCTCGCTACTGGATGCGCTGGAATTCCACCGCATCCCGGTGGAATATCAGTGCCGGGAAGGCTACTGCGGCTCCTGCCGTACCCGGCTACTGAAAGGGGAAGTCTGTTACGCCGCCCGGCCGCTGGCTTTCGTGCAGGATGGCGAGATCCTCCCCTGCTGCTGCACCGCTAACGGTGATATTGAGATCGAGATGTAGCGGTTCACCCGCTATAACAATCGTGCCTGCCTCACTGAAGGGGCGAATTTACTCCCCCCTTCAGGATTGATTCGCCTGGCAATTATCCCTGCAGTGTCTCAACCACATCAATCCAGCCGTGCCCGGTTGACACTTCCATGCCGTTGAGCCAGCGACGCAGCATATTCAGCGCCATCATCGCCACCACGTCCTGACGGGCTTTCAGCCCGTGGCGATTAATGTTGAACTTCACCTTCTGCGCCCAACTCCCTTCCGGCGTATGCAGCGCAAAGCCAAGATGCTCATCCTGCAAGCCACCGACCACCAGCACCAGACTGGCGTCTCCGTCTGCAGCCAGCTGCTGACTGCGTTTGATCAACTCCGACAGCGTTTCCGCATGGGTTGGCAGCACGTTACCCGCTTTCAGCGGCGCGTCGGCAGAGGCCAGCTGCCACTGCAGCAGCCCGGCAGTAAATTGCTCACTGACCGCCAGGCTGTACCCCTTCTCCTTCAGGCGGCGTGAAATCTGGGCTGGCAGCCCTTCCGTTCCCTCAAAAATGGTACTTTCCCCGGCGATTTCGCGTACCTGCTGCCAGAACTGCTCCATCTCCGCCAGCTTAGAAGCCGGACCGTTAAGCTTGAGTTCAATAATCGGCATTGAGGCCCGGTAGCCCATTACCACGCCTTCCGGCAGCGGCAGCGGCAGCGGTTCAATTTCGGAAGCCAGATCGCTCTCGCCACGTCCAAAGGTGGTCATGCGCAGGCAGACTGGCGGCTCAGGCAGGGAGAAGCGGGTCTTCAGGCGCGGCAGGATTTGCTGCTCAACCATCACTTTGTATTCGGAGGGAACGCCAGGCGTGAAGAAAATCCAGCAGCGGTTCAGTTCGATGGCGAAACCGCAGGCTGTGCCGACCGGGTTATCCAGCATTTCGGCACCAGCCGGGATTTCAGCCTGTTTACGGTTGCTGTCCGCCATTTTGCGGCCGCGTCCGGCGAAGAAGGCTTCCATTTTCGCCAGCCACTCTTCGTGCAGCACCAGGCCCACACCCGCAGCTTTTGCCGCAGCCAGCGCGCTCAAATCATCGCTGGTAGGGCCGAGGCCGCCGTTCACAATCAGCACATCCGCCACTTTGCTGCGTTCGGTCAGCACATTAACCAGTTCGGCCAGATTATCTCCCACCGTCTGGCGACTGGTCATTGGCAGACCGTTCTGGAACAGTACCTCAGCCAGCCAGGCCGCATTGGTATCGACGATTTGTCCATGCAGCACTTCATCGCCGGTGGCGAGCATTTCCACTCTTATCATTTTGTTCTCCGGATCGGTCAGGTTTGTTAACTGTATGAAGCCAATCCGGGAAACACAATGTCATTTTTGCTCGTCGTGCGTTTAGTCCGCTTCCTGCCTGGCCACCCACTCCACCAGCCGCTGCCGCGAGATTTTGATCCCGCCGCTGTTCAGCTCCGGCAGTACGTACCATCTTACCGGCCGCTGAAAGCCCGCCAGCAGCGTTTTTGACCACGCTTCCAGCTCCGGTAACGTCACCTCAGCTTTCAGGGTGACCAGCGCCACCGGGCGATGACCGAACTCCTCATCCGCTTTTGGCACAATAAATATCTGCTCCACCGCCGGATGGGTCAGCAGCACGGCCTCAACCTGCTCCGGCTGGATGCCTTCCCCGGCAGAGAAAAACTGATTGTCCAGCCGCCCGGTCAGGTGCAGGCCATCATCATCAAGGTAACCACCATCGCGGGTGGTGAACCAGCCGCCGTTGCCGGCCAGTGACAGCAGGTACCCCTGTCGCCAGTAGCCACACGCCAGTGCGGGAGACCGAATCTGCACTTCACCCTCCACAACACGAACCTGCTGACCGGCCAGAGGCTGGCCGACACCGTTGCAGCCATCGGCTCTTTTGGCCGTCACGGTGGAAGCCGTTTCGGTCATGCCATAACCACACCAGCAGGCGATCCCTGCGGCCTCTGCCTGCTGCGTTAACGTCTCGGGGATCGCTGCGCCGCCCAGCAATACGTTATGCAGATTCTCCGGCAACCGTGGCTGCTGCAACAGCCGCCAGAGCTGAGTGGGTACCAGAGAAGCAAAGGTCGACAGATCCAGCGCCTGATGTAGCGGCGCGTCGCCGGGTAGCACCAGGTTTGACCCTGCCAGCAGCCAGCGCCAGATAATCCCCTGCCCTGACACGTGACACAGTGGCAGGGAGAGCAGCCAGCTGTCTTCAGCGGTGAAATTCATTGTCGTCACCACACCATAAGCGCTGGCAAGATGCGCCCGGAAAGTGTGTGCAGCGGCTTTTGGCAGGCCACCCGAGCCTGAAGTGAGCGTCAGCGTCGCCAGCGCCTCCGGCTCCCACTTTCGATCTGCCCGGCCTTTCTGATACTGCATACTCAGGGCCAGAATTCCGGACGGGGTATCGCCCGTCAGCGTCAGGGCAAAATCGATATTCAGCACGGGTAAAAGAGTGGCGGTCTGCGACTCAGGAAGACGGGGGTTAAGCGGTAGCAGACGCGCGCCACACTGCAATAATGCCATGTAGGCCAGAAGAGCCTGTTCACTGTTACCGGCCTTCATTACCACACCACATCCGGCATGCACTCCCTGACTGATAAACCCCATCGCCAGTTCATCAATCTGCTGCGCCAGCTGCGACCAGTTCAGGTTGTGACAACCCTCAGCCACGGCAATCTTCTGTGGCCGGAAGCGCGCCCAGTGCCGCCATGGCCAGTCGCTGAAACGGACCGACCCTTCAACTGCCGGCCCTGCCGCCTGCCGTATTCCGGTCAACGTTGAGAGGGCCATAACGCCTCCTGCATTTCAGTCAGCTCCAGCGTTGCCATACTGCCTCCAGCTCTCCGGCAGGGATCAGCGCTAGCGAACAACCCGGCCAGCTGCGCTCCAGCTGGTGCTGCATCAGATCCAGCGTATCCAGTCCGGGAAGGGAAGAAGGCGTCAGCCAGGCGGCAATACGCGCCAGCTGGGTCAACCCGAGACTGGATTCCACTGAGGAGCTGATAACCGCTGAAATGCCAGCCTGTTCTGCCTGTGCCAACAGCGCCCGGATTCTGGTCAGGCTGCCGGTCAGCATCGGTTTGATCACTATCGTGCGCAAAAAAGGTTCAGCGACCGGCCGATAATTCTCTTCACGCACGCTTTCGTCCCAGGCAAGCGCAATCCGGGTTTCCCGCGCAAACTCCCGCGACTCCTGTGGCGTGCGGCAAGGCTCTTCCAGAAAGGCAATACGCGGGCGCAGCTCAATGGAAACAAAGCGGGCGAACTTCAGGGCTTTCTCCAGGCTCCACTGACGATTAGCATCCAGTCGCAGGGTCAGATCTGGCAGCGCTTCCAGCAGCAGATTGACCATCATGCCGTCGCGCACCGGTTCATACCTCCCCACTTTCATTTTCGCCACCGGCCGGGTCTGTTCGTGCAGACGGTTGAACAGTTCATCCGGATCGCCCGTGCACAGCATGGCGCTGTCATAATTCCCGGCGGAGGGCAGCTCTCCGGCCAGTTCAGCCAGCGCGCAGCTCAGCCCGAATGCCACCGAGGGCAACAGGCTCTCTGCTGGCTGCTCACCCTGACACCAGCTCTCCAGCCAGCCAGCTGCCGCGAACTGAGCCTCAGAGTGCGTTTCCGCACTGAAGCCGGGCAAAGGGGCAATTTCCCCCCAGCCTTCACGATGACTCTCCGTCAGCCTGACCAGCAGCCCATTGCGCTCTTTCACCCGCCGGTCACGCAGTACGGTCCCCGGCTCCAGCGGGATGCTGTATGAAAATAACGTTGCGCCACGCATTACGGATTACGCTTGAATTTGCTGAAGTCTGGCTGGCGCTTCTGGTTAAACGCATTGCGTCCTTCCTGCCCTTCTTCGGTCATATAGAACAGCATGGTGGCATTGCCCGCCAGCTCCTGCAGACCGGCCTGACCGTCACAGTCGGCATTCAGCGCCGCTTTCAGACAGCGCAGCGCCATCGGGCTGTTTTGCAGCATCTCGCGGCACCAGCGCACCGTTTCTCTTTCCAGTTCGGCCAGCGGCACTACGGTGTTAACCAGTCCCATCTCCAGCGCCTGCTGCGCATTGTACATGCGGCACAGGAACCAGATTTCACGCGCTTTTTTCTGGCCGACGATGCGTGCCATATAAGCTGCTCCCCAGCCGCCGTCAAAAGAACCCACCTTTGGCCCGGTCTGGCCGAACTGCGCGTTATCGGCGGCGATGGTCAGGTCACACATCATATGCAACACATGACCGCCGCCCACGGCATAGCCTGCCACCATCGCCACCACCGGCTTGGGACAGGTGCGGATCTGACGCTGAAAATCCAGCACGTTGAGATGATGAACGCCGGATTCATCCCGGTAACCGCCGTAGTCGCCGCGAATTTTCTGGTCGCCACCGGCGCAGAATGCCTTCTCGCCTTCGCCGGTCAGCACTATCACGCCAATCTGCTCGTCGTTGCGGGCATCGCTCAGAGCCAGCAGCATCTCCTTCACCGTCTGCGGGCGGAAGGCGTTACGGACTTCAGGCCGGTTAATGGTGATGCGGGCAATGCCGTCAGCCGATTTGTCAAAGCGGATGTCGCTGAAACCGGTGCCACAGTCGCGCCATTCCACCGGGGCATACAGCATCTCTTCATCGGGGTAGATCATAATTTAACTCCTTAAATAACTGAGCCTGCGCGCCAGCAAAGCGGCACAGGCCTGGGGATTAGCCCTGTGAGCGTTATGGCCCGCGGCGGGAACAGAATCAAATGGCAGCGAGGCCTGCTGCGCCAGCAGACGGAATTTGCTGTCGTGCTCCCCGCACAGGATGTGCAGGTGTTTCAGAGACTGAAGCTCGGGCAATAAATTGGGCTGGCGGGCAAGAGAGGTTGCCAGCAGCATACTGGCGAGGGCCTGAGGATGGTTGTTGCTGCGCAGGAGGATCAGTTGTCGTCGCTGCTCTTCAGTGAGATCGGCAAACACCGGCTGGCGATACCATTCGTCCAGCGTCTGACCGAGGGGCTGCATGCGAAGTTTTTCCGCCCAGCAGTGATCACTGGCCAGTCTCTCGCGGCGGGCCGTTGCCGACTCAAGGCCGTAATGAGCGCCTTCCACAATCACGCCCTGCAGCCCTGATGCTGCATGGCGGCAGGCATAAAACATCGCGATCCGGCCGCCCAGCGAATAGCCAATCAGCCAGTAGCGCTGCACCTGATGGCTGTGCAGCGTGGCAGTCAGCAATGCAGAAAGCTGGTCGAAACCGACGACCTGCTGACCACACGAGCCGCCGTGGCCCGGCAGATCGATGCTCAGTTGCGGCCAGCCACCGAGGCGGGCCTGTACAGGCTGCCAGTCATCTCCGTTGCCCAGAAAGCCGTGCAGCCAGACCAGAACGGGTCGTTCTTCGTGATGTGAACCCTGCCAGCGCGCGTGAAGGATCATAGCGATTTCCCCGCTGTGACCAGGCTTCGTGCGCCCTCATCCTGATCGACACGCAGTTCAATCAGCGTTGTCCCTCCGCTCTGCCATCCCTGTCCGACAGCATTGCTGAGTGCAGCCCAGCTTTGCGGCTGATGATAATGCAGCCCGAACATCTCTGCGGCCGGAGCAAAACTAACGTGCTGAGGCATAGCAAAAAAGCGCTCCCGCTCCGCCTCCGGAGTAGGCAACATGCTGAAAATCTGCCCGCCATTATTATTGACCACCACCAGCACCAGCGGCGCAGTCACCTGCCTCAGCAGGGCCAGACTGTTAATGTCATACAGCGCGGAGAGATCGCCCACCACCATCAGCAGCGGCTTCGTACTCCCCCGCTGCACGCCAGCCGCCGTGGCAATCAGCCCGTCAATACCGCTGGCACCGCGGCTGGCGTAAACCGGATAACCGGCGGGCAGTCTGGCGAAGGCATCCACCAGCCGCACGGTCAGGCTGTTGCCCAGAAACACACAGCCATCCTCTGGCAACAATTGCGCCAGCCTTGCAGCCAGCTGCGCCTCGCCAAAATGGCTTAGCCTGTGCGTTTGTGCGCTGAAGGTCTCTTCTGCCAGCTCCCGCAGCGAAGGGCACCAGGCCGGTCGGCTGATGGCAGGATGGGCTGCCAGCCACTCACCGATATCGGCCACTATCCGGCAGCTGCGGTGATGTTCAGGGTCACGAAGGCCTGTCATCGGCTCGATTAACCAGTACGCTTCAGGCTGATGTGCCGCCAGCCAGGCATTAAGATGCTTGCCGGTGAGATGACTGCCAAACTGCACCACCAGTTGAGCCTGGTGTAGCATCTCCCGTGCGGCAGGCTGGTGCAACCACAGTTCAGCACAGGGGAAAGGAATGCCCGTTTGTGACTGCACGTCAGCGATCAGCGGCCAGCCCAGCTCAGCGGCCCATTTCGCCACCGCCGCGCCTTCTTCCGCCGTGACTTTACCTACGATCACCAGCCCGTTTCTTTGCCGCCATTCGGGCCAGCGGGCCTGCACGGCTACCGGTGCTGAAGCCGCCATCTCAGTCCAGGGCCGGTCATCCTGCCACCAGCTTCCCAACTGTTCATGCCAGGCCTGAAAAGCAGCAGGATCGCTGCCGTACAGGGGGTCTGCGAACGGGCAATTGATGTGCACGGCACCCGCAGGATGCTGTTGGAGCAGCGCATCAATCACTGAAACCAGCCAGCGGGCGAAAATGTCAGGAGAAGGAGTGGGAAGATTGAGCGCGCCGCTGACGTGATGGCCAAACAGCCCCGGCTGTTCAATGGCCTGATTAGCGCCACAATCGATCAACTGCTGCGGACGATCGGCACTCAGGACAATCAGCCGCTCGCCGGTCAGGCGGGCTTCAATCACCGCAGGATAGAGGTTGGCCACGGCCGTGCCAGAAGTGACGATAATCGCCACTGGCTGCCGGGTGGCCTTTGCCAGCCCCAGCGCCAGATGGCCAAGGCCGCGCTCGTCAAAATGGGTATGGCAGAGAAATTTAGCATTGTCCGCCGCCGCCAGCGTCAGCGGGGCCGAACGGGAACCCGGCGCGATGCAGAGATGACGAACGCCGTGCCGCGTTAAGGCTTCAAGGATCACGGCTGCCCAGCGGCGGTTGAAGATACTGTGTGACATAACCCACTCCAGATCAAACGAGCAGGCAGCAGTATAAAAGTGCCATCAGCGTCCCATCTTGATTCAGGACAGTATCAATGCGCTTTCCAGCCAACCAAAGCCCCGAGCGAGGCCGCTTTCTGGTTTATCTCCCGCCACTCCAGCGCGGGTTCAGAACCGGCAACAATCCCGGCACCGGCATACAGCCGGACGGTTTCTCCGGTCACCCACGCTGAACGAAGCGCAACGCTGAATTCACTCTCCGTCGCCGACAGGTAGCCGACAGATCCGGCATACCATTCGCGGCTGAATGACTCGTGCCGGGCAATAAACTGGCGTGCGGGCTGACGGGGCAGTCCTGCTACTGCCGCCGTTGGCTGCAGCTGTTGCAGGCATAGCAAGTCGTCAGGCTGAAGCAGACGGCATTGCAACCTGCGCCGGAGATGCTGAACTTTCCGCAACCGCACCACTTCCACAGGAGAAACGACAACGTCATTCGCTACCGGCTGCAGTCGCTGACAGATATCCTCCACCACCATCTCATTCTCACGGCGATTTTTTTCATCCCTCAGCAAAGCCCCTGCCAGCTGCCGCGCCTGGTCAGGATCCGTTGCACTTTCACAGGTCCCGGCCAGAGCCTCGCTGCTCAGAACAAGCTGCTGACGGCGGTACAACCGTTCCGGGCTGGAACCGGTAAAAGTCTGCTCAGCATTGAACGCCAGCAAAAAGTGGTAACAGTGATGATTAATTTGCTGGCTGGCTGCCAGCAGCGAGGCCGCAGAAACCGGCGAGTTAAAACGTAAATCCGTGGCGCGGGCCAGCACCACTTTTTCCATCTCATCCTGCTGAATAGCTTTTAGTGCCAGAGTAACCATCCGCGACCACTGATCCTGCTCAGGAAAATGGCTGACGTTTTGTGGCGCGACGGGTAGTGGGCTGAGCGGACGGACAGGCTGAAGCCGATCGAGAAACTGCAGGGCCAGCTGAACATCGTTATTCAGGAACAGCAGCAATTCATTGCCGCGCCACAGCAACCGGGAAAGGAAAAGATAGCAGCCATCCAGCCCAAAGCGCGTTGCCCCCAGCAGACACCCTTGCGCCGGAAGATTTTTTATCAGTTCGGTGACCGTTTCCGGCGTTTCACACCGCTGAATTTCTCCTAAGCCCAGCAGCCGGGTTTGACCTTCGCGCGGTTGCCAGTAAAACTGTGGCCAGATCGGCTGCGCAGCCAGCCACGGCAGTCCATTTTCTTTAGCGGTCAGCGGGGTTGTAAGACAAGTAAAACCCGACAGCGGCTGAGTCAGGGAAAGGAGCTGCTGTCGCAGCCGGTGAAGCACGGAAGTGAGATCCACAAGAAGAGTACCGTTCAGCGTAGAATGGGGTTATTTTACGTCGCAGCCCACCGCCCATATTGATCTGGCTCCATGCAATGAAAAACGGGCACCCGAAGGGCGCCCGTTTCCAGTTACCGCAGAGCGACTTAGCGACGCGCCAGCAGTAATCCCACAACCAGCCCCAGAGTGGCACCGACGCCAATCCCCTGCCACGGCTTATCGTGAACGTATTCGTCGGCACGGGTTACGGCCTGCTTCGCACGAACATAATAGGTGTCAGAAGCGTTGCTGACGCGCGACTTCACGTCGTTCAGCGATTTTTCTGCTTTGGCTTTCAGCTCGATGTATTTCTGATCGGCCGGGTCGCCGGAGGATTTAAGCACTTCTTCCAGCGTTTCAGTCAGCAAAGCCAGATCATCGTCCAGGTTCGTGTCTTGGGGTTCAATCGTTTTAGCCATTACCATCTCCTTGTGCGAATAATATTCTTCAATAACTATAGACACTATTAACCGATCTGCCCGTTCTGCAGGCCAGGAATCGACTGATAATGCGCTGGGGAAAGTGACGGGCAAAAAAAACCGGCCACGACAGCCGGTGACCGGAGAAGGTCTTTAACAGGATGCACAGGAAGATGGCGGCGTATTATTTGGCAAACATCTGGCCGATATCTTTAAAAGCTTTGAACTCCAGTGCGTTGCCGCTGGGATCGTAAAAGAACATGGTGGCCTGTTCACCCACCTGCCCTTTGAACCGCACATAAGGTTCGATTTCAAACTTGATCTGGAAGTCACGCAGGCGGGCGGCCAGCGCTTCCCACTCTTCCCAACTCAGTACCAGGCCAAAATGGGGGACAGGGACACCATGTCCGTCAACGGCATTTTTATGCACCTCCCGCGGCTCCGTTTGCGGATGTTCATGGATCACCAGCTGATGCCCGTAAAAATCAAAATCCACCCATGTCTCGCTGGAGCGACCTTCAGACAGGTTAAAGACGGTACAGTAAAAATGACGGGCAGTGTCGAGGTCAGTGACCGGAATCGCCAGGTGAAACGGACTGAGGGCCATAGTAGTCTCCGGGTGCGTTGTGTTTCATTGATGTTAACGATAATATTTTTTATGAAAAGCGAATATTTTTACTATGATTCAATAATTATTTCGATGAGTCAGAAACTATGCTGCGGGAACTGAAAACTTTTATCGCTATCAGCCACGCTGGCACTTTCGCCGCCGCCGGGCAGCAGATTGGCCTGACACAGTCGGCAGTCAGTGCGCAAATGCGTGCGCTGGAAGATGCACTGGGCATGAAGCTGTTCGATCGCTCGGGCCGTGCTGCAGCGCTGAATGCCAACGGCACGCGCGTGCTGCCAATAGCGGAGGAGATCCTCACCCTTTTTAACCGCATGGCCCAGCCTGAGAGCCTGAACGACTACCGCGGGGAGATTAAAATCGGTGCTATTGCCTCAGTGCAGACCGGGATACTGCCCGCCGTGCTGGTCAATCTTCGCCAGCAGGCTCCGGAGCTGGAAACGCGGCTGATCCCTGGCGTCTCATTTAACCTGCTGACCCAGGTTGACGCCGGGAATATTGACCTGGCGGTGGTGGTCAAACCGGGCTTTGCACTGACCAAAGACCTGTATGCCGAAACGCTGCAGCAGGAGCCTTTTGTGCTGATTGTGCCACCAGACGTGGCTGGTGGCGATGTACTCAGCCTGATCCGCGACAATCCCTTTATTCGTTACGATCGCACCTCTTTTGGCGGCCGTCTGGTCAGTCAGTTTTTGCGCGAACAGCACCTGGAGCCTAAACTGGCACTGGAAATTGATGAAATCGATGCGATCGAAAGAATGGTCGGGCTGAGTCTTGGCGTGGCGCTGGTGCCACTGGCAGGGCTGTGGGTTGACCGTCCTTCCGGCGTGCGTATTGTGCCGCTGGGCGACCTGACGTTTTATCGCGAACTGATCGTGGTAATGCGTCATGCTAATCGCCAGGCACCGCTGCATAAATTTATTACCGGGGCACTGCGGCGACATGCCCGCCAGAACCTTCAGGAACTGGTTTAAAAACGCCGTTAATCAGAGGAAAACACTGCTTTTATTGGATTTATCTGATAAGTTTTTCCGGAACTGAATTATCGTCATTATAAGCTGTCGTACCTCGCTGTGACCTGGCTCACAATTCAGGTAAAGCAGGACTGCAGGCACAGCGCTTGATGCCTTATGTGCGACTGCACGACAGTCTCTTACAAACTCCGTTCAGCAAAGGAAATGACTTCTGGCATGAATCGAAGAATGTTTATGAAAGCGGCAACGGCTTGCGCCGCGGTCAGCGGTATGTCCGGCTTATCAACACTGTTTGCTCAGGCCGCCTGGGCAGATACCGACATTGCCGACGGCAGCGCGAAGAAATTTGATTTTGACGTGCTAAAAAAAATGGCCGCAGACCTGGCGAAAACGCCCTATGGCGGTGCTCCAGCTCCCCTGCCGGAGACGCTGGCGACGCTGACACCGCAGGCCTATAACGAAATTCAGTATGACGCCAACCATTCGCTGTGGAATGACATTCCTGACCGCGAGCTTGACGTCCAGTTCTTCCACGTTGGCATGGGCTTCAAATGCCGTCTGCGGATGTTCTCCGTGGATGCGTCGAGCCGTGAAGCCCGTGAAATCCACTTCCGCCCTGAATTGTTTAACTACAACAATGCCAAAGTGGATACCAAACAGCTGGAAGGAAAAACCGATCTCGGCTTTGCCGGATTCCGCGCCTTTAAGAAACCGGAACTGGCCAGCAAGGATATCGTCTCCTTCCTGGGTGCCAGCTATTTCCGCGCGGTGGATGATACCTATCAGTACGGTCTGTCCGCCCGTGGCGTGGCAATCGACACTTTCAGCAACGGCAAGGAAGAGTTCCCGGACTTCACCGCATTCTGGTTTGAAACGCCGAAGGCCGACGATACTTCCTTCACCGTTTACACCCTGCTGGATGGCCCGAGCTGCACCGGTGCCTTCAAATTCATTATCCACTGCGAAGAAAAACGTGTGGTGATGGAAGTGGAGAACCACATCTATGCCCGTAAGGATATTGCCCAGATGGGGATTTCCCCGATGACCACCATGTTCAGCTGCGGCAACAACGAACGCCGCATGTGCGACACCATCCACCCGCAAATTCACGACTCCGATCGTCTGGCAATGTGGACCGGCGTCGGCGAGTGGATCTGCCGTCCGCTGAACAACCCGCAGCGTCTGACCTATAACGCCTATCAGGATGAGAACCCGCGCGGCTTCGGCATGCTGCAGCTCAATCACGACTTCCAGGATTATCAGGACGTGATTGGCTGGTACAACAAGCGTCCAAGCCTGTGGGTCGAACCGGTAGGCAAATGGGGCAAAGGAGCCATCAACCTGATGGAGATCCCGACCACCGGAGAAACGCTGGATAACATCGTCTGCTTCTGGCGTCCGGCCGATGCGATCAAAGCCGGTAGCGAACACAGCTTCAGCTACAAACTGTACTGGAGCGGAATGCCGCCGGTACGCAGCGGCCTGTCGCGGGTTAAATCCACCCGTACCGGTATGGGCGGTTTCCCGGAAGGCTGGGCACCGGGCGAACACTACCCGGATGTCTGGGCGCGTCGCTTCGCGGTTGATTTTGTTGGCGGCGATCTGAAAGCAGCGGCTCCGAAAGGGATTGAACCGGTGATTAACGTCACCTCCGGCACGATTAAGCAGGTGGAGATCCTCTACGTCGAGCCGATCGATGGCTACCGGATCCTGTTTGACTGGTATCCGAACAGCGATTCGGTAGAGCCGGTAAATATGCGCCTGTTCCTGCGCACCAAAGATGAAACGCTGAGCGAAACGTGGCTGTATCAATACTTTCCACCACCGCCGGACAAGCGTAAATATACCGATGACCGCGTGATGACTGCAGGTTAAGAAGATCGGGTTAATTGCTCTGAGTCAGAGAGTAAAGCACCCTGTGAGCGCTGAGCTGACAGGGTGCTTTTTTATTCTGGGAACGTAGCGCCCTTACAGGGCGAGCGTCACGGCTTCGCCGTTCCGGGAGCTTGCATAGCCGGGGTTCCCCTTTATACTCAGCTCCATGTATATTCCCCGCCCCGCCAAACTCCTGTTCACCGTCGATGACGGCTGGAACCGCTACCTTGAAAAACACGGCGACGGCGTCAGCCAGTGGACCCGCCTTGCCGTTGAGCGCATGCTCGCCTGTGGCACCTGCGTAATGGGCATTCGCCGTTACTGCTGTGCCTCTCCTGACTGCACCCACTCACGCTTCTTCTGCCAGAGCTGCAAGTCAAAGGCCTGCAGCGCCTGCGGCATGAAGTCCACCGAGCAGTGGATTGCTGAGCAGCAGCACGTTCTGCCCGACTGCGAGTGGCAGCACATCACATTCACCATGCCACATCTGCTGTGGCCCTTCTTTAACAATAACTGGCCCCTGCTCAATGACCTGTTCCGCTGCGCCACCCGCGCCATGCTGAAGTGGACCCGTAAGCAGGGTATTGAGGTGGGTATATTCTGTGCCCTCCACACTTACGGTCGCCAGCTCAATCAGCATCCTCACGTCCACGTCTCCGTCACCCGCGGCGGCCTCGACGTTAAGCACGGCGTATGGCACAGCCTCTTCTTCAAAAAGAAGGCCGTGGAGGATCTGGCGGAATGCGGTCATCCGCCTGCTGCGCAGCCGCTACGAGCGGATCATGCCCGGCATGTTGCCGGGACTGGGCCACATCCGCGATGAGCGCCAGTGGCGCCGTTATCTGCAGGCCCAGTATGGCCGTTACTGGAAGGTACACTTCGCGAAGAAGACCCGGGGGGCCTGGCACAGCGTGAAGTATCTGGGCCGGTACCTGAAGCGGCCGCCGGTGTCAGCCTCCCGTCTGCGGCACTACGGTGGCGGCGCGGTGGTCCACCACTACCTCGATCACCGCACGGGTAAGCATAAGCGCCAGACGCTGAGCCAGGAAGAGATGATCGGGCGCTATATCAGCCACGTTCCGGCGCGCCATTTTAAAATGGTGCGTTACTCCGGGTTTCTGGCCAACCGAAAGCGGGGAACGCTGTTGCCCCGTGTGTATGAGGCCCTGCAGATGCGGGCGCGGGAAAAACCGGAGAAGCCGGGGTTCGCCGTGCTGATGAAGGGCTTCCTGGGCACGGATCCATACAAATGTATCCTGTGCGGGGACCGGCTGCGTTTTGCCGGCGCCCAGGCCAGCCTCCATGCAACGGAGTTATTGTCGGAAAGGCTGCGTGGAATGGAGAAAAAGCGATGGCTTCGGATGCCTGAATTGGATAAGTGCGCCTGAAAAGTGGCTTTCCGGTTAAAAACACATCAAAGATGGCATTTTCATACATATACTGATGAATAACCGCGTCATCAAAGGGATAAGTCGCGGTTAAATTCATGGTCAGTAGCTCTCAAAAGATGCGATTCAGATTCCTAACCATCAAGCCTGGTTTTGTCATATCAATATGGGGGATATTGTCTTCCAGGTAGGTTTCGCTGACCGCTTTGAACCCAAAGCGCCCATAGAAGTCCTGCAGATGAGCCTGGGCGGAAAGGAACAGCGAGTGCTGCGGCCAGTAATGCTCGCAGCTGGCAATAGCCTGTTCCATCAACCGGTTGCCAAGGCTGAGTCCCCTCGCCTCACTGGAGACGATCACCCGGCCAATTTTCACCGGCTTGTCAGCCGCTGTGGGGGCCAGGATACGGGCATAACCCACCAGTTGATTCTCCAGCATGCCCAGCAGGTGACGATTTTCCCCCACCAGATCAGAGCCATCCACATCCTGATAAGGGCAGTTCTGCTCGACGATAAACACCACGTTGCGCAGTGCCAGAATCTGGTAAACCTGAGCCGCAGTCAGCTCGCGATGGTGCAGGTCCTGCCAGTTCACATCCATTTTCTTTTCTCCCCCGATCGTAACAATCTTATTACTCTACACATATCCGGAAAAAAACGCCGTTGTCTCGTCAGCATTGCCAGTCTCCGGGCGAAAAAAACGGGCTCCTGAGAGCCCGTTTATCGCTTACTGAAAGCGGCGTTACATCAGTGGCTGCGCCATCTGCACCAGCGAAATCAGCGGCTGAGGATAGATACCCAGCACCAGTACCAGAATCGCAGAGATCAGCACCACCACACCACCGGCAGTGAAGGCCCAGTTAGCCGGGGTATCACGCTGCAGCAGCTCTGGCGGATTGAGGTACAGACTGACGGTCACGCGCAGATAGTAGTACAGGCCGATAGCACTGCCGACCACAACTGCCGCGGTCAGCCACCACAGGTGAGCACCCACGCCGACCGCAATCACGTAGAACTTACCGATAAAGCCCAGCGTCATCGGGATACCAGCCAGTGACAGCATCATCACCGTCATTACCGCTGACAGGATTGGACGGTGCCAGAACAGGCCACGGTAAGAGTACAGGGAGTCAGCATCCGGGCCACGGTACGGACTGGACATCAGGCTCACCACGCCAAAAGCGCCGAGGCTGCTGAACAGGTAACCGGCAAGGTATACACCCACCGTCTCCAGCGACAGCTGATGAGTCTGGATCGCAATCAGCGCCACCAGCAGGTAGCCAAGGTGAGCGATAGACGAGTAGCCCAGCAGACGCTTGATGTTGCTCTGCGAGATAGCCATCAGGTTACCGAACAGGATCGAGGCGAAAGCGATAATCGCCAGCACCAGCCGTACTGACTCGCTGTCCGCAACCGGCGCGTACAGGAACAGACGCATCACCACGCCAAAGATTGCAATCTTGCTGGCGGTAGCCAGGAAGGTTGAAACCGGCGCAGGCGCCCCCTGATACACATCCGGCGTCCACAGGTGGAACGGCACCAGCGACAGCTTGAAGCCAAGACCAACAATCATCATGCCCAGGCCAGCCATCAGCAGCGGCTCATGCAGCATGCCGTCGTTCAGGCTCTTGCCCAGCGCCGCAAAGCCCAGGCTGCCGGAGTTAGCATACAGCAGCGCCATACCGAACAGCAGGAAGGACGAGGCAACCGCTGACATGATGGTGTATTTGATACTGGCTTCCAGCGAGCGTTTTTGCTGGAAGGCATAGCCCACCAGTCCAAACAGCGGCAGGGAAATCAGCTCAATACCGATAAACATCGAAGCCAGATGGTTGGCACTCGCCAGCACCACGCCGCCCAGCGCTGCAATCAGCACCAGCAGGTAGAACTCTTCACGGTTATCCGGGTAGGTCGCCAGCCACGGATAGGCAAAAGTACAGGTTGCCAGGCTGGCAAGGATCACCAGCCCGGTATACAGCATGGAATAGCCGTCGACCCGCAGCAGCGGAGTGACATCCATTGGGCCAGCCTGGCCAACAAACCAGAGCGAGAACAGCGCCAGGTTCAGGCCCACCACCGCCAGCGTGGCGTTGACGAAGTGGTTGCGTCGCCACGCAATGGACAGCATCACAACTACCACCGTCAATCCGACGATCAGCATCGGCAGAAGCGCGATCAAGTGTTGAGGAGTTATTGTCATGGCGAATTACAGCCTTGTAGTTGAAATTGAAGCGGTATACCACTGCTGAATATTGCTCATTGCAGCATGTGAGGTGTCCAGAATCGGCTGTGGATAGAAGCCCAGCAGCAGCAGCAGAACCACCAGCACCATAATCATCAGGAACTCACGGGCATTCATGCCGCGCAGAGGCGTTTCAGATTTTGGTGCGCCGTAATAAGCACGTTGCATCATGATCAGCGAGTAAACAGAAGCGAACACCAGGCCAAATGTGGCAATGACGATGATCACCGGGACCGTCTGGAAACTGCCGGTCAGGATCATAAATTCGCCAACGAAGTTACCGGTACCCGGCATCCCGAGGTTAGCCACCGCAAAGAACAGCGACAGACCCGGCAGCCATTTGATGCGTGACCACAGGCCGCCCATCTGGCGCATATCGCGGGTATGCAGACGCTCATACAGCTGACCACACAGGATGAACAGCGCTGCAGCGGAAAGACCGTGAGCAATCATCTGCACCACCGCGCCCTGGAACGCCAGCTGGCTGCCGGTGTAGATGGCAATCAGCACAAAGCCCATGTGCGAGATAGAGGTGTAAGCAATCAGACGCTTGATATCGTACTGCGAGAAAGCCATCCACGCGCCGTAGAAGATACCGATGATACCCAGCCACATCGCGATGGGCGCAAACTCTGCAGACGCATTCGGGAACAGCGGCAGCGCAAAACGCAGCAGACCGTAGGCTGCCGTTTTCAGCAGGATCCCCGCCAGGTCAACGGAACCAGCAGTAGGTGCCTGACTGTGCGCGTCCGGCAGCCAGCCGTGCAGCGGCACAACCGGCATTTTTACCGCGAAGGCAATGAAGAAGCCCAGCATCAGCAGGTATTCAACCGTGTGCGACATCGGCGTTTTCAGCAGGTCTTCGTAATTGAAGGTCCACACGCCGGTGGCGTTATAGTGCACGAAGACCAGCGCCAGAATCGCAATCAGCATTATCAGACCGCTGGCCTGGGTATAGATGAAGAACTTGGTCGCTGCGGTGATACGGGTTTTGCCGTCCGATGCTTTATGACCCCAGAGCGCGATCAGGAAGTACATCGGCACCAGCATCATTTCCCAGAAGAAGAAGAACAGGAACATGTCGATGGCAAGGAACACGCCGATTACGCCACCGAGGATCCACAGCAGGTTCAGGTGGAAGAAACCCTGCCACTTTTCAATTTCATTCCACGAACAGAGGATCGCCATCACGCCGAGCAGGCCGGTCAGCACTACCATCAGCAGCGACAGTCCGTCCAGCGCAAGGTGTACGTTAATCCCAAAACGCGGGATCCAGGACACAAGGAAATCAGACTGCCACTTCGGACCGCCCGCAGCCTGGGTCAGTGAGTAGCCTCCCTGCAACCAAAGCTGCAGTGACAGCGCCAGCGTCAGACCCATTGCGATTAACGCAATCCAGCGCGGCACTTTTGCACCGAAGCGCTCAAACTGCCAGCAAAGCAGGCCACCGATGAACGGGATTAAGATAAGCCAAGGTAATAACATGGCGATTTGCTTCCCTTTTCTGAACCTGAGCGGGCCGATGAAGCCCGACATCAGGTAATTTTTAACATCTTTTATCGGAGGGTAGGAAACTGGCCCCACCCCGCCAACTCAACTTTAAACCACCATCAGCAGGGCCAGTACCACCACGGCACCCACACTCATGGAAGCAACATACCAGCGCAGATAGCCATTTTCGCTGACCACCAGCCCTTTGTTCGCCAGGCGGGAGAACAGAGCCGGGATGTTCATCAGGGCATTCAGCGGATCGCTTTTCAGCAGCCAGGCGACGAACAGATAAGGTTTGACGAAAACTTTGTCGTACAGCCAGTCGAAGCCCCAGGCGGCGAACCACCAGGTCGAGAAGAAGCGACCCGGCGCGCTTTTGGCAATGCTGGTCACCAGCGTGCGTTTACCCAGCCACAGAGCCGCCGCCAGCAGGATACCCACAATGGCGACCACGCCAGAGGTGATTTCCAACGTCAGCACGCTACCGTGCGCCAGCTCGGCGGTATCCGGCAGAACACCTTTCAATGGGGGAACAATCATTGCGCCAATAAAGGTTGAGAGGATCAGCAGCACAACCAGCGGAAGATGATGGGTAATCCCCTTACCGGCATGGGCGTGAATTTTCTCTTCGCCATGGAAAGTGATGAAAATCATCCTGAAGGTATACAGCGAGGTCATAAACGCCCCGACCAGACCAGCAACCATCAGGTTGATGTGACCATTTGCCAGCGCACCGGCAAGGATCTCATCCTTACTGAAGAAGCCTGCGGTAATCAGCGGCAAGGCTGACAGCGCCGCACCGCCCACCAGGAAGCAGACATACACCAGCGGGATGCTCTTACGCAGGCCACCCATCTTGAAGATGTTCTGCTCATGGTGGCAGGCAAGGATCACCGAACCGGAAGAGAGGAACAGCAACGCTTTAAAGAATGCATGGGTCATCAGGTGGAAAATGGCCGCGTCCCAGGCCTGAACGCCCAGAGCGAGGAACATGTACCCAATCTGGCTCATGGTTGAGTAAGCGAGCACACGTTTGATGTCGGCCTGCACCAGCGCGGCAAAGCCTGCCAGCACCAGAGTAATCGCACCAATAATACCTACCAGATGCAGCACTTCCGGCGTCAGCAGGAACAGGCCATGGCTGCGGGCAATCAGGTAGACACCCGCCGTTACCATGGTCGCAGCGTGGATCAGCGCAGAAACCGGCGTCGGGCCAGCCATTGCATCGGCCAGCCACGTTTGCAGCGGCAGCTGTGCAGATTTACCGACCGCACCACCCAGCAGCATCAGCGTTGCCCACTGCAGCATATGGTTGTCAGCGGCAAAGTGTGCCGGAGCCAGTTCGACCATCTCGCGGAAGTTCAGCGTACCCAGCTCGTTGTAAAGGATGAACAACGCAAACGCCAGGAACACGTCACCGACACGGGTGATGATAAAGGCTTTCATGGCCGCCGCGCCGTTTTTCGGATCGGTGTAATAGAAGCCAATCAGCAGATAGGAGCAGAGACCCACGCCTTCCCAGCCCAGATACATCAGCATCAGGTTATCGGCCAGTACCAGAACGACCATGCTGGCGATAAACAGGTTGGTATAAGCGAAGAAGCGGGAGTAGCCCTCTTCTCCACGCATGTACCAGGAGGCAAACATGTGGATAAAGAAGCCCACACCGGTGACTACTGACAGCATGGTCAGCGACAGGCCGTCCAGCGTCAGGTTCACTTTAATGTCGAAGTTGCCGACGTGCATCCAGGTCCACAGCGCCTGGTTAAAGACTGCCTGGCCCTGACTAAAGAAGTCGAGGCCGACATAAATAGTGGTCAGTGCCGCCAGTCCGACGGAGCCCATTCCCACTGTGGCGGCCAGATTCTCTGACCAGCGGCCGCGGGAAAATGCCAGCAGCACAAAGCCAATCAGCGGGAACAAAATGGTTAAATAGAGAAGGTTCATCCGCGCATCTCACTCACTTTGTCAATGTTGAGGTTCTGGCTGCGACGATGCAGCTGCAGCAGCAGCGCCAGGCCAATACTGGCTTCTGCTGCGGCAAGGCTGATGGCGAGGATATACATCACCTGTCCGTCGGCCTGGCCCCAGTAGCTCCCGGCCACCACGAACGCCAGTGCAGCGGCGTTAATCATGATTTCGAGGCTAATCAACATAAACAGCAGGTTGCGACGGATTATCACGCCTGTCAGTCCGAGAACAAACAGAATGGCCGCCAGAATGAGGCCATGTTGCAAAGGGATCATGCGTGTTCCTCCTTCGTGCTTTTCACTGCATCCGCAGGACGGTTGCTTAAGACTTCACCCGGACGCTGTTCGCGGCCGATATGATAAGCCACGACCAGACCGGCGAGCAGCAGCATGGAAGCCAGCTCCACCGCAAGGACGTAAGGGCCAAACAGGCTGATGCCCACCGCTTTCGCGTCGATCATGTTGCCGTCGATGCCCTGATCGTTGACGGAGAGAATGGCATACACCATCACCACCAGCAGCACCAGAGAGCAGAGGCCTGGCCCCAGCCAGACGGTCGGCTTCAGCCACTCACGCTCCTGCGCCTGAACGGTGTCGCCCAGGTTCAGCATCATCACCACAAACACGAACAGCACCATGATCGCCCCGGCATAAACGATGATTTCCAGCGCGCCGGCGAAGTACGCCCCCAGCGAGAAAAACACTCCGGCAACGGCCAGCAGGGAGATGATCAGATATAACAGTGCGTGGACCGGGTTGGTGTGGGTGATCACGCGCAAAGTCGTGAGTACCGCTACCAGTCCGCAAAGATAAAACGCAAATTCCATGCCTGGCTCCTTAAGGTAACAAGCCCTTGACGTCGATAGGTTTGGCTTCGTTAGCAGCTTCGCCCTTGTCTTTCCCGTCGATCGCCATACCCGCCATCCGGTAGAAGTTATATTCCGGGTATTTGCCCGGACCGGAGATCAGCAGGTTTTCTTTTTCGTACACCAGATCCTGACGCTTGAACTCACCCAGTTCGAAATCTGGGGTAAGCTGAATCGCAGTGGTCGGGCAAGCCTCTTCACACAGGCCACAGAAAATGCAGCGCGAGAAGTTGATACGGAAGAACTCGGGGTACCAGCGTCCATCCGCCATTTCCGCTTTCTGCAGCGAAATACAGCCGACGGGACAGGCTACCGCGCAAAGGTTACAGGCAACGCAGCGCTCCTGACCGTCGGGATCTCGCGTTAACACGATGCGGCCACGGTAACGAGGCGGCAGGTAAACCGGCTCCTCCGGGTACATCATGGTTTCACGCTTGGCGAAAGCATTGGAGCCAATCAATACGATACTGCGTATTGTGGTGCCAAATCCCACCAGAATGTCTTTTAATGTCATGATCTATAACCCCTTACTGCGCGTTGTACAGAATCACTGCGGCAGTCGCCAGCAGGTTCAACAACGTCAACGGCAGACAAACTTTCCAGCCGAACGACATCACCTGGTCATAGCGCGGGCGCGGTAACGCAGCACGAATCAGAATGAACATCATCATGAAGAACGCCGTTTTGATGGCGAACCAGAAGATCGGTGGCAGCCACGGGCCGTTCCAGCCGCCGAAGAACAGCGTCACGATCAGCGAAGACACAGTAACGATACCCACGTATTCACCGACAAAGAACAGACCGAACTTCATCCCGGCATATTCAATGTGGTAACCGTCGGCCAGTTCCTGCTCCGCTTCCGGCTGGTCAAAAGGATGACGGTGGCAGACTGCCACGCCCGCAATGGCGAAGGTCACAAAGCCAAAGAACTGCGGAATGATATTCCACATATGCTGCTGGCTGTTGACGATATCGACCATATTGAACGAGCCGGCCTGCGCCACTACGCCCATCAGCGACAGACCGAGGAACACTTCGTAGCTCAGGGTCTGAGCAGACGCACGCATCGCCCCTAACAGGGAGTATTTGTTGTTACTGGACCAGCCAGCGAACAGCACCGCATACACCGCCAGACCGGCCATCATCAGGAAGAACAGCAGACCGATATTCAGATCCGCGCCCATCCAGGTGGATGTAACCGGCACGATGGCCATCGCCAGCAGCAGCGAGGTGAAAGCGATCATCGGTGCGAGGGTGAAGATGACACGGTCGGTAAACGGTGGCGTCCAGTCCTCTTTGAAGAACATTTTGATCATGTCCGCCACCAGTTGCAGCGAACCGCCCCAGCCGACACGGTTTGGTCCGTAACGGTTCTGGAACAGGCCGAGCAGGCGACGTTCGCCGAAGCTCATAAACGCGCCACAGCCTACCACCACAAACAGGATCACTAAGGCTTTAACGACGGCAATAATGACGTCGATAACTTCCGGTGTCAGCCAGCTCATTGTGCCGCCTCCCGCAGATTGTCAATACTGGCACCCAGCAGGAACGGTGGAATGCCCGGCATCCCCAGCGGCAGACCCACCTGCCCCACCTGCAGCGTTTCAGAGAAACGTACCGGCAGACGAAGGGTTTCACCTTCACAGCTGAACTCAACCGATGTCCCTGCGTTGACGCCCAGTTTCGCGGCATCAACCGGATTGACCATCACGTATGGCTCAGGCATACGCTGCTGGATCACCGGAGAACGCTGGGTCATCTCTTCGCTGCCGAACAGCTGGAAGTAAGGTGCCACGCGCCAGCTGTTTTCCTGACCTGTAAATGCAGCGGGAACCGCATCGAACCAGTCAAGCTGGCAGTCACCTGCTTCAAACAGACGCACGCCCGGGTCACCATTGCGCAGTTTCCCGCCCACTTCGTCCTGGAATTTGTTCCAGGCCTGTGGGGAGTTCCAGCCCGGTGCCCATGCAAATGGGATCTGCGAACGGGCCGCAGATGGCTGGTTGTTCCCTTCCATCGAGAAGGCGAACATGGTGTCTGTATCCTGCGGCTGACGTGGTTCGTGCACGCTGATATTGGCACGCATTGCAGTACGACCACTGGAACGGGCTGGCGAACGGGCCAGTTTCTGACCGCGAATACGGAAGCTCGCATCCGGCGCGGCATCTTTGATCCCGGCCAGCTGCGGCAGCGCCGCCACGCAGGCGTCAATCACGTGGTCCAGCTGCGTCCAGTCAACTTCACGGCTGTCGATAGTGCTCTGCAGCGAGTGCAGCCAGCGCCAGCTTTCCAGCATCTCAACACGATTGTCGTAGTAAGCCGGGTCATAGACCTGGAAGAAGCGCTGGGCGCGGCCTTCCTGGTTCACCACCGTACCATCGCTTTCGGCGAAGCTGGCGGTGGAGAGGATCAGACCGGCTTTCTCGCTGGTGGCGGTGCGCTGGTGATCGATAACGATCACGTTCGGCGTGTTGCTCAGTGCCGCATCGACTTTGGCCTTCGGCGCATGGCGGTAGAGATCGTTTTCCATGATGATCACCGCATCTGCCGAACCGCTCTCCAACTCGCTCAGGGCTGCTTCAAGAGGCTGACCGCCGATCATGCCAAGACCCACGCTGTTTGAGCTGCCTGCCAGCAGGGTGATCCCCACATCAGCACCGCGTCCTTTCAGCGCTTTGGCAACGTTAGCAGCCGCCTGGATCATCGCTTCGCTCCCGGCGTGAACACCGGAAATAATCAGCGGTTTTTTCGCACCGGCCAGTGCCTGAACCACCACGTCAATTTTGTTGCTCAGGTCACGATCGAGACCTTCCACCGCCGGAGCAGTCTCATCCAGCGCGTTAGCGATGGCGAAGCCGACACGGGCCTGGTCTTCCACCGGGGCGCGATAGCTCCACGCTGCGATATCATCCAGACGGGTAGCATCAACATTGGTGACAAACAGCGGGTGTTTGGCGTGCTGGCCGATGTTCATGATCGCGGCGATCTGCCAGTCTGCCACTTTCTGGGCAGCGGCCATTTCGCGCGCTTTACCTTTTACTGCCTGACGCACGGATAGCGCTACGCGGGCACCAACCTGCGTCAGGTCTTCACCCAGCACCAGCACCGCATCGTAGCTTTCAATTTCACGCAGCGCAGGCGTGTGAACGCCGCTGTCACGCAGCACTTTCAGCATCAGTTCCAGACGCGCCTGCTCACCAGCAGCAATACCGGTGGAGAAGTTCTCAGCCCCGACCAGTTCGCGTAGGGCAAAGTTGCTCTCAACGCTGGCACGTGGTGAACCGATACCGATCACTTTCTTCGCCTGACGCAGCACATCCGCCGCGCCCTGCATCGCCTGTTCGGCATTCAGCGCGATCCAGTCGTTGCCACGGCGCTGCATGGGCTGGCGTGGACGATCTTTCAGATTCACATAACCATAACCAAAGCGGCCACGGTCGCAGAGGAAGTACTGGTTAACGGTCCCGTTGTAGCGGTTTTCGATACGACGCAGTTCGCCATAGCGCTCGCCCGGGCTGGTGTTACAGCCGATGCTGCACTGCTGACAGATGCTCGGGGCATACTGCATATCCCACTTACGGTTGTAGCGCTCGGAGTGCGTTTTATCGGTGAACACGCCGGTCGGACAGATTTCGACCAGGTTACCGGAGAACTCGCTTTCCAGCGTGCCGTCTTCCGGACGGCCGAAGTAGACGTTGTCGTGCGCGCCGTACACACCCAGGTCGGTGCCGTCAGCATAATCTTTGTAGTAACGCACGCAGCGATAACAGGCGATACAGCGGTTCATCTCATGGGAGATAAACGGACCGAGATCCTGATTGCGGTGGGTACGCTTGGTAAAGCGGTAGCGGCGGAAGCTGTGGCCAGTCATCACCGTCATATCCTGCAGATGACAGTTACCGCCCTCTTCACACACCGGGCAGTCGTGGGGGTGGTTGGTCATCAGCCACTCAACCACGCTTTCGCGGAACTCTTTCGCTTCGCCGTCATCAATAGAGATGAAGGTGCCGTCTGATGCCGGAGTCATACAGGACATCACCAGGCGGCCACGGGTATCTTCGGCATTCTGGAATTGCTTTACCGCACACTGGCGGCAGGCACCGACGCTACCGAGCGCCGGATGCCAGCAAAAATAAGGAATATCGAGGCCAAGTGAGAGGCAAGCCTGTAGCAGGTTGTCCGCCCCATCGACGTCATATTCTTTACCGTCTACATGAATTGTAGCCATAGTGAACATGCTTCCGTAAGGCCCGGGATTAACCGGGCGTTAAACACAATTCTTAAATAACCGGCTCGGTTATTTCGCACTTCTGTTGCGCGTGAGCTTTTTTTACCAGCGGGCTTTCAGCAGGTTTGCCTGGATACCAGCAATGGCATGGGCGTTGCTGTAGACCTGCGGCGCGATGCCTGCTTCAAACTCTTCGCGGAAATATTTAATCGCGCTTTGCAGTGGCTCTACTGCACCTGGCGCGTGCGCACAGAAGGTTTTGCCCGGGCCGAGTTGACGGCACAGCTGCAGCAGGGTTTCGATATCGCCCGGCTGGCCCTCTTTACGCTCCAGCGCACGCAGGATTTTCACGCTCCACGGCAGACCGTCACGGCATGGCGTACACCAGCCGCAGGATTCGCGGGCAAAGAACTCTTCCAGATTGCGCACCAGTGAAACCATGTTGATTTCGTGGTCAACCGCCATCGCCAGCGCGGTACCCAGACGGCTGCCTGCTTTGCCTATGCTGGCGAACTCCATCGGCAGGTCCAGATGCGATTCAGTCAGAAAGTCGGTCCCTGCTCCGCCCGGCTGCCAGGCTTTGAATTTCAGGCCATCACGCATGCCACCGGCATAATCTTCCAGAATTTCCCGGGCGGTAGTGCCAAATGGCAGCTCCCAGACGCCCGGATTTTTCACCCGGCCAGAGAAGCCCATCATTTTGGTGCCGGTGTCATCACTGGTGGAGATGCCTTTGTACCAGTCAACGCCGTTGGCGAGGATCGCCGGAACATTCGACAGGGTTTCCACGTTATTCACGCAGGTCGGCTTGCCCCATGCGCCAGCAGAAGCCGGGAATGGCGGCTTGGAACGAGGGTTAGCACGACGGCCTTCCAGTGAATTGATCAGCGCGGTCTCTTCACCACAGATATAGCGACCGGCACCGGTGTGAACAATCAGCTCGAAGTCAAAACCGGTTCCGAGGATGTTTTTGCCCAGGTAGCCCGCTTCAGTGGCTTCAGCAATAGCACGACGCAGGTTAACGGCGGCTTCAATGTATTCGCCACGCAGGAAGATGTAGCCACGGTAAGCTTTCAGGGCAAAGGCGCTGATCAGCATCCCTTCCACCAGCTGATGCGGCATCTGTTCCATCAGCAGACGGTCTTTATAGGTGCCCGGCTCCATCTCATCGGCGTTACACAGCAGGTAACGGATGTTCATGGATTCGTCTTTCGGCATCAGACTCCACTTCAGGCCGGTGGAGAAACCCGCACCACCGCGGCCTTTCAGACCGGAATCTTTCACCGCCGCCACGATTTCATCCTGCGACATGGTCTTCAGGGCTTTGTCGGCACCGGCATAGCCGTTTTTACTGCGATATTCGTCGAAGAATACCGGCTGTTTGTCATCACGCAGACGCCAGGTCAGCGGATGCATCTCCGCAGTACGAATGATCTGTTTGAATGTCATTGATACTGCTCCAGTAAATTGACGATGTTTTCCGGCGTCAGATGTACATGAGTGTCTTCATCCACCATCATCGTCGGGCCTTTGTCACAGTTACCGAGGCAGCAGGTTGGCAGCAGCGTAAAGCGGCCATCTGCCGTGGTCTGGCCTGGTTTGATCTTCAGGTTCTCTTCCAGCGCGGCCTGAATGCCCTGGAAACCGGTGATGTGGCACACCACGCTGTCACAGTAACGGATCACATGGCGACCCACCGGCTGACGGAAGATCTGGCTGTAGAATGTAGCCACGCCTTCCACGTCGCTGGCCGGGATACCCAGCACTTCAGCGATGGCGTTGATGGCGCCATCCGGCACCCAACCGCGCTGCTTCTGGACGATTTTCAGCGCTTCGATCGACGCCGCACGGGCATCTTCGTAATGGTGCTTTTCATGCTCAATGGCGTCATGTTCAAACGTACTAAGCACAAAAGTCGCGTTGTCTTCGATCGTTTCGATCGCAATTCTTTGATCGTGCATAATTAGCGGTCCACGTCTGACATAACAAAATCGATACTACCGAGGTACACGATTAGATCGGATACCAGGCTGCCGTTGATCACCGAAGGGATCTGCTGCAGGTGCGGGAAGCTTGGCGTGCGCACGCGGGTGCGATAGCTCATGGTGCTGCCGTCGCTGGTCAGGTAGTAGCTGTTAATCCCTTTGGTCGCCTCAATCATCTGGAAGGATTCGTTGGCCGGCATTACCGGGCCCCAGGAAACCTGCAGGAAGTGAGTGATCAGGGTTTCGATATGCTGCAGCGTGCGCTCTTTCGGCGGCGGCGTGGTCAGCGGATGGTCGGCCTTAAACGGGCCTTCCGGCATGTTCTTCAGGCACTGTTCAAGGATACGCATACTCTGACGCATCTCTTCCATCTTCAGCATCACGCGGGTATACGCGCAGCTGACGCCGTCGCCAATCGGCACTTCAAAGTCGAAGTTTTCATAGCCGGAATACGGACGCCATTTACGCACGTCGAAGTCCAGACCGGTGGCACGCAGGCCGGCACCGGTGGTTCCCCACGCCAGTGCTTCGTCCATGCCGTAAGCGGAAACGCCCCTGGCACGACCAATCAGCACGGAGTTTTTCAGCGCGGTTTGTTCGTAAGCCTTCAGACGTTTTGGCATCCAGTCAAGGAACTCGCGCAGCAGGCGATCCCAGCCTTTCGGCAGGTCATGCGCCACACCGCCGATGCGGAACCAGGCCGGATGCATACGGAAGCCGGTGATAGCTTCCACCACGTCGTAAATTTTCTGGCGATCGGTAAAGGCAAAGAACACCGGAGACATGGCACCGACGTCCTGAATAAAAGTAGAGATGTACAGCAGGTGGCTGTTTATACGGAACAGCTCTGAAAGCATCACGCGGATCACATCAACGCGCTCAGGGACTTTGATCCCGGCCAGCTTCTCAACGGCCAGCACGTACGGCATTTCGTTAACGCAGCCGCCGAGATATTCGATACGGTCGGTGTACGGAATGTAGCTGTGCCAGGACTGACGCTCGCCCATCTTCTCCGCGCCACGATGGTGGTAACCCACATCCGGCACGCAGTCGACAATCTCTTCGCCATCCAGCTGCAGAACGATACGGAAAGCACCGTGCGCAGAGGGGTGGTTAGGCCCGAGGTTGAGGAACATAAAGTCCTCATTGGCGGTGCCGCGCTTCATGCCCCACTCTTCCGGCTTGAAGGTCATCTGCTCCATCGCCAGATCTTCGGTCTGTTTGGTCAGCTCGAACGGGTCGAATTCAGTGGCGCGCGCAGGATAGTCCTTACGCAGCGGGTGCCCTTCCCAGGTCTGCGGCATCATGATGCGCGTCAGGTGTGGGTGACCATCGAAGGTAATACCGAACATTTCCCAGGTTTCGCGCTCGTACCAGTTCGAGTTTGGGAACATATTGGTCAGGGTTGGCACATGCAGGTCTTTTTCAGACAGTGCCACCTTGAGCATGATGTCGCGATTGCGTTCAATGGAAATGAAATGGTAGAAAACGGAAAAATCCGCGGCAGGTAACCCGGCGCGGTGAGTACGCAGACGCTCGTCCATCCCATGGAGGTCGTAGAGCATCACATACGGTTTCGGCAGCTTGCGCAGAAACTCAACAATTTCCAGTAACTGTTCGCGTTTAACCCAGACTACCGGCACGCCGGTACGGGTTGGCTGAACGGTAAAGGCATCTGGCCCAAAACGGTTACGCAGCTCGCCGATCACCGGGTCATCCTGGTGATCACGGGTTTGCCATTCTGGCTGAGCGAGATCTTGCGTGGTTAAATCTGTCATAAGTCGTTCACCATGTGTGTGACTCAGTATTGCCGTCAGGATGGGCCGGGCGCGTGTTGTGTTTTTTATGCGCCGGCTCGGTCAGGCCGCATCCATTAACAAGCTTTAAATTTCGTCAGGTGTGCGTAAGTTGGTGACGGCAATGCGTTCACCCTGCTTTCTCTCACGCTCTGATTGCATATTGGCGCGATAGACGCCCTGATCGCCCACCACCCACGACAGCGGACGGCGCTCTTTACCGATCGATTCCTGCAGCAACAACAACGCCTGCATATAAGCTTCAGGACGAGGCGGACAACCGGGGATATAGACGTCAACAGGCAGGAACTTGTCCACACCCTGCACCACGGAATAAATGTCGTACATGCCACCGGAGTTCGCACATGCCCCCATTGAAATCACCCATTTCGGCTCCAGCATCTGGTCATAAAGACGCTGAACCACCGGGGCCATTTTGGTAAAGCAGGTTCCGGCAACCACCATAAAGTCAGCCTGACGCGGCGAGGCACGGATAACTTCCGAACCAAAACGAGCCACGTCATGCACCGAAGTGAATGACGTGGTCATCTCGACATAACAACAGGAAAGACCGAAGTTAAACGGCCACAGAGAGTTTTTACGTCCCCAGTTCACCATGTCGTGCAGGGCATGTTCGAGCTTGCCCATGTATACGGTCTGGTTAACGTGCTTTTCCAGAGGATCGGTGACGATCTCCTGTTTCTGCAACGGGTAACGGTCATTCTCACCGTTCGGGTCTGCGCGGGTGAGTGTATAGTCCATCTTTATGCCTCGCTGTTACTGCGTATGACGTTTGGAATGCGAAATAGTGGTTGGCTTGACCACAATGCGACGAGGCGCAGGTGCCCAATCCAGAGCGCGGATACGCACCAGATAAACCAGACCAGCAAGCAGTACCAAAATGAAGATTGTGGCTTCGACAAAACCGATCCATCCGCTTTCACGGATTGCGGTCGACCATGCGTATAAGTAGAGGGCTTCCACGTCGAAGATGACGAAGAACATTGCGACCAGGTAAAACTTCGCAGACATGCGTAGCTTGGCGGTCCCGACAGGAGCGGCACCCGATTCAAAAGGTGTATTTGTATAACGTCCGCGGGCTTTTCCGCCCAAAAACCACGCTCCGGCCAACATTGCGCAGCACAGACCCATGGCGACGATCAGAAATACGGCAAACGCCCAGTGATGAGCGACGACTTCGGTAGTTGTTGACATACACTCTGCTTAATTCAAAACGTGGTGCCTGGCGTCCTGCTCTGATAGCCGGCAGGTTACCCACCACACGATTCAAGGGAAAAATAAAAAACCTTATAAATTTTGCTGTCTTTATTGATTAAGCAGCAATTTTATGGGGTTTTTTACTCCTTTCAATAACCTTTTGTCAACTTTGACAAAATTATCCACACATTAATTTACACCCGCAGCATTTATTTAACATATGATGCGCAGAAAGTGAGCTAAATCGAGTCAGTTTCACCCTGTGAATAAAGTGTAGCGGGTATTTCCCTGTATGGATCGCGGTTTTAACAATGTCTATTCTCGCAGGATTTGCCCCCTTTTCCTGCCCCTTATCAGGGTTATTTTTTTGATCCAGAACACACTTTTGTCTTTTATGAGACAAAAATGAGCAGCAGGGGTTGAGCAAAATCAATTCAACGTGCGTAAGGGCGGGACGATAAACACGGTAAAGTTGCCCGCTGAGAGTAGGTGGTGATTTTTACCACAATGGGAATATAAAAGAGGAAAATCTGGCGCAGAAAATGGCCTCTGTTGCTTAATAAAAAAGCCTCTCAACGCAGAAAACGTTGAAAGGCTTTTTATCAGAGACTATTCATTCATTATTAGTTGAAATATAACAACTAATACAAACAGTTTTCAGCAAACAATCACTCATCTTCATCCGAGAAGGAGGTGCCATCCTGAGCGTTAACCGTCAGGTTGTAGGGGTCATTACTCGACTCCATGGCATTAAAGATGGCCAGCGCCAGCTCATTGTCGCTTTCCGGATTGCGGCACAGCAGGTATTCCGTATCAGGCAGAACCGGCAAGCCTTCTGCTGCGCCCATTACACGCAGCTCCGGGCTCATCATTTCTACCGGACGGGCGGTCACACCCAGGCCTGCTTTCACCGCGGCACGCACGGCTGCCAGCGTGGAAGCAACATACGAGATACGCCATGGAATACCCGCCTCATTGAGGTGGTCAATGGCCATGTCACGGTACGGACTTGGCTCATCCAGCAACACCAGAGGAATAGCTTCCCCGCGCTGGAAAATATAGTCCGCAGCGCAGTACCACAGCGTTGGAGAAGTGCGTAAAACCTGCCAGGTAAAGTTCATCGGGCTGGAGGTTGTTACCACCAGGTCAACTTCGCCCTGGTTTAACATTTCCATCATGAACGGATTACGCTTCACGCGCACATCTATAGCCAGCTTTGGATAGACCGAGGTCACACGGTTCAGCAGGAACGGCAGAATGGTATCTGAAGTATCGTCAGACGCACCGATGGTCAGGACGCCCTGGATATTGCTGTACATCAGGGATGTACAGGCTTCGTCATTGAAACGCAGGATCTTTCTGGCGTAACCCAGCAGTTGAATGCCGTGTTCAGTCAGCAGCTTGTTACGGCCGTGACGGGCGAAGAGCTCTTTGCCTACCAGCTGCTCCAGACGCTGCATTTGCTGGCTAACCGCAGACTGCGTACGACAGACTGCCGCCGCGGCTGCCGCGAAGGTATTCAGGTCAGCAACAGCGACGAAGGTTCTCAGCAGATCGAGGTCTAGATTCAGGATTGGACGATTTGCACTAGTCATGTTTTATTCACTTTATAAGATTTTTAATAACAGCTACCCTGGTGTTATTACCTGCCATATCAGAGATATAGCGATAATAATGTCGTGATACGCAGGGATTCATGTCCCTGCTGCATCACTCTACTTCGCAGACCTTACAACCTCAGCGACCATAATTTCTGCGGTTTTACTCGCAGGTGAGCCGCCAACAGGTTCTTACGTCTGATACATCACTAATGCGCGCAGCACTAACCCATAAGTTGCAGAAAGTGGCGTTGAAATGGTCAATTAACTCCGCAGTCCGGTAATCAATGCCAGCCCGCGGTGCTGTCAGTGTAAAACAACCATTAGAAATTGAACGACCAGAACGCTGTAATCACAGCGGAATAATAATTAATTAACCTTAACATTCCCGGCAAAAAAGTTGAGAAAATCTTGCCTGAGAAACCTGCACACCCGGTGCAAAGTCCCCTGAACATTATCCTGACATACTGTCGATTACTTTTTAAGCCTAAATCCGATTATTCTTATCAGTAAAGTAAGATTTTATAGACCGAATGCCGTATCACCACGCTGTCAGCACGAAAATTTATCATTCAGTGTCACTCAGACCACAGAGAAGGCGGATCCGTTCATATTTTTATGCCCTTCCACTCAGAACTGCATATTGCCAGTAAGTGCATTTTCCGACCACTCAATTAAGCACCATTTGACAATCACGCCTCTCATCAGCCCTTCAGATTTTACCAAATGGCGTCATAAGTAGCAGACAAAGCCTGCGGATCGCGCTAAAGCCCCTACCACCACTTCAAAAGCGCTTTCAGGAGGAGTACATTGTGCGAGTTCAATTTTCCACGGCGGGTGCGCTCAGTCAAAGGATGAAAAAATGACCCCAATTGATAAATCCAGCAAACTGGATAACGTTTGTTATGACATCCGCGGTCCGGTGTTAAAAGAAGCAAAGCGACTGGAAGAAGAAGGTAATAAAGTCCTCAAGCTGAATATTGGCAACCCTGCCCCGTTTGGTTTTGAAGCGCCCGATGAAATCCTTGTCGATGTGATCCGCAACCTGCCGGGTGCGCAGGGCTATTGTGATTCAAAGGGGCTCTACTCTGCCCGTAAAGCCATCGTTCAGCACTATCAGGCTCGTGGAATGCGCGACATGACCGTGGAAGATGTTTATATCGGCAACGGTGTTTCCGAGCTGATTGTTCAGTCAATGCAGGCATTGCTGAACAGCGGCGACGAGATGCTGGTCCCCGCCCCGGATTACCCACTGTGGACTGCGGCAGTGTCGCTTTCCAGCGGCAAAGCCGTGCATTACCTGTGCGATGAGTCGGCGGGCTGGTTCCCGGACCTCGATGATATCCGCAGCAAAATCACGCCGCGTACCCGCGGTATTGTGATCATCAACCCTAACAACCCAACCGGCGCAGTCTACAGCAAAGAGCTGCTGCTGGAAGTGGTTGAGCTGGCACGTCAGCATAACTTGATCATCTTTGCCGATGAAATTTACGACAAAATCCTGTACGACGCGGCTCAGCATCACTCGATTGCCACACTGGCTCCGGACCTGCTGACAATCACCTTTAACGGTCTGTCTAAAACCTACCGCGTAGCCGGATTCCGTCAGGGCTGGATGGTGCTTAACGGGCCGAAAAAACACGCCAAAGGGTATATCGAAGGGCTGGAGATGCTGGCCTCAATGCGCCTGTGTGCCAACGTTCCGGCACAGCATGCCATTCAGACCGCACTGGGCGGCTACCAGAGTATCAGCGAATTTATCGTGCCGGGTGGCAGGTTGTATGAACAGCGCCAGCGTGCCTGGGAGCGGATCAACGACATCCCTGGCGTCAGCTGCGTGAAACCGGACGGCGCGCTGTATATGTTCCCGAAAATCGATGCCAAAAAGTTTAACCTGCATGACGATCAGAAAATGGTGCTGGATTTTCTGCTGCAGGAGAAAGTCCTGCTGGTTCAGGGCAGCGCCTTTAACTGGCCTTATCCTGACCATGTACGCATTGTGACTCTGCCGCATGTTAATGACCTCGAAATGGCGATTAACAAATTCGGCCGCTTCCTTGAAGGCTATCGTCAGTAACCGCCCTGCCTCCCGGTAAGCGGGGCAATCGTCAGTACTGCATCTTGCAGGGTGATAAGGTTATACTGGGTGACCGGAGCTGAATTCTGGCTCCGCTCTCCCTGCCACAGGAAAACCACATCTCATGAATCAGAGCCATTTTTTCGCCCATCTTTCCCGTCTGAAGCTGATCAACCGCTGGCCGCTGATGCGCAATGTACGCACCGAGAACGTCTCTGAACACAGTTTGCAGGTTGCGATGGTCGCTCATGCGCTGGCAGTGATTAAAAATCAGAAATTCAACGGCAATCTTAACGCCGAACGAATCGCGCTGATGGCGATGTATCACGACGCCAGCGAGGTACTGACCGGTGATCTGCCTACTCCGGTGAAGTATTACAACGCGCAGATCGCCCATGAATATAAAAAAATAGAGAAGATTGCCCAGCTGAAGCTGATCGAGATGCTGCCGGAAGAACTGCGCAACGCTTACCGCCCGCTGCTGGACGAGCACCAGCGCAGTGAAGATGAGATGGCTATCGTTAAACAGGCTGATGCGCTGTGCGCCTATCTGAAGTGTCTTGAAGAACTTTCTGCGGGAAACCACGAGTTTCAGCTGGCTAAAGCCAGGCTGGAGAAAACCCTCAGCGCACGCCACAGCCCGGAGATGGACTACTTCGTCGAGGTGTTTGTCCCCAGCTTCAACCTGTCGCTGGATGAGATTAGCCAGGAATCACTGTAACGTTTAAAATGGGAACAGCACCGGCACCAGCAGTACGCTGACCACCATAATCAGCAGAGTGAACGGTACGCCAATCTTCACAAAATCGCTGAAGCGATAGCCCCCCGGTCCCAGCACCAACGTGTTCACTGGCGAAGAGACCGGCGTCATAAAGGCTGCTGAAGCCGCCACCGCGATAATCAGGGTGAACGGATAGGGAGAGACGCCCATCTGCTGAGCGGCGGCTACGCCAATCGGTGCCATCAGCACCGCCGTGGCAGTGTTGGAAATAAACAGGCCGATTGTGGCGCACAACACAAACAGGCAAAGCAGCATCACATGCGGGCTTCGGCCTCCCGCCAGATCCATCAGCCCGTCCACAATCAGCTTTACTCCTCCCGTTTTCTGCAGCGCCAGCGCAAAGGGCATCATGCCGACAATCAGAATAATGCTCGGCCAGTGGATAGCCTTGTAGGCGCTATCCATATCGATACAGCGAAACTTACCCATCAGCAGACAGGCGATCACCGCGGCAATCGGATTGGGGATTTCGTTGGTCAGCATCATCGCCACCATCAGCGCCAGACAGAAGATAGCATGGGGTGCCTGACTGTTGGCAGGAGCAACGTCATCCACCTCGGCGGGAATGTTCAGGACAATCAAATCCCGCTTCTGCTGCTGCAACTGGGTGATTTTTTTCCAGTCGCCAATCGCCAGCAGGCAGTCGCCCAGCTCCAGCGCCAGATCGTTAAGCGCCCCTTCCATCACTTCGCCACGGCGACGTACGCCGATCACGCTAACGCCAAAGCGCGAGCGAAAGGCGATTTCCCGCAGGGTTTTACCCTGCAGCGCCGAATCAGGGATAACCAGCACCTCGGCCATGCCCACGTCCTGAGCACGGTCGGAGAAATATTCGCCGCGCAGGATCATCGGCTCCAGAAGGTTTTCACTGCAGAACTCACGCAGGTCGATCCCTGCCGCAGACATGTCAATCAACAGGACGTCGCGGGAGTAAAACTCGGTCGTGCCGGTTACCGGAACCATCACCCGACGAAACTTACGCCAGCGTTCCAGCCCCACCACGTTAATACCGAAGCGCTGACGCAGCTGGAGGTCATCCAGCGGCCGGCCGATCAAAGGCGACCCCGGACGCACCGCTAACCTGCGTGCCCTGCCACTCAGCTTATAGTCACGGATCAGATCGCGAAACGTTCTTCTTACGCGCTTTTTTGCCACGTCCTGGTTGTCCGGCGTCACCAGCCAGAAACGGGCCACCAGCATATAACCGATCCCCAGCACCAGCGCCACCAGCCCGACGGGCGTCACGTCGAAAAACCCAAAACCCTGCAGCCCTTCGCGCAACAGTTCGCTATTCACCACCAGGTTTGGCGGGGTGGCGACCAGCGTCATCATGCCACTGATTAATCCTGCAAAGCTGAGCGGCATCATCAGCCGTCCGGGTGAAGTTTTCATTTTGGTGGCCACGCCAATCACCACCGGAATGAAGATTGCCACCACCCCGGTGGAACTCATAAACGCCCCCAGTCCGGCAACGGTGACCATCAGCAGCACCAGCATTTTGGTTTCGCTGCTGCCAGCCATTTTGATCAGCCACTCGCCCATCTTCAGCGCCACGCCGGTGCGCACCAGCCCCTCGCCTATCACGAACAGAGCGGCAATCAGGATGACATTCGGGTCGCTGAAGCCCATGGTGGCTTCCTGCAAGGTCAGCGTACCACTGAGGACAAACGCGACAATAACCAGCAGCGCCACTACGTCCATACGCAGTTTGCCGCTGATAAAAAGCAGAATGGCAATAACTAACAGGCTGATAACCCAGACCAGTTCTTTGTTCACAATTGATCTCTGTACGGGGAGGAAACGTCACAGAGAATGCCATAAAACAAACCCCGCTGATGCGGGGCTAAATCATATCTTAGTGCTTTCGATGAACATCAATCATGCCGTCAGGATTTTTGTGGATCACCAGCTCTTCCAGCGAGTTGAGCAGCATATCCACCTCCTCCAGACGCGGCGAACCTGCAGGCGCGTTGACGGCTATCACGTGACAGCCTGCTGCCAGGCCTGAAAGGATCCCGGCAGCTGCATCTTCCACCACCACGCACTCTTCCGGCTCCAGCTCCAGCAGTTGCGCACCAAGCAGGTAAGCATCTGGTGCAGGCTTGCCGTTTTGCACGCGCTCAGCGGTAACGAACTCTTCAGGCTCAGGCAGTCCGGCAGCCCTGCGGCGGGCCGAAGCAACCGGCACGGAACCGGAAGTGACGATGGCCCATGGAATATCCAGCTTGTTCAGCGTGTAAAGCAGCTGTAACGCACCAGGCAGGGCAACAATCCCATCGGTATCTTCTGCTTCGATTCTTTCCAGCGCGAAGAATTCCTGCTGGATCGCTTCTTCCGAAGCACCGGCCATAAAGTGTCGCAGTGAGGTAATAGCCTGCTTGCCGTGAATGAAGTTAAGCACTTCATCAGCGGCGATATCATGCCGCTTAGCCCAGTTAACCCAGGCGCGTTCGACCACCGGTAATGAATCCACCAGCGTGCCATCCAGATCAAACAGAAAACCTTTACACTTCACTGCGCTTTCCTTCTCAGGCGTTGATAATTTGCGCGATCTCGTTCGCACTTAAATGATACTGCCTTGGACAAGTGTGCCACACGGTCAGCATGCGTTGATATTTTTCCCACATCGGCGTCTGCGCGTTAAAGCCATGAGTCCCGGAGTCGAAATGGGTGTAGCGCCCTTCCACATTGACCATAAACCGCACGTATCCCAGATAGCGGGCTTCCGTCGCGGCATCAAAGCCCAGGAAGGCCAGCCGGCGTTCTTCAATGGCGGAGGGCTCTTTCAGATTTGTCCAGGACACGTGTAGCGCGTGATGCAGCTCCATGATGTCGATAATAGTGCGGCAGACCGCCTCAGTTAGCTGGCCAAACTCACGGTCCAGCTCGCGCATCTGCAGGCCATAACCACGTTCAATGATGGTTTGCTGGCGACGATAGCGTTCGGCGTTATCCGGGTCGAGCATGCTCATTATTTTATACTGGTTGGAGAGGATCAGCCGTTGGGCGTTGGTCATTTCCATCATTCGCTCCTGTGTCATAAGGACAAGATAAAAGTTAGGGGGATGACGCAAGGATCGCATAACCAGCATTAACTCGGCACAGCAAACAAACGCTTCTTTGATTTAGACCGGGTTTTCACCTGTAAGCAGTGAGCCCCCGGATTGCTTACAGATCGTCGAGGAAGGTTTTATCCAACTGTTTAAAGGCCCGTTTCAGCACATCAGCCAGCGACTGATAGGTCGGCTTACCTTCCACCGGGGCCAGCGCCTGGCCGGCAGCCAGCAGCTTTTCGCGCACGTCATGGAACCAGCTCAGCAGCGCAGGTGGCAAAGGAGTGACCGAGCGCTTGCCTAACCACCACAATCCCTGCATCGGCAGGCTGCAGGCAAACAGCGCGGTGGCCACTGCCGGACCCAGCTGCCCGCCCAGCGCGATTTGCCAGCTCATGGCAAATACGGCCAGCGGCGGCATAAAGCGAATGGCAAACCGGGTGGCTTTGCTGACCCGATTTTCCGGAAACATTGGGGCGAGGCGCTTATCGACAGGCCATGTCTTCATATAATGCTGTCCGTGCTGGAACAGTTTAAACCAACCGACAGTGCCGGATTCATTAGCCATGGCTGACCTCAACTTCGAAGATAAAAATTAAACTAAAAATGTAACTCAACAACTTTACCTTACATCTTTCAAAATATTTTGTCTTTAAGGGGCACACTGGTTATCCTGTGCGCGATTGTTGTCTGGGTGTTATGACCATGCTGCCAGTCTGATGGAGTGTGCTCCGGCAACACGGCAGAATTCAAAAAATCACAGCACTTTTATGAGATTTTTTTTGCTTTCGGACAAAATTTACCGACAGCATGATATTCATCATTAATGTACCAGCTTTCATGCGCTACGCTGATAGTCTGATTGAGTTTTTTTTCACCACTTTTAACCAATAGGACCTTCCATGTCGAGTAAGTTAGTTTTGGTTTTGAACTGCGGCAGTTCCTCCCTGAAATTTGCCATTATCGATCCGGCAAACGGTGAAGAATTCCTTTCCGGTTTAGCCGAATGTTTCCACCTACCTGAGGCACGGATCAAATGGAAACTTGAAGGCGCTAAGCAGGAAGCAGCACTGGGTGCTGGCGCAGCCCACAGCGAAGCACTTAACTTCATCGTTAAGTCTATCCTGGCACAAAAACCTGAACTGTCTGCACAAATCACTGCAATAGGTCATCGTATTGTTCACGGTGGTGAGAAGCTGACTAAGTCAGTCGTTATCAACCAGGAGATCATTCAGGGAATCAAAGACGCTTCTTCCTTCGCTCCTCTGCATAACCCGGCTCACCTGATCGGGATTGACGAAGCGATGAAGAACTTCCCGCATCTTTCTGACAAGAATGTCGCTGTTTTTGACACCGCTTTCCATCAGACTATGCCTGAAGAGTCTTATCTTTACGCTCTGCCATACCATCTTTACAAAGATCACGGCGTTCGCCGCTATGGCGCACACGGCACCAGCCACTATTACGTGACTCACGAAGCAGCCAGAATCATGAACAAGCCGCTGGATCAGCTGAATATCATCACCTGCCACCTCGGCAACGGCGGTTCCGTTTCGGCGATCCGTAACGGCGAGTGCGTGGATACTTCCATGGGTCTGACCCCGCTTGAAGGCCTGGTGATGGGTACCCGTTCCGGTGATATCGACCCGGCGATCATTTTCTTCCTGCATGACACGCTGGGAATGAGCGTTGATGCCATTAACAAAATGCTGACCAAAGAGTCCGGCCTGTTGGGCCTGACTGGCGTGACCAGCGATTGCCGTTATGTGGAAGATAACTACACCACCAAAGAGGACGCGAAGCGTGCTATGGATGTGTTCTGCCACCGCCTGGCGAAATACATCGGTTCTTACACTGCGCTGATGGACGGCCGTCTGGATGGCGTGATCTTCACTGGCGGTATCGGTGAGAACGCAGCCATGGTGCGTGAGCTGACCCTGGATAAACTGGCCCTGCTGGGCTTTGAAGTGGACCACGAGCGCAACCTGGCCGCCCGCTTCGGCAAATCCGGTTTTATCAATAAAGAAGGCACCCGACCGGCCCTGGTGATCCCAACCAACGAAGAATTGGTTATCGCCCAGGACGCCAGCCGTCTGACTGCTTAAGTAATGAACACCGCCAGCCCAGCTGGCGGTGTTGTTTTCCGACACCAAAACAGATAACCGATTGAAGGTTATGACCTGAGAGGTTTACCGTGTCCCGTACTATTATGCTTATCCCGACCGGCACCAGCGTCGGTCTTACCAGCATCAGCCTCGGCGTTATTCGCGCCATGGAACGCAAAGGCGTACGTCTGAGCGTGTTCAAACCCATCGCCCAGCCGCGTACTGGTGGCGATACGCCTGACCAGACCACCAATATCATCCGGAAGAACTCCTCGATTCCTGCCGCTGAACCGTTGCAGATGAGCCGGGTTGAGTCGCTGCTGGGCTCTAACCAGCAGGACGTGCTGATGGAGGAGATCATCGCGCGTTACCATGAGAATACTAAAGACGCTGAAGTGGTGCTGGTTGAAGGCTTAGTCCCGACCCGTAAACACCAGTTTGCCTCCGCGCTGAACTACGAAATTGCCAAAACGCTGAACGCGGAAATCGTCTTCGTGATGTCGCTGGGTAATGATTCCCCGGCGCAGCTGAAAGAGCGCATCGAGCTGACTCAAAGCAGCTTCGGCGGCAGCAAAAACAAAAACATCACCGGCGTGATCATCAACAAGCTGAACGCCCCGGTTGACGATCAGGGCCGCACCCGTCCGGATCTGTCAGAAATTTTCGATGACTCCACCAAGGCCAGCGTGGCAAATATCGATCCGAAGCAGCTGTTTGCTAACAGCCCGTTGCCGGTACTGGGCTGCGTGCCGTGGAGCTTCGAACTGATCGCCACCCGCGCCATTGATATGTGCCACCACCTGAATGCGGAAGTAATCAACGAAGGCGATATCGCGACCCGCCGCGTGAAGTCAGTCACCTTCTGTGCCCGCAGCCTGCCACATATGCTGGAACACTTCCGTCCTGGCTCGCTGCTGGTAACCTCGGCTGACCGTCCAGACGTGCTGGTTGCGGCCTGCCTGGCGGCGATGAACGGTGTGGAAATTGGTGCGATCCTGCTGACCGGTGGCTACAAAATTGATGAGCCAATTCGCAAGCTGTGCGAACGCGCCTTCGCCACCGGCCTGCCGGTCTTTATGGTGAAAACCAACACCTGGCAGACCTCCCTGAGCCTGCAGAGCTTCAACCTGGAAGTGCCGAGCGACGATACCCAGCGTATCGAGCGCGTGCAGGAGTACGTTGCCAGCCATATCGATTCCGAGTGGATCGAGTCGCTGACTGCTGCCTCCGAGCGCAGCCGCCGCCTGTCACCACCCGCCTTCCGCTATCAGCTGACCGAGCTGGCCCGCCAGGCAGGTAAACGTATCGTTCTGCCGGAAGGCGACGAGCCACGCACGGTGAAAGCCGCCGCCATCTGTGCCGAGCGCGGTATCGCCACCTGTATCCTGTTGGGTAACCCTGACGAAATCCAGCGTGTCGCCGCCGTTCAGGGCGTTGAGCTGGGCAAAGGGATTGAGATTGTCGATCCTGAAGTGGTGCGTGAAAATTACGTGGCCCGTCTGGTCGAGCTGCGTAAGAGCAAAGGCATGACCGAAGTGGTCGCGCAGGAGCAGCTGGAAGATAACGTGATGCTCGGTACCATGATGCTGGAGCGCGGTGAAGTGGACGGTCTGGTTTCCGGCGCGGTTCACACCACGGCTAACACCATTCGTCCGCCGCTGCAGCTGATCAAAACGGCACCAAACAGCTCGCTGGTCTCTTCCGTGTTCTTCATGCTGCTGCCAGAGCAGGTGCTGGTTTACGGTGACTGTGCGATCAACCCGGATCCAAACCCGGAACAGCTGGCCGAAATCGCTATCCAGTCCGCAGATTCCGCCACTGCCTTCGGCATCGAGCCGCGAGTGGCGATGATCTCCTACTCTACCGGTAACTCCGGCGCGGGTAGCGACGTGGAAAAAGTGCGTGAAGCCACCCGCATCGCGCAGGAAAAACGTCCTGACCTGGTGATTGACGGTCCTCTGCAGTACGACGCAGCGATCATGGCAGACGTAGCCAAATCCAAAGCGCCGAACTCGCCGGTTGCCGGTCGTGCCACCGTGTTCATTTTCCCGGATCTGAACACCGGTAATACCACCTACAAAGCGGTGCAGCGTTCAGCCGACCTGATCTCCATCGGGCCGATGCTGCAGGGTATGCGCAAGCCGGTCAACGACCTGTCACGCGGAGCGCTGGTTGACGATATCGTTTACACCATCGCCCTGACGGCTATTCAGTCTAAACAGGCTGAAGGTCAGTAAAACAGCCCGCTGTCAGTGACAGAAAAGGCCGCTTATGCGGCCTTTTTTATTTTAAGTAGAATTCCTCAACGCAATCACCGGGCCAGTTCAGTGAAATACCAGCTCTGACTGGGGTATATTACACGAAGCTCTTTCAATCTGTACCAGCTAAGTTGCGCGGAGAAGCCTTCTCTGCCGGTTATTTATGCCTGAGAAACAGCCGCTGAGCGGCCCTGCTCGTTATTACGGCTGAGCCACAGGGAGAGTGCCTTCAGCGAGTCATCGGTGAACTCATCACAACGTGCGGTGATCTCTTCCGGCGTCATCCAGAACACTTCATCCACTTCTTCTTCCTGCATGGCAAATGGCCCGTGCGAGACGCAGCTGAACAATCCACCCCAGACTCGGCAATGTTGATCTTCGAAGTAGAACACGCCGTGCTCCGCGAACGGCACATCAGCAATGCCCAGCTCTTCTTCCGCTTCACGGCGCGCAGATTCCAGCAGTTCCTCGCCGCTCTGCACCACGCCACCGGCAGTGGCATCCAGCATGCCCGGCATAAAGTCTTTTATTTCGGTGCGGCGCTGGACCAGAATTTTACCCATGCCATCGTGAACCACGATGTAGGTCGCGCGATGGCGCAAACATTGTGCCCGCATTTGCGCACGGCTGGACTGTGCAATAACCTCGTTATCTTCGCTAACGATATCCACCCACTCCGTGCCGCTGTCTTGCTCCACCATCCGTAACCCTTATATGTTCTGGCGCCTCAGCGCTCGTTTACCCTTGCCCGCACAGTGTGCCACGGGCCGTTGAAAAATTATAATCCCACGGTGTCATTCACAAGGTCTCTTAGAGGATTCTGACAGCCACAGCTGAACCGAAGCGCGCTGCCACTGGAAATGAGCATAGTCCGCCACGCTTTCCGGCACCGCATCGCCATGCAGCACCAGCCGGTTGATCATCACTGCCAGGTCGGTATCCGCAATGGACCACTCTCCAAACAGGTTCTGCTGGCCTGCAGACAGCAGGCGCTCAACGGCAGCAATAAGTTTAGCCGCAGAGTGCTGCGCCGCCTCACTAAGCGGGCCAAAAGTGTCTCCGGCGAACAGCACTTCCGTCGGGCGCTCCTCACGGATCGGCAGAAAATCGCTGCGCAGCCAGGCCTGTATCTCACGCGCTTTAGCCCGTTTTTTCAGATCCCGGGGATAGAGCCGCTCAAATTCCGGCGCGGGAAAACGCTCCTCCAGATACTCTTCTATCGCGGAGGATTCTGATAACAGGAAATCATCAACCTGCAGAGTGGGCACGCGGCGGGTCAGTGAAATCTGACTGTACGGCTGCGCCAGATGCTCCTGACTGGACAGGTCAATATGCTGCAGGGAAAAAGGCACCCCCTTTTCACTCAGGGCAACAAAAACGGACATCACATACGGACTGAAAAAACAGGCATCTGACCAGAGCGTAACATTGGGATAGTTCATCCTGTGTTCCTCACAAGGCGGTGTCTGCATCCTGTTTACCCACTTTTTGGCCGGAAGGCAATCTCTCTGAAGCACCCGGCAGACAATACAGAACAGCCTTCCGGGCAACGGCCTGAATCTGGCATCTCTGGCTTCACTGCAGGGTGAATCGATGCACTTCACAGCCTTTCCTGCGAACATCTTCTAAGCTGAATAGCGGGCTGTTGGCTTTTTTACTTCATCTCTTAAGGACAGACAACATGCACATTTTACTCACGGGCGGAACCGGCCTGATTGGCAGTCACCTTATTCCCCGCCTGCTACAGCGTGGCTTCCGGGTCAGCGTGGTCACCCGCGACGTGGTCAGCGCACGAAAAAAACTCGGCGACACGGTCAACCTGTGGTCAGGACTCGACCAGCAGCGAGATCTGGACGGGATCGATGCAGTGATCAATCTGGCAGGTGAACCGATCGCCGACAAACGCTGGACAGAGCACCAGAAACAACAGCTCTGTGAGAGCCGCTGGCAGATCACCGAGCGGCTGGCGGCGCTGATCAATGGCAGCACGTCACCTCCGGCCGTTTTTATCTCTGGTTCAGCCACGGGCTATTACGGTGATACCGGGGACCTGGCATTGACCGAGGACGATCCGGGGCATGAAGAGTTCACCCATACGCTCTGTGCCCATTGGGAAGCGTTAGCGCTGGCAGCAGAAAGTGAAAGAACGCGGGTTTGCCTGCTGCGAACCGGCGTTGTGCTGGCAAAGGAAGGCGGTGCATTGAGCAAAATGAAGCTGCCCTTTAAGCTTGGCATCGGCGGTCCCTTAGGCAGCGGCAAACAGTACATGCCCTGGATCCATCTGGACGATATGCTCAACGCCATTCTCTGGCTGCTGGACAACAAAAACCTGCGCGGCCCGTTCAATATGGTGGCACCGTATGCCGTGCGCAATGAACAGTTTGCCGCCACGCTGGGGCATGCCCTGCACCGTCCGGCCTTTATGCGCACGCCCGCCAGCGCCATCAAACTGATGATGGGCGAATCGTCGGTACTGGTACTCGGCGGTCAGCATGTGCTGCCCAGGCGGCTGGAGGAGTCAGGATTCACCTTCCGCTGGTATCAGCTGAATGAAGCGCTGGAAGATGTGATGTAAGCTCTGGCAGCGGGAGAGTTTCAAATCAGCTATCAGCAAGGCTTAATCATGAAAAAAGTAAATATCCTGGCCCTACTTTTCATTCTTACCGGATGTGTCGATCTTGATCAGGTCATACTGCATCCGGAACTGAAAACAGCTTATTTTAACGGGCATCCCCGCCAGATCGAAAACTGCCTGGACAGCGCAGCATTGAACAGGAATTTATCATTAAGGGAAGATGACCCTTTCTCGAATGGAGATAAACGATTTAATTTATTCAGAAAAGATGGCGAACATATCGCATCAATTGATGATCAGGCTTTTGGTAAAGATCAAACCAGCGTTAATTTTTATTACGTTCGCAACGACCCTGACGCATTTGCTTCAATAACTGCAATGATTGAGCAATGCAAAAAATCTCTCTACTGATCCTGAAGCAGCCAGGAGACTAATGGCTCGTCTCCTGGTGAAGGCGGGATTACTTCAATGCCCCGGAGAGGAACTGCTGCAGACGGGTGCTTTTCGGATTAGTAAACAACTCCTGCGGCGGCCCCTCTTCTTCAATTTTGCCCTGATGCAGGAAGATCACATGGTTGGAAACGTGGCGGGCAAACTCCATTTCGTGGGTCACCACCACCATGGTTTTGCCCTCTTCAGCCAGCTTCTGCATGATCCTCAGCACCTCACCCACCAGTTCCGGATCGAGAGCGGAGGTCGGTTCATCAAACAGCAGCACTTCAGGCTCCATTGCCAGCGCACGCGCGATGGAAACACGCTGCTGCTGTCCGCCTGACAGGTTCACCGGATATTTAGCGCGGGCACGTTCATCAATCCCCACCTTATCCAGATAGCGGATTGCCCGCTCCTGCGCTTCCGCCTTGCTCAGGCCCAGCACCTGAATTGGCGCTTCCATCACGTTCTGCAGCACCGTCATATGGCTCCACAGATTGAAGTGCTGGAACACCATCGTCAGGCTGGTGCGCAGCGCACGCAGCTGCTCCTTATTGGAGACCTTCAGCTGGCCGTCGGTATCGCGCACCAGATTGATCATCTGGTTGTTGACGGCGATGGTGCCTTCGCTCGGTTTTTCCAGGAAGTTAATACAGCGCAGGAAGGTACTTTTACCTGAACCGGAAGAACCGATAATGCTGATCACATCCCCGGCATTCGCCTGAAGTGATACGCCCTTCAGCACCTCATGCTCGCCATAGCGTTTATGCAGTTCGGTGACGCTTAATTTGTTTTCAGCCATAATTTTGCTCAATGGGTTGATGAAGGTTTAACGTGCTTCAGCCAGCGTTTTTCCGCTTTGCGGAACAGACTAATCAACACATACGAGATAATCAGATACAGCACGGCCGCGATACCAAAAGCGGTAAACGGCTGATAAGTGGCGGAATTGATATCACGCGCAACTTTCAGCAGATCCGGCACCGTCGCGGTAAAGGCCAGTGCGGTGGAATGCAGCATCAGGATCACTTCATTGCTGTAAGCTGGCAGCGCGGTGCGCAGTGCCGAAGGCATAATGATGCAGCGGTACAGTTTAAAGGTGGAGAAACCATAGGCGCGAGCGGCTTCAATCTCACCGTGGGGAACCGCACGGATCGCACCCGCGAACATTTCTGTGGTATAGGCGCAGGTGTTAAGCGTTAATGCCAGCAGCGTACAGTTTAGCCCGCTGCGGAAAAAGACATTCAGCAACTCGTTGCCTTTCACCACTTCCAGCGTGTACATACCGGAATAAAACACTAACAGCTGCACATACAGTGGCGTACCGCGAAAGACATAAGTGAACAGCCACACCGGGAAACTCACGGCTTTGATTGATGAGACGCGCGCAATGGACAGCAGCACCGCCATGCAGCCACCCAGCACAACGGAGATGATCAGCAGCCACAGCGTGATCGCCACGCCGGAAAAGCGGTAACCGTCGGTCCACAGCAGGGCTTTCCAGTATTCCTGAATAATATCGATCATAAGTCAGCCCTTCTTACACCCACAGAGTAACGGCGCGTTAACCACCACAGCACCCCGTTGGAGAGCGTGGTAAAAATCAGGTAAATCACCCCGGCTACAATGGCGAAGTAGAACGGCTGCCAGGTACTTTTTCCCGCCAGCTGCGTTGCTTTCACCACGTCTTCCAATCCCAGCAGCGAAACCAACGCGGTGGCTTTCAGGATCACCTGCCAGTTATTGCCAATGCCCGGCAGCGCATAACGCATCATGCCCGGGAACAGGATCCGGCGAAAAGTCTGTGAGGAGGAGAAGCCGAAGGCGGTGGCGGCCTCAATCTGCCCTTTTGGCACGGCCATATAAGCCCCGCGGAAGGTTTCAGTGAAGTAAGCACCGTAAATAAAACCGAGCGTGATGATGCCCGCGACCATCGGATCAATATCAAACTGATCGAAGCCGAGCATATCAGTAATCTGATTCAGGGCGATCTGCAACCCGTAGAAAATCAGCAGCATCAGCACCAGATCGGGTACGCCGCGGATCAGGGTGGTGTAGCCTTCAAAAATCAGTGCCAGCGTGCGATTGCTGGAAAGTTTGGCCCCGGCGCCAATTAAACCAAGGATCACGGCCAGCAGCACGGAGCTGAGTGCCAGCTCCAGAGTCACCATCGCGCCTTTAAAAATTACTTCCGAATATCCATACAGCATAGGGTGTTCCTGTCCTGGTATTAACTTGGTGTTTTATCCGCCTGTAGCGTACAAAACGGGGGCCGCCGTCTGCAGACTGGCTGGCCCCCATGACAGGTATTGTTAACCGCCGTACACGTCAAAGTCGAAATATTTTTTCGCTAACTTGTTGTAAGTCCCATCTTTACGCATGGAATCGAACGCTTTATCGATAGCTGCTTTCAGGTCAGCATCATCTTTACGCATGCCCATACCGGTGCCAACACCGAAGATTTTGTCATCTTTCACTGACGGACCAGCGAAAGCGTACTCTTTACCGGCTGGCTGCTTCAGGAAACCTTCGCTGGCGGCGACTTCGTCCTGGAATGCCGCGTCAATACGGCCCGCGGCCAAATCCTGATACACCAGGTCCTGGTTAGCATAAGGGGTGATAGTGATGCCCTGTGGACGCCAGTACTGATTGGCGTAGGTTTCCTGCACGGTACCCTGCAGCAGACCGATGGTTTTGCCTTTCAGCGATTCCACCGTCGGCTGAATTTTTGATCCTTTCGGCGCAATCAGACGGGAGTTAGCCGCGTACAGTTTCTCAGAGAAGGCGATCTCTTCCTGGCGCTTTTCAGTGATCGACAACGAAGAGATGATCGCGTCGATTTTTTTCGCTTTCAGGGAAGGGATCAGCGCATCAAAGTCGCTTTCCACATAGGTGCATTTGGTCTCGATACGCTTACAGATCTCGTTCGCCAGATCGATATCAAAACCAACCAGCTGCCCCTGAGCATTCTTCGATTCAAACGGGGCATAGGTCGGATCGGTACCGATACGCAGCGTTTTTGGCACGGCGGCAAAAGCGCTACCGGCGCTGGTCAAAGCCAGCAGCAGAGAAAGAGCCAGGACCTGCTTTTTCATAGATTACCCTCGAGTTTGGTCTTTTATTATTCAGTCGTGATGTGTGTTTAGCGCAGTAACAGCAAATGTCATGTGCAGATTTCGTGCCACTTTTACATCTGCCTGCCCCATCTCAGCGCTTACGGGCCTGTCCGCCTTTACCGGGCGCAAACACCCGGCAGGCGTGGGAATATATAGCAGGTTTAAAGTAACAAAGTGGTAACAATGTCGCATTTTGGTGCATGGCATGCACGAAAAGCGATTCAGCACCAATTGACGCACTATTTTGGTGCGATTAAGGGTGGGTTATGCACCTTGCCAGCGCGTAAAGAGATCTTTGTCGAGTTCAATATCAAACTGATCGAGGACGCGATTAACGGTCTGATCGACTATGTCCATCACGTTTTGCGGGCGATGATAAAAGGCCGGAACCGGCGGCATGATGATGGCGCCAAGCTCGGCAGCGGTGGTCATCATCCGCAGATGACCAACATGGAGGGGAGTTTCACGCACGCACAGCACCAACCTGCGGCGCTCTTTCAGGATCACATCTGCCGCGCGGGTCAGCAGCCCGTCGCTGTAGCTGTGCACAATGCCGGAAAGGGTTTTCATTGAACAGGGCAGGATTGCCATGCCATCGGTTTTGAAAGAGCCGGAGGATATACTGGCCGCTATATCGCGCACGTCATGGACCACATCGGCCAGCGCATTCACTTCCCGCACCGTGTAGTCGCTCTCCAGCGCCAGCGTCTGACGCGCAGCCTGACTCATCACCAGATGGGTTTCCACCCCGCTCAGCTGCTGCAAAACCTGCAGAGCACGCACGCCATAAATCACGCCGCTGGCGCCTGAGATACCGATTATGAGTCGTTTCATAATACTCCTTCGCTGTTTCTGTCCTGCCCTGGCAGAAATAAAAATGGGCCGGAATCGCTTCCAGCCCATCATACCTGCTGACACACTTCAGGGCATCAGCCTTCGTTGTGCATTTCCAGGTTTTCCACTTCATTCTGCCGGGCCAGCGCTTTGGCATCGTCATTACGCAGCGACTGGAGGTACTCCAGATATTGCTGGTCAACGTCTTTGGTGACGTAAACGCCGTTGAACACCGAGCATTCGAACTGGGCGATATCCGGATTCTCTTCGCGTACCGCTTCGATCAGGTCGTTGAGATCCTGGAAAATCAGCGCGTCGGCTCCAATCAGCTGGCGGATCTCTTCCACTTCACGGCCGTGAGCAATCAGCTCGGTGGCGCTTGGCATATCAATGCCATAGACGTTCGGGAAGCGAATTTCCGGAGCCGCAGAGGCCAGATACACTTTCTTCGCCCCGGCTTCACGGGCCATTTCGATGATCTGCTCGCATGTGGTCCCGCGAACGATGGAGTCATCGACCAGCAGCACGTTCTTGTCACGGAACTCGGCGCGGTTAGCGTTCAGCTTGCGGCGAACCGCGCTGCGGCGCTGGTGCTGACCAGGCATGATAAAGGTGCGGCCAACGTAGCGGTTTTTCACAAACCCCTGCCGGTATGGCTTGTCCAGAATGCGGGCCATTTCCAGCGCGATATCACAGGAAGTTTCCGGGATAGGGATCACCACATCGATATCCAGATCTTCCCACTCGCGTGCGATTTTCTCACCCAGCTTGGTGCCCATACGCACTCGCGCACTGTAGACGGAAATTTTGTCCAGGAATGAATCCGGGCGGGCAAAATAGACGTACTCGAACAGGCACGGGTTGAATTTCGGGTTCTCTGCACACTGACGGGTAAACAGCTGACCTTTCTCGGTGACGTAAACTGCTTCGCCCGGTGCGACATCACGCAGGAATTCAAAACCAAGCGTATCCAGCGCCACGCTCTCGGAAGCCACCATATATTCGGTGCGGCCGTCAGCCAGGGAACGTTTGCCGATCACCAGCGGGCGGATGCCGTTAGGATCGCGGAAGGCAACCAGCCCGTGGCCGATAATCATCGCCACGCAGGCGTAAGCGCCACGCACGTGCTGATGCACCGCTGCCACAGCGGCAAAAATGTTCTCGGCTTCCAGCGGATAGTGCTGGAAACGGTCCACTTCAGACGCGAAGATATTGAGCAGAATTTCAGAGTCGGAAGTGGTGTTAACGTGACGACGACCGGTTTCGAACAGCGCTTTACGCAGCTCGTGGGCATTGGTCAGGTTGCCGTTATGAGCCAGAGTGATACCGTAAGGGGAATTCACATAAAAGGGCTGGGCTTCAGAAGCACTGGAGCTTCCTGCCGTGGGGTAGCGGACGTGGCCGATCCCCATATTGCCCTGCAGACGTTGCATATGGCGGGCTTCAAATACATCGCTGACCAGGCCGTTGGCTTTACGCAAACGGAAGCAATTCAATGCATCAATGGTAACGATGCCTGCGGCATCCTGCCCACGGTGCTGGAGCACCGTTAACGCGTCATAAATCGACTGGTTGACCGGTGAAAAACCGGCGATCCCGACAATACCGCACATATTGACATTTCCTCATAAGCCGCAACCCCGGTTCGATTACCGGGGCAAAAAACTCGACGTGCTTTTCAGGTAGTCGAAAAACCACCTGATGATGTAACTGAACTGGGGAACCAGCTGAGACTGTTGCCAGTCCGGGCTTTTGGAAAAGCCGGTGAAAGTATCGAGGAAAAACAGAATGGCTGACACAATCAGCACGCCACGTAATGCCCCGAAACAGACTCCCAGCACTCTGTCGGTACCCGACAGGCCGGTTTTTTCAACCAGCGAACCAATCACGTAGTTAACGATCGCCCCGACTAACAGCGTGGCAATGAATAACACCGCAATGGCGATTCCATTTCGAACCAGTTCGTCTTCAAAACCTGTGAACCAGACGGCAAGGAAGGAGTAGTAATGACTGGCGACAAAAAATGCGCAACCCCAGGTGACGAGGGATAAAGCTTCCCGAACAAACCCGCGGATCAGGCTGACAAGAGCCGAAAAACCAATAACCGCAATAATGACGTAATCTATCCAGACCATGAACTCTTCCAGCAACAATGCCCTTAAGATCGCCTCTTTCTGTAACAGCACTATCTCCATGCAACAGAGGGAGACGAGCCTTAAGTTCGGGGCGAATTCTAACAGAAAAAGAAAACGTTTGCGTAGGGTTTTCCTTTGCCAGTTTAATTAAAACAAAATGCAAAAAAAATCAGCAATTACGCGCCCTGGCAGCCGGTACAGCACCTGCACTGACCGTCCGAAGCAATTGGCTGATTTACTTCAGATAACCGGCCAGAACGATAAATGATGACCCTCGTTATGGCCGGGGACAACGCAGCCAGAAAAGGCTCTGGCTGTTGCATTAATAGAGACAACCTACCGGGCGCTGTAAGGTTTAACCACCCCGCCTAGCCCTGAAATGCCTTTCAGTTCGCTGACTGCTGCCTGCATCTTCGCTTTGGAAGCATCCGGCCCGACGTAGATGCGGGTAATTTGTCCCTGTACCGGCGTGGAAGGCACGGTGAAAGCACGGTAGCCTGACAGGCGCAGCTGTGCGACGACTTCATTGACCTTAGCGGCATTTTTCAACGCCCCCAACTGAACAACATAGGCCTGACCGGCTGGCGCACTCTCCTGCTGAGCAGGCTGCGTTTGCTGCGGTTCCGGCTTCGGTTTTTCAACCGTTTTTTCTGCCGGCTTCGGCTGAGGTTTTGGCGTTTCAACAGGCTTTGGCTTTTCAACCGGTTTAGGTTTCTCTGCCGGCTTCTGCTGCTGCGGCCTGGAAGGCTGCATGGGCGGCGGAGCCACGACGGTAGGGTGATTAGCCGACTGAGGCGCGGTGGAACCGCTCTCTGCCTGGGAAGTATTGCCACCATCCTGCCCTGTCACTGCGGTACTGGCCCCTTCTGGCGGCTGGGCTGGCAGCGACTGGGTCACCGGCGGCACCATATCCGTTTCCTGCTGGTCGCCCGGTTTTGGCACCAGCGGAATAGCAGCAAACTCTTCTTTGTAATGCTTTTTCTTACCGTCCAGCAAGCCAGGCAGAATAATCACGCCCAGCGCCACGATAATGACGGTCCCGACTAAACGGTTTTGAAACTTACTTGCCACTGCCGTTCTCCGTTTGCATCGTTTCCATTACGTGTGCCACGGTGTGGAACGAACCACACACCAGCACAGTGTCCTGAGCCTGCGCCTGCTGGCAGGCATGATTAAATGCTTCTGGCACGCTGGAGAACGCCTCTGCCGTCGGCAGATGCGCCATCAGCTCACCCGCACTGGCACCCCGCGGGCCTTCCAGCGGCGCACAGTACCAGCAGTCAACTTCAGGGGCCAGGCAGGCCAGGGTTCCGGCAATATCTTTGTCATGCAGCATGCCGACTACGGCGTGCACTTTGCCGGTTGTTGGCAGCTCGCTCAGTTTCCCGGCAAGATAGGCCGCAGCATGAGGGTTATGAGCCACATCCAGGATTATCCGGGGAGCTTCTGCAACAGTCTGAAAACGACCGGGCAAAACAGCCTTATCCAGCCAGCCGTAAATTACCGCCGGGTCCACTTTCAGGGAGGAGGCGCGCAACGCAGCCAGCGCAGTGGCTGCATTAGGCAAAGGAACCTGCGGCAGCGGAAGCGCCGCCAGAGTGCCCTGCCCGTCGCTGAACGACCAGTCGTTGTCACCCACGGTGAATGACCAGTCGCGACCACGCTTCAGGAGGGTTGCCCCCAACGTATCGGCCACTTCAGCGATGGTTTCCGGCATTTCAGGCTCGCCCACTACCGCAGGTTTGCCACCACGGAACACCCCGGCTTTCTCGCGCCCGATACTTTCCCGGTCCGGCCCCAGCCAGTCGGTGTGGTCCAGCGCAATGCTGGTGACCACGGCGACATCCGCATCAACAATATTGGTGGCATCCAGCCTTCCACCCAGACCCACTTCGAGGATCACCACATCCAGCGCGGCGCGTTTAAACAGCCACAGCGCGGAAAGCGTGCTGTATTCAAAATAGGTCAGAGAGGTGTCACCGCGTCCGGCTTCAATATCAGCAAACGAGGCGGTATGGTCGGCTTCAGCCAGCTCTTCGCCCTGAATGCGCACCCGTTCGGTATAGCGCAGCAGATGAGGCGAGCTGTAGACGCCAACCCGATAGCCCGCCGCCATCAGCAGCGTTTCAAGGGTCCGGCAGGTGGTGCCTTTGCCGTTGGTACCGGCGACGGTGAAAACGACAGGTGCGGGAGTTAACAGGTCGAGCCGTGTAGCCACGCGCTGCACGCGAGCCAGCCCAAGTTCGATAGCTTGAGTGTGGAGATTCTCAAGATAATGAAGCCACGTGACCAGAGGCGACGTGGCTTGAGGAAGATTATCCATTTGTCCCGTTCACAACGTTACGGTTCATTAGTGAAAGGAGCTTGCGCTCCTTTCCATCATCAGTCAGGCCTCATGGCTCTGTGGGGCTTCATCTGCCGCCGCTTCTGTCAGGCTGTCTTCCTGCGGCTCCGGCAGATTCATCATCTTCGCCAGAATGGTTGCCAGCTTGAAGCGCATCACCGGACGGCGCACGATCATATCGATAGCGCCCTTCTCGATCAGGAACTCACTGCGCTGGAAGCCAGGTGGCAGCTTTTCACGCACGGTCTGCTCGATAACACGTGGACCGGCAAAGCCAATCAGCGCTTTCGGCTCGGCGATGTTCAGGTCGCCCAGCATGGCGAAGCTGGCTGACACTCCGCCCATGGTCGGATCGGTCAGCACGGAGATATATGGCAGACCGCGCTCCTGCATTTTCGCCAGTGCGGCGCTGGTTTTCGCCATCTGCATCAGCGACATCAGCGCTTCCTGCATACGCGCACCGCCGGATGCGGAGAAGCAGATCATCGGGCAGTTGTCTTCCAGGGCCTGTTCAACCGCACGCACAAAGCGCGCACCTACCACGGAACCCATTGAGCCACCCATAAAGGAGAACTCAAACGCTGCGGCAACGACTGGCATACCGTGCAGCGTGCCTTTCATTACGATCAGCGCGTCTTTCTCGTCGGTCTCTTTCTGGGCTGCTAACAGACGATCTTTGTATTTCTTGGAATCCCGGAACTTGAGCAAATCTTTCGGCTCCAGCTCGCTGCCCAGCTCAACCAGTGAGCCTTCATCCAGCAGACTGTGCAGACGTTCACGACCGTGCATACGCATGTGGTAATCGCATTTCGGGCAAACTTCCAGATTACGTTCCAGCTCGGCGCGGTACAGGACCTGGCCGCAGCTGTCGCATTTGGTCCAGACCCCTTCAGGGATACTGGCTTTGCGCGAGGGGGTGATTGTGCTCTTATTGAGAATTCGTTCAATCCAGCTCATTGATGACCTGTTATGTTGTTTATTGTGCTAAATCAGTTACTTAACACAGATTATCGCCTGAGAAACAGGCAACATTACACCATAATATACAACTTCACGCTACCTGTTCATTGTTGTGTTATCACAACCTTTTAAATGACGCTAATCGCCACAGCATAAGGGTTTAGCATCAGATCCTGTGTTTGTGATCCTCTTCGCCAATACCCTTTACTTAAATATGGATATATAAAAGCTGAACATTTAAAGTAAGGCTGGTCACCATAATAGGGAGATTGAGAAAATGCTGGAACCTAAAAAAGGATTGTTAACGTTCAGGGCAGAAGGTAATGATTTTAAATCGAGCCAAGACTACTCAAGGAAAATACACTGGCCTGGCGTGGGCTCTTCATGTGGCAATAATGCATCTGGCGTGACTATTGGCAGGGGATTTGATCTGGGAAAAAGAACAAAAATCAGTTCTCTGATGATTTTACAAAGAGCGCAAATAAGCGCAGAACAGTCTGAACTTATTGCAAACGGGTCTGGGATGAAAGGATGTTCAGCTTATCAATTTGTTAAAAAGAATCGAGATAGAATCGCAGAAATAACAGAACTACAACAGCTCACTCTTTTTAATATCACCTATTCTGAAATGGAAAAAGATGTAGAAAGAATATGTAAGAAAAGAGATGTAATCAAAACATACCATCCAATTCCAGATACGTCTCCAGAAATAGCATGGAAAAACATTCCTGAAATAATAAAAGAAGTCCTTATCGATTTATGATATCGTGGTGATTATACACCGGATAGCAGAGCGCTGATTCAACGTGCCGCCTATGCGGGAGATATCCGGGAGTTCAGGAAAGTTTTATCAGACAAATCACTTTGGCTAAGAGTTCCTAATGACAGATTTATCAGAAGGATGAATTCACTATGAAAAAAACGATCCAATATGTTATTTTTCACTGTTTAATTTATTCAGCAGGGGGCACGCTGCCTTTACTGAACCAGAAATGAGCCAGTTACAGGCTATCAATGACAATTCAGAAAAAGAAATGAAAAACAGTTTAAATTCGCTAAATGAGACCATTGAAAAAATAACAACAGACATGCCGGAGCGAAAAAGTGAAATTCTGGATTTAAGTCTTTCATGGAATAAAACCATTGAGAAAAAATGTCAGGTAAAAATACACGATTCGCTTAACACTGATGCTGAAATAGCAGAAAGAAATGCATGTTTAACATCAGAATACGAATTGGAAAAAGAGTTCATGGAGAAAATCAATCTTTAATCCGCTCTCTGATACCCTTTGTATACTACATCAGCAGTATACAAAGGGCTTTTAGCGACTAAACGCCCGATATTCAGGCCCACCCGAAGGAGGTCTGGCGTAAAGTTACTGCGATTTCTGCTGCCGTGCTGCACGGCGGTGGCGTAAAACTTCCACCACGCCAGGCAGAACCGATACCAGAATAATCGCAATAATCAGGTAGTGAATGTTCTCCTGCACTGCTGGCAGGTTACCGAAGAAGTATCCGGCATACGAGAACAACAGCACCCAAAGCAGGCCGCCAGCCATGTTGAACAGCGCAAAATGGCGATAAGACATTTTGCCCATTCCGGCGACAAACGGCGCGAAGGTGCGAACAATTGGCACGAAGCGCGCCAGAATAATCGTTTTCCCACCGTGACGCTCGTAAAATTGATGCGTTTTATCGAGGTAGCTGCGACGGAAAATCTTCGAGTTCGGGTTGCTGAACAGTTTATCGCCAAACAACCGGCCAATAGTATAGTTCACCGCATCACCCAGAATGGCTGCCACGCACAACAGCACTACCATCACATGAACGTTCAGCGCACTGTCAGGAATGGCCGCCAGAGCACCGGCCACAAACAGCAGCGAATCGCCGGGCAGGAACGGCGTGACCACCAGCCCCGTTTCGCAAAACAGGATCAGGAACAAAATGGCATAAATCCAGACGCCGTACTGCGCAACCATCGCTTGTAAATGGACATCAATGTGCAGAATAAAATCGATTACGGTGTGAATCAGTTCCATATAAATTTCCTTGATACTCCAGGCCAGGTTTAATCCGCGAGGAACAGAGGCCCCATCGGCGGACGTGGTAAATCAAAATGGTCAGGATAATCGACGGCGACCAGATAAAGCCCTTCGGCTCTGGCGGTCGCTGCTGCCAGCGTGCGATCTTTTGCCGCCAGCAGCTCTGCCATCCAGCTCTCCTGCTGATTCCCACAGCCTATTTCCATCAGGCTGCCAACTATGTTGCGCACCATATGGTGCACGAAGGCATTGGCTTTGATATCCACCACCACGTAAGCACCAAGACGGCTGACGTTCAGGTGCATTACATTGCGCCAGGGCGTGCGCGACTGGCACTGCACGGCCCGGAATGAGGTAAAATCATTCTCACCCAGCAGAACCTGCCCGGCGCGCTGCATCTTTTCCGCATCCAGGGGATGGTAAAAGTGCGTAACGCCACCGTGCAGGATTGCTGGTCGCAGACGCCGGTTATAGATGACATATCGGTAACGCCGCGCGGTGGCGCTAAAACGAGCGTGAAACTCATCAGAAACTGACTTTACCCAGCGCACCGCAATGTCGTCCGGCAGGTTGGCATTCACTCCCAGAGTCCAGGCCGCATCTTTACGCTGCGAAGTGGTCTCGAAGTGCACCACCTGACCGGTGCCATGAACGCCAGCATCCGTTCGCCCGGCGCAGAACACGCTGACCGGATGATCGGCCACTTTCGACAGGGCTTTTTCCAGCTTTTCCTGCACGCTTCTGACTTCCTGCTGCCGCTGCCAGCCGTAATAACGGCTGCCATCGTATTCAATGCCGAGCGCCAGTTTAAAGGTCTGCTGCGGCAGGACTGCTTCGGACATCAGTAAAAATACTCCTGCACCAGCTTCTCAGCGGTTTTCACCGCCATCAGCGCGCCGCCAAAGCGAACATTGTCCGCCACTGACCAGAATTGCAGCATCTCCGGCATCCCATAATCGTTGCGCACGCAGCCAAGGCTGAGCTGCACGTTGCCGGAAGCATCGCCAACCTGAGTTGGATAGTCATCTTCAGCAGACAGGGCAATGTCTTCCGCCTGCATCAGCGCTTCTCGTGCTTCTTCAGCCGACATCGGACGAAGATTTTCGATATGCACAATCTGCGCGTTGCCGTAGAACACCGGAGCCTGAACAGTGGTCACGGTAATTGGCAGACCTTCGTCCTGCAGCACTTTGCGCACCTGATCAATCAGCCGACGCTCCTGCAGTACGCTGCCTTCAGCATCCGCCAGCAGCGGCAGCATATTGAAGGCCAGCTGACGACCAAAATAAGTCTCTTCAGCAGGCAGACCGTTCAGCAGACGGGCACTCTCACCCGCCAGAGAATCAACCGCGGCTTTGCCGTGGGCAGAGGCAGCAATCAGGCTGGTGACCTGCAAACGCCCCAGACCGGCCCGATCGACCAGCGGCTTGATGGCGCACAGCAGCTGACTGGTGACGCTGTCCGCCACGCTGATGATGTTGCGATTGCGGTAGTCAGCAAGCACCTGCGGATTAACATCCGGCACCACCAGCGGCACATCCGGCTCCAGCGCAAACAGGTCGCTGTTATCGATCACCAGGCAGCCCGCGTTTGCCGCTTCATCGGCGTAACGGGCCGAGGCTTCGCGCCCGGCAGCGAAGAACGCCAGCTGCACCTGAGACCAGTCAAACTGGCTGGCGTCGTTGACCATTAACGTTTTGCCTTCAAAACGCAGGTTTTCACCCGCGCTGCGTTCGCTCGCCAGCAAATACAGCTCACCAACCGGGAACTGGCGTTCCGCCAGCAGTTCCAGTACAGCTCCCCCTACTGCGCCTGTCGCGCCAAGTAGCGCAATGTTCCAGCCGTCAGACATGGTGGTTTACTCCAGACAATGACACAAAAACAGAAGGCGGTGAGGACACCGCCCGGGATTTAGAATTTTTCCCGTAATACACGGGGCAGAATCTCCTGGCATGGGCGGAATAAACGCCTCCCCTGCAGCAGAGGCGAACTCCTTCGCCCCACTTTATGGATATCTGAATTTAGCTTTCCTGCCTTATGACAACCTTAGGAAGCCGGCTGGAAAACGGCGTTGAAGCCAAGCTTAGCCAGCAGCGCAGCAGCCTGCTGCGAATCACAAATCACCTGCAGCGAGGACCATTCGCGACGTTCCAGATAATTCTTACGCAGCCGATCGAACTCACCCGCTATCGCCGCCACTTTTCGCAGTGGCGCATCATCACGGCGCACATCATACACCAGATGAACCACTCTTTTTAGCGTTGGCTGGTCCAGTTCGCCGTGCAACGTGACGCTGCCAAATTCCGGCGCGGGCAGCAGCGTATCAAGCGCGACCTGCTCCGGTTTGCCAAGGAATGCCGTCCAGGCTTCATAAACCTGAGTGGTGCCGCGCGCTTTACCTTCCAGCGTGTAACCCGCGATATGCGGGGTGGCAATGTCTACTTTCGCCAGCAGCGGCAAAGAAAGATCCGGTTCTGGTTCCCAGACATCCAGCACCACGCTAAGATCGCTGCGCTGCTCCAGCACCTTTAGCAGAGCGGCATTATCCACCACCGGACCCCGGCAGGCGTTAATCAGAATGGCGCCAGGTTTCAGAGCATTCAGCAGCGCTTCGTCTGCCAGATGCAGCGTTTTGTATTCACCCTGTTTAAAAAGCGGCGTGTGGAAGGTGAGGATATCGGCTTCGGCTACCAGCGTGGAGAGCGGCAGGAAATCCCCCTCATCACCGCGGTCGGCACGTGGAGGATCGCACAGCAAGGTACGGATGCCCAAAGCCTCCAGACGGGCCTGCAACCTGCCGCCCACGTTGCCCACGCCGACGATGCCTACGGTACGGTCTTTTAGCAGGAAACCATCACGCTCTGCCAGCAGCAGCAGAGAGGAGAAAACATACTCCACCACGGCGATGGCGTTGCAGCCTGGCGCGGCTGAGAAAGCAATTCCCTGTTCCTGCAGAAACGCCTCATCTATATGGTCGGTTCCGGCTGTGGCAGTGCCGACAAACTTCACCGGTTTTCCGCTCAGCAGCTCAGCGTTAACCTTAGTGACCGAGCGGACCATCAGACCGTCTGCTTCATCCAGCTCGCTCTGCGGAACCGGGCGGCCCGGCACGGCAACCACGTTACCGGTGCGGCTGAACAGCTCGCGGGCATAAGGCATATTTTCATCAACGAGGATTTTCACAATCTGTTTCCTGCGTAATAACAGTGAGGGGCGGTATTCTGCCACATTCCGGCAGCCCGGATAACCCTGAGGTGCTGTCATTCAGACGTTAACCGACGCGCTGCGGCGATAACGCTCCGGCGTGGTGCCGGACTGCTGTTGAAACATCACGATCAGCGCCGAAGCGGAACTGTAGCCCAGCTCCAGCGCCACGTTCTTCACCGATTTACCCTGTTCCAGCAGCGAGATAGCATGCAAAAAACGCAGACGCTGCCGCCATTCGCTGAAGGTCATCCCCAGCTCGCTCTGGCAACGGCGTGACAGGGTGCGTTCGGTGGTGTAAACACGGGCAGCCCACTGCGCCAGCGTGGTATTATCGGCGGGATTTTGTTCCAGCGCCGTCAGCACCGGGGCCAGGATCTTGTCGCCAGAAATGGGCAGGTAGCTGTCCTGCACTTCCGCGCACTTCAGCTGATCCATCAGCACTTCGCACAACCGCCAGTCCGCCTCAGTTTCCGGCACTTCCACTTCACGGACTGCACAATCATCAATGATGGCCTGCACGATCGGGCTGACTTTAAGCAGGCAGGCACGCCGGGGCAAAGCATCACATAACGAAGCGGCAATATTAAGCGTACGGAAATGGGCCTGCTTGTGGTTATAGCTGGCGTGCTCCACTCCGGGCGGGATCCAGATAGGAATGGCCGTGGGCGTCAGCAGGCGTTCGTCGCCCACTCTCATCTCCAGCACATTGCACTGAACAAAGATTACCTGTCCCCAGCTGTGGGTATGGGGCAGAAACTCTGTTCTGGCGTTAGTCTGTTCATAGCGAAAGAAAAATTGCAGACTGTTTGCGTCATACGGAGAGAAGTAAGTTATCTGCTGGATCATTCTGTCCGGTCCGTGAAGATTTTTGTCTGATTATCGTTATTCGTTTTGAACAGGACAAGCGTAAACTGCCCGCACTCTCTTTTCTGAGCCAGGTAATCTGATGAATTTTATGTTTCCCCTGCTGGCGGTGCTGATCTGGTCGATCAATGCCATCGTCAGTAAAGTTTCGGCAGGCGCGATCGATCCCGCAGCGATCTCCTTTTACCGCTGGGTGCTGGCCCTGCTGACTCTGACACCGTTTATCCTGCCGGGCGTGTGGCGCAATCGTCAGCAGATTAAACAGGTATGGTGGAAACTGCTGATCCTCGGCCTGCTGGGCATGGTGCTGTATCAGAGCCTGGCGTATTACGCCGCGCACAGCGTAAGTGCGTTGTTTATGGGTATCCTGAACGCACTGATCCCACTGCTGACCGTATTGATCAGCATTGTGCAGCTGCGACTGGCCCCGACGCTGGGTATCCTGCTGGGCAGTATTCTCTCGTTTGGTGGGCTGGTGTGGCTGGTCAGCCAGGGGGATCCTCAGCAATTACTGTCACACGGGTTGGGAAAAGGTGAGCTGATGATGTTTGCGGCCTCAACCTCCTACGCGCTGTATGGCGTACTGACCAAACGCTGGGCGATTACGCTGCCAAACTGGCAGAGCTTATATGTGCAGATTATCTTTGGCGTACTGCTGCTGCTGCCTAACTTTTTACTGGCAAAGGATGTGTCGCTGAACGTGCACAACATTCCGCTGGTGCTGTTTGCCGGGATCCCGGCCTCGATTATTGCGCCATTCCTGTGGATCCAGGGAGTGATGAGGATGGGTGCCAATACCGCCACTATCTTTATGAATCTGGCGCCGATTTTCACCGCGATTATCGCCGTGCTGTTCCTGCATGAAACGCTGCACAGCTATCACTTTATTGGCGGCGGCGTCACTTTGATCGGGGTGTTCCTTGCCCAGCGGCTGCGGACGCCACTGCGTCTGAAAAAACAGCCTGCCAGTCGACGTCCTGACCCTTCTGTCTGAACAGACTAAAATAATTCCTCCTCCATCCCCCCGGCCTCTACCTATCGCCGGGCGGGATTGTTATCATAGTGAATCACCCTTTCCGGCGCCCCGGATTTTGACCCATGAGTTAAGGATTTTGCCATGCAACCTCTAAGTGGCCCCGGTGCGCCAGTTCCCGGCGATCGTACTGCGGTAGATGCCAAAACCGGCACCGTCCGCCCAGGCCCGGGAGATCAGCCGCTGTCACCTGCCCAGCGCACCACGCTGGAAAGGCTGATCGTCAAAATCATGTCGCTCAGCACGTTAAAATCTCCTGAACTTTGGGCGGGATTACGTCGCGAAGTGGGGGTAAAAAATGATGCCGGTCTTTTATCGCGTCATTTTCCTGCTGCCGAGCAATTCCTCAATACCCGCCTGTCGCAGGTGCAGAATACTCATGCAAGCCGCCAGCTGTTTCAGCAGCTCAGCGATCTGCTGCCCCAGGGAAATAATCGCCAGGCGGTCAGTGACTTTATCCGTCAGCAGTTTGGCCATACCGTGCTCAGCTCGCTGAATCCGGACCAGATGCGCCAGGTGCTGACCATGCTGCAGAACGGCCAGATGGCGATTCCTCAGCCACAGCAAAATCACATTACCGACCGCTCGCTCCTGCCAGCCGAACATCACACGCTGAACCAGCAAATTGCCAGACTGGCTGCGGCTACCGGTGAGCCACCCGACAGGCTGTGGGCTGCGGTGCTGAAAGTGGTCAATCTGCACAGCGGCGATCCCATTCCTTCGCGCCTGTTCCCGCTGATGACTCAATATTTGCAGGTCAGTCAGACGCTGAGCCAGCATGCCGCGCCAACGCTGCCGATGCTGCTGACTTCGCTAAAAGTGCCGCCGGATCACGCTGAGCAAAAGATGCTGGAAGATGCCAGCCAGCAGCGCTTCCAGCTACCGCCACAGGCCGTACTGACCCCGATTCAGGCACAGGATCTGATGAACCTGCTGTTCTCCCGGCGTGCCGAAAGGCTGCGTGAGCAGATGCTGGCAGATAACGAAATCAATCCTCAGCCGATTGTTGCGCCGCTGTTCGGTTACGTGCCTGCAGTGCTGCAGCCGCTGGTTAACCGTCCGGTATTCACCGCCTTTGCCGTGCTGGTGCTTCTCGCCTTCCTGATGTGGATTTTCCTCTGAGTTTCAGCAGCCGCAGTCGGTTAATGTCGTCTGCGGCCATTCCCCCTTTTCTGTACCCAGCGTGACCGGATGACGCTCGCGCTGCCAGAAATCCAGCCCGCCAGTCAGCTCTTTTACCTGAAAACCGGCACTTGCCAGCTTCCAGGCCCCTTTAGTTGAGCCATTGCAGCCAATCCCATCGCAGTAAGTAACGTAGACCTTTTCCCGATCCAATCCGGCCAGCGTTTCAGCAGTCATGGTGCGGTGCGGAAAACTCGCGGCCCCACAAATATGCCCGGCCTGATACTGCTCTGCCGGGCGGGTATCAATCACCACGATCCCGGCAATGCCGTTAGCCAGATCCTGGGCCAAATCCCAGGCATCAGTGTAATGAGCCAGTTTATCCAGCAGCCAGACGGTACTCTGCTGTGCGGAAGGCGGCGGAAATTGTAAAACGGCGGAAGCAGTCATCAGTGAACTCCTTTGATTAGTGTACAAGCCGATGATACGGTGAAATGGCCTTAACAATAATACCCATTCCCACCGGATGATAAGACCATTATGCCGCTGACCACCGTGCCCCTTATTCCACTCTTTGCTTCTCAGCAGGCACTGACTCTGCGGGAAAAACTCTGCGCCACTTTGCGCCAGCTGATTGCCAGCGGAACGCTGCAAAAGGGTGAGCGACTGCCCTCCTCCCGCCTGCTGGCCGGGGATTTGTCACTGTCCAGGGTCACGGTGGAAGCCGCTTATGCGCAGCTGGAGAGCGAAGGCTACCTGTTACGCCAGACTGGTAAAGGCACTTTCGTGGCTATTGCTTTGCCAGAAGATCGCCGGGTGAAGAAACCCACTCAGGCAGCCCTGCCAGTGCTTTCCGCCCGGGGAAAGCAGATCGTTGCTACTGGCGGCTGTCATGATCCCCTCTTCCCGCAGGCCTTTGCTGCCGGTTCGCCAGATCTGCGGGCTTTTCCGCAAAATATCTGGCGTCGTCTGGTTGGGCAGCGCCTGCGCCACTCACCGGAAGAGATGATGCGCTATGGCGATCCACAGGGATTACCTGAGTTGCGTGATGCGGTGTCCCGCTACCTTGGTCAGTCACGCGGAGTACGCTGCAATGCCGCACAGGTGATTATCCTCACCAGTTCGCAGCAGGCGCTGCAAATGCTGGCAACATTGCTGTGCGATCGGGGAGATAGTGTCTGGCTGGAAGAACCTGGCTACAACGGCGCGCGTAATGCTTTTATCAGCGCTGGCGCAGAGGTAAAGGGCATTCCGCTGGACGATCAGGGCGCGGTGCCCGCAGAGGCGTCACCCAAACTGGTGTATCTCACGCCGTCGCATCAGTACCCTACCGGCATCACCATGAGCCTGCAGCGTCGCCTGCAGTGGCTGACTGATGCCCGGCGTCAGGGCTTCTGGCTGATTGAAGACGATTACGACAGCGAGTTTTACTACGACGAACAGCCGATGCCCGCACTGCAGGGGCTGGATGAAGACCATCGGGTGCTCTACGTCGGCACCTTTTCCAAAGTGTTGTTCCCTTCCCTGCGGCTGGCTTATCTGGTGGTGCCGCCGTCGCTGGTAGAAGCCTGTTGCCGTTTGCGGAGCGTGATGGACGGCCACAGCGCACAGCTGATGCAGGCGGTCACCGCCGATTTTATTAACAACGGTCATTTTCAGGCGCATTTGCGACTGATGCGCAAACTTTACGCCAGCCGCCGCGATTTGTTGCTGGCAGAACTGGAGAACAAACTGGGAAATCGGCTGCTACCGCTCAGCCATAACAGCGGGCTGCAACTTACGGTGACGTTACCACGAGGCGGCGAAGAAAGGTTAACAGGCGAGGCGCTGAAGGCCGGGCTGATCCTGCCACGATTATCTCCTTTGTATGCTGCTGAAATAAAGCAGGAGGGCTGGCTGTTGGGGTTCTCCGCCCTGCAGCGGGCGGAGATTATTCAGGCAGTAGAGAAACTGGCCCGGTTACGTTACTGACTTCTGGCGAAATTAAGCGTGACGGCAATACCCAGCGCCGCACAAACCGCCCCGGCAAGATACACAGAACCATAGCCGAAAGAAGTCGCCAGAATACCGGTCAATGGTCCGGTAATGCCGTAAGCGATATCCTGGAAAGCCGAGAATCCGCCAAGCGCCGTACCGCGCACCTGCGGTGCCACACGTTTCACTACTTCCACGCCCAGCGCGGGGAAGACCAGCGAGCAACCTGCGCCAGTCAGCGCAGCGCCCGCCAGCGCCATTGTGCCATTGGTCGCCAGCCCCAATACCAGCAGCCCTGTCGCCTCAATTGCCAGTGAGAACAGCGCCACCCGCACGCCGCCCAGCCGGTCCGGCATCCAGCCAAAGAAAATACGCATCAGCACAAAGGCCAGCCCGAAGGCGGTCAGTGTATAACCGGCATTTCCCCAATGCTGGCTGGCAAAATAGAGCGTGGTGAAAGTGCCGATTACAGCAAAACCGGTACCCTGCAATGCCAGAGCAAAACCGGGCGACAGGATCTGGCCGACCACGTTCCACAGAGAAGGACGCTCGCCACCATGCGGCGGCACCGGCTTCACCCAGAAGTTAAACAGCAGCGCCAGTGCAGGAAGCAGAATGGTGGCGATGCCCATGCCCATAAACCCCCAGTGATCATGCAGCAGCAGCCCCAGCGGCGCACCGGCAGCCAGCGCACCGTAAATCGCCATGCCGTTCCACGACATCACCTTGCCGGAGCGTTTCGGCCCCACCAGCCCCAAGCCCCAGGTCAGATTCCCGGTCAGCAGCTGGCTTTCACCAAAACCCAACAGCAGACGTCCCACCACCAGCAGGGCAAATTTCGCCATCACCGGCAGCGGCAACACGGCTGCCAGCACGTAGGCCAGCCCGACCAGCGCGCAGGCCAGCATGCCCTGCAGGGTTGAGCGCTTCGCGCCGCGCTGATCGGCCAGCCGGCCTGCGTAGCCTCGGGTCAGCAGCGTGGCGAAAAACTGCACGCCCACCGCCACACCCACCATCACATTGTTAAGCCCCAGTTCCTGGTGAACAAATAAAGGGATCACCGGCAGTGCGAGGCCAGCGGTGAGATAAGTTAAAAAAACGGCAAAAGAAATACTCGCCAGTGCAGTGGTCGCCTGCACTGGTCGTTGCTGTGTCGTGGATGACATAAGCCACGTAACTCCTTGTTAAAACGTAAGGGCCGCCAGACAGCGCACCCATCAATGCCCATTGCAGGACAACAGGCCGGGTGCGTTGGATAACGTTAAACGCTTACGCAACATCGTGACGACGCTGGAGAGAATATTGCCGGAAAGTTTGGCGGAAAGCCGACAGATCGTCAATCGCGCCCATACCCGTTGCGCACTTACAAACACAACCACTCTGGCTGAATGGTCGTAAACTTAAGGCAAATTTCAGTCGCTACCGGGTAAAAGAAGGAGAATTACGTAACTCTTCCACCAGATATTAACCTTCGCTGAGCCTCTTCCAGCCCCTGTGATGCGATAATCCTCACAACTCTGCGATTTTTTGCGCCCCCGCTTCAAAAAATGACGCGCAAAATGGCCCTCTGGCTTTCCTGTATCCATTTACTGTTAAAAATAAACGGCAAAAAAATTAAATTTAACAAAATATAAACATATATTTGATGTAAAATTACCACAACAGTTTATTTTTTAATAAAAAATTAACCATATAAATCATTAAATTTAACCTTGTCGGGCATATCTCACACTTCTCCAGCCAGCCTGCCGCTGAGCGCAAAAACGCTTGCTATCTTGCTCCGGTGGCCAAAACCACATCTTATCCGATTATAAGCCTGCGGCCTGGCGGGCAACTTAGCGGTTCTTCCGCCACCCTACTGAAAGGTATTGCTATGAAATTTAACCTCGCATTACTGAATGCATGTGTGGTTTCTGCGTGCATGCTGCTGTCAACACCGTCCTTCTCGGCTGAAAAACATGATATTGCGGTGGTGGCGAAAGTTACCGGCATTCCGTGGTTCACCCGCATGGAAGTTGGCGTGAAAGAGGCCGCCACTAAACTCGATGTCAATGCCTATCAGGTTGGTGGCTCCACCCCCGATCCGGCACAGCAGGTGAAGGTGATTGAAGATCTGATCGCCAAAAAGGTCGATGCCATTATCGTGGTGCCGAACGATGCTAAAGTGCTGGAACCGGTGCTGAAAAAAGCACGCGACCAGGGGATCGTGGTGCTGACCCATGAGTCACCTGATCAGCAGATCGGCCAGTGGGATGTGGAAACCATCGACAGCCAGAAATATGCCGAAAAAAATATGGATGAGCTGGCCTCCGCGATGGGCGGTAAAGGCGGCTATGCCATCTACGTCGGCTCGCTCACCGTGCCGCTGCACAACGCCTGGGCTGATGCAGCGATCAAATATCAGAAAGAGAAGTATCCGGACATGCATGAAGTCACCTCTCGCCTGCCAGTGGCGGAGAGCATCGACAAATCCTACGCCACCACTCTCGATCTGATGCGTACCTATCCTGATCTGAAAGGCATTATCGGCTTTGGTTCCCTTGGCCCGATTGGTGCCGGTCAGGCAGTGAAAAGCAAACGCGCGAAGAACAAGATTGCCGCAGTGGGCATTGCCATGCCTGCACAGGCTGCTCCTTACCTGGCTTCTGGCGATATAAAGAAAGCGTTGCTGTGGGACCCGAAAGACGCGGGCTTTGCACTGGTTAACCTGGCCGATCAAATCCTCGATGGCAAGCAGGTTACCAGCCACCTGACCATTGACGGCATGGGTAAAGCCGATGTGGATATGAAAAACCATGTGATCCGCTTTAACCGCATTCTGGAAGTCACTAAAGACAACGCCAAAACGCTCGGTTTCTGAGTGGATCCAGCGGTGCTGCCGGTCTTTCTGACCGGCAATCACCCGCGCCGGTGAGGAAAGAGTATGTCGCAATCCTTTATTTCTCTTGAAAAAATCAGCAAATCCTTTCCCGGCGTCCGGGCACTGGATAACGTCACGCTTACCCTGAATAAAGGGGAGGTGCATTGTCTGGCAGGACAAAACGGCTGTGGCAAAAGCACGCTGATTAAAATTATCTCGGGCGTTTATCATCCTGACAAAGGCGCACGTATTGGCATGGACGGCAAGCTGTTTCCCAATTTGACACCTGCACTGTCGGCCTTTTACGGTATCCAGGTGATTTATCAGGATCTGTCGCTGTTTCCCAACCTGACGGTGGCAGAGAACATTGCAGTGCACAGCTATCTGCCAGGTGGCGGTTTCTGGGTGCGGAGAAAGGCAATGCGCAAGCTGGCTGCCGGTACGCTTCAACGTATCGGTGTGCGACTTGACCTCGATCGCAAAGTGGAAAAGCTGTCGATCGCCGACCGCCAGCTGGTGGCAATTGGCCGGGCGCTGGCTGCCGATGCCAGCCTGGTGATCATGGATGAACCCACTGCCTCGCTGACCCGCCATGAAGTCAATGGCCTGCTGCGGGTGGTCAACGAACTGAAAGCCGCCGGAATTTGCGTGGTGTTCGTCAGCCACAAGCTGGACGAAGTGATGGAAGTGGCTGACCGCATCAGCGTGATGCGTGACGGCAAACTGGTGGGCACTTATCCGGCCAGCGACCTGAACAACGACGAGCTGGCCTTCCTGATGACCGGGCAGCGCTTTGCCTTCAGCCATCTGCCGCAGCGCGCCGACAGCAGCGAAACGCCACTGCTGGAAGTGAACAACCTGTCAAAGAAAGGCCAGTATCAGTCGGTAAGCCTGAGCCTGAGACGCGGGGAAATCACCTCAGTTGTGGGCCTTCTGGGTGCTGGACGGACCGAATTATGCCTGTCCCTGTTTGGCATGAGCCAGCCGGACAGCGGCGAGATCCGCGTGGAGGGCAAACCGGTGAAACTGCACAGTAACCGCGACGCCATTCGTCACGGTATTGCTTACGTCTCGGAAGACCGGCAAACCCAGGGACTGATCATGCAGCAGTCGATCTTCGATAACATGCTGGTACCGGTGTTCAGCCGCCTGCGCAATCGTGCCGGGCTGCTTGACCGCGGCAAAGCCCGCCATCAGGTTGCCAGCCTGATCCGTGAACTGAACATCAAAGTATCGGACAGCCAGTTGCCAGTGCAGACCCTGTCAGGCGGCAACGCCCAGCGCGTGGCAATCGCCAAGTGGGTGGCAACCGATCCACGCGTGCTGATCCTTGACTCGCCAACCGTTGGCGTGGATATCGCTAATAAAGAAGGGATCTACCGCATCGCCCGCGATCTGGCCGAGTCCGGCATGGCGGTACTGATGATTTGCGATGAAATCCCTGAAGCCTGGTACAACAGTCACCGCGTGCTGGTGATGCGCAAGGGCGAGCTGATCGCCAGCTTCGCACCGCATCAGTGCCGCGAAGAAGAGATTGCCGGGGTGGTGAATGAATAACAAATTGCGTCATCTGCTCAGCCACCACGAGATCTGGCTGGGGATGCTGATCCTGCTACTGGCGCTGGGGTTGAGCCTGCGCACCAGCGAGTTTTTAACGTTGGGTAACCTGACCGACGTCGCCACCAGTTACGCCATTCTGGGTATCCTCGCCTGCGGCCTGTCTGTGGTGCTGATCGCCGGAGGGATCGACATCTCATTCCCGGCGATGACCGCTATTGCCCAGTACGTCATGGCCAGTACCATGCTGGCGCACGGCGGCAACTTCTTCAGCGTGTTCGCCATCGCCATGGGATGCGGGTTGCTGCTGGGGTTGATCAACGGTGTGCTGGTCTTTTTCCTGCGCGTCCCCGCCATCATTATTACCATCGCCACGCTGAACCTCTTTTACGGCCTGCTGGTGTGGTACACCCAGGGAACCTGGCTGTACGGCTTCCCGGACTGGTTTATGAACGGCATCAACTGGTTCTCCTTTACCGCTGCGGATGGCTATGAATATGGCCTCACTCTGCCCCTGTTCTGCCTGCTGGCGGTATTTGTCCTCACCGGCGTGCTGATGCGCTATACCCGCCTCGGGCGGCAAATCTATGCAATGGGCGGCAATCGCGAGTCGGCTTCGCGGCTCGGCATGAATCTGCTGACCCTGCACTTCTATGTCTATGGCTATATGGGGCTGCTGGCAGGGGTGGCTGCCGTGGTGCAGGCTCAGACCACGCAGTCGGTAGCACCGAACTCGCTGGTAGGCTATGAACTGACAGTGCTGGCGGCAGTGGTGCTGGGCGGGACCAGCATGACCGGCGGCCGGGGATCGCTGATCGGCACGCTGCTGGGCGTGCTGCTGCTGGCCTTCCTGCAGAATGGCCTGACGCTGCTGGCCGTCTCCTCCTACTGGCATATGGTGTTCAGCGGGCTGGTTATCCTGGTGAGTATCAGCGCCACGGCATGGAACGAAAAACGCAAACTGGCGAAGGGGATATGACATGAGCACATTAATCAGAGCATTACCCGGCGACCGGATTATCCGCCTGCAACTGCTGATGATTGTGGTGGTACTGGCACTGTTTTCCCTGACGCTGGGCAGCCGCTTCTTCAGCCTCGGCAATTTCCAGTCTATCGCCACCCAGCTGCCGGTGCTGGGCCTGCTGGCACTGGGAATGGGCATCACCATGCTGACTGGCGGCATCAACCTGTCAATCATTGCCAGCGCCAATGCCTGCTCGCTGTTGATGGGTGCGATCATTGTTGCCCATCCCGGACCGCAGTTTCTGCTGCTGGCTCTGCTCGCTGGCGCGCTGCTGGCAGTGGCGATTGGCGTGCTTAACGGCCTGTTGATAGCCGTGGTGGGTGTATCGCCGATCCTCGCCACGCTGGGTACCATGACGTTGATTGCCGGGCTGAATATTTTGATCTCTAACGGTGCAGTGATTTCCGGCTTTCCGCCGTTTATTCAGTTCCTTGGCAACGGGGATGTCCTGGGCATTCCCTTTGCCCTGCTGCTGTTTCTGCTGGTGGCCTTCGGGCTGTGGGTGCTGCTGGAACAGACCACGCTGGGCCGCAGTATCTATCTGCTCGGTTCGAACGAGCAGGCCACCCGCTTTAGCGGTATCAACACAGCCAGAGTGCAGATTACCGTCTATGTGGTTTCCGCCCTGCTCAGCTGGGGCGCTGCCCTGCTGATGATGTCGATGTTCAACTCGGCCAAGGCGGGCTACGGCGAGTCCTGGCTGTTGATCACCATTCTGGCCTCTGTACTGGGCGGCGTGAACCCGGATGGCGGGTTTGGCCGGGTCATTGGTCTGGTACTGGCACTGATCGTATTACAAATGCTGGAGAGCGGGCTCAATCTGCTGGGGGTGAGCAGTTACCTCACCATGGCACTCTGGGGCGGCGTGCTTATCCTGTTTATTGCGTTGCAGAATCGCAGAACCTGACGGTCGAGGCTAACAATGACAAGTTACTATCTGGGAGTGGATGTGGGGACCGGCAGCGCCAGGGCGGGTATTTTTGATCCGCAGGGCCGGATGATGGGCCAGGCCAGCCGGGAGATTGAACTGTTCCGGCCACAGGCTGATTTTGTCGAGCAGTCCTCGGACAATATCTGGCAGGCAGTCTGCCAGGCGGTACGGGATGCGGTGAACCAGAGCAACATCAATCCGGTGCAGATTAAAGGCATCGGCTTTGATGCCACCTGTTCGCTGGTGGTTCTGGATAAAGAGGGCAAGCCGCTGACGGTCAGCCCATCCGGGCGTAGCGAGCAGAATATTATCGTGTGGATGGATCACCGGGCGATTGTGCAGGCGGAACGAATCAATGCCACTAAACACCGCGTGCTGAATTATGTTGGCGGGGTGATCTCGCCTGAAATGCAGACACCAAAACTGCTGTGGCTGGAGCAGCATATGCCCAACAGCTGGCAGAATATCGGCCATCTGTTCGATCTGCCGGACTTTCTCACCTGGCGGGCAACACAGGATGAAACCCGCTCGCTTTGTTCGCTGGTGTGCAAATGGACCTATATGGGCCATGAGAACAGCTGGGATGCCAGCTACTTCCGCCAGATCGGGCTGGAAGATTTGCTTGAGCATGATGCAGCGAAAATCGGCAGCGACGTAAAAACCATGGGCGAGCCGCTGGGCCACGGCCTGACGCAACGTGCCGCCAGTGAAATGGGCCTTCTGCCCGGTACAGCTGTCAGCGTGTCGATCATCGATGCCCATGCCGGAAGCCTCGGAACGCTTGGCGCGGCCGGAGCCTCGGGAGAACACGCCGACTTCGACCGCCGTATCGCGCTGATTGGCGGCACCTCTACCGGTCATATGGCGATATCCCGCGAGGCACGCTTTATCAAAGGCGTCTGGGGCCCCTATTACTCTGCGGTACTGCCGGATTTCTGGCTGAACGAAGGCGGCCAGTCGGCCACCGGTGCGCTGATTGACCATATGATCCAGTCCCATCCCTGCTACGCCAGCCTGCGCGAACAGGGCAAGGCGCAGGGCAAAACCATCTATGAGATGCTGAATGATGTGCTACGCAAACTGGCCGGCGAACCGGAAAAGATCGCTTTCCTGACCCGCGATATTCATATGCTGCCCTATTTCCACGGCAACCGTTCCCCACGCGCCAATCCGAACCTGACCGGCATTCTGACCGGGCTGAAGCTGTCGCGCACGCCGGAGGATATGGCGCTGCACTATCTGGCGACCATTCAGGCGATAGCACTGGGCGCACGGCACATCATCGAAACGATGAATCAGAGCGGTTACAGCATAGACACCATTATGGCCAGCGGCGGCGGGACTAAAAATCCGGTGTTCGTGCAGGAGCATGCCAACGCTACCGGCTGCGCCATGCTGCTGCCGGAAGAGAGTGAGGCGATGCTGCTGGGAGGCGCGATGATGGGCACGGTAGCCGCCGGGCTTTACGACTCACTGCCGGAGGCGATGAACGCCATGAGCCGCATCGGCAAAACCGTGACGCCGCAGACCAATGAGATCAAGCATTATTACGACCAGAAATACCGCGTATTCCGTGAGATGTATCACGACCATATGAAGTACCGCCAGATGATGCAGGAGGGGTAATGTGCTAGCCTGCAAGGCAGATCCTGGCACAGAGAGCAGCAACAATGGACGGAAAACAGATTCAGGAGACGGCGATAAGAGTCGCTCAGGCCCAGCCGCTGGCAGAGCTTTGCTATCCTTTCGGCCCGGAATATGAGGTGTTCAAGGTGCGCGGGAAGATGTTTGCGCTGATGGCTCAGGTTCGCGGCGAAAGGATTGTGAATCTCAAGTGCGCCCCGGAGAATTCCCTGCTCGAGCGGGCAATCTACGACAGCATCCATGCGGCCTGGCATATGAATAAGCGCCACTGGATTTCGATCTATGCGGGTGAGCAAATTTCAGAAGGGTTAGTACAGCAATTGGTCGAGGAGTCTTACGATCTGGTGGTCGCCGGTCTGCCGAAAAACGGCGGCCGATGGTGAAAAGAGAAACCTGAAGGATAACCGGGCGGAATATATCCCGCCCGGAAACACAGATGCATCTCACTTCCAGGGGCCGAATTTCTCCGGCCCGCCAGAATTTATGCGTCCAGTTTACGCATAACCAGAGTGGCGTTGGTGCCACCAAAACCGAAGCTGTTAGACATTACAGTCTTCAGTTTCTGCTCGGTTGGTTTGGTCACGATATTCAGACCTTCAGCAGCGGGATCCAGCTCGTCGATGTTGATGCTTGGCGCGATAAAACCGTGCTCCAGCATCAGCAGCGAGTAAATCGCTTCCTGCACGCCAGCCGCACCCAGAGAGTGCCCAGTCATTGCTTTAGTGGCAGACATTGCCGGAGTGTTGTCCGGGAAGACTTCACGGATGGCACCCAGCTCCTTCACGTCTCCGACCGGAGTAGAGGTACCGTGGGTGTTCAGGTAGTCGATTGGCGTATCAACACCCTGCATCGCCAGACGCATACAGCGCATTGCGCCTTCGCCTGATGGAGCAACCATATCTGCGCCATCGGAAGTTGCGCCGTAGCCCACCACTTCAGCGTAGATATGCGCGCCACGAGCCAGCGCATGCTCCAGCTCTTCAACCACAACCATGCCGCCACCGCCAGCGATAACGAAGCCGTCACGGCTGGTATCGTAAGTACGGGACGCTTTTTCTGGCGTGTCGTTATATTTGGTGGACAGTGCACCCATCGCATCAAATTCGCAGGACATTTCCCAGACCAGCTCTTCACCACCACCGGCAAAGACCACGTCCTGTTTGCCCAGTTGGATCTGCTCTACCGCGTTACCGATACAGTGTGCAGAAGTGGCGCAGGCGGAGCTGATGGAGTAGTTCACACCGTGAATTTTGAACGGGGTTGCCAGGCAGGCAGAGACGCCGGAAGCCATTGCTTTGGTCACCATATACGGGCCAACGCCGCGCAGACCTTTAGCACGCATGCCGTCCACGCTTGCTGCCTGATAGAACGGCGAACCGCCGCCTGAACCGGCAACCAGACCCACACGTGGGTTGTTCTGGTATTGCTCAGCGGTCAGGCCGGAGTCTTTCACCGCTTCCAGCATAGAGATATAAGCATAAATGGACGCATCGCTCATAAAACGCAGAACTTTACGGTCAATGAGGCTGGAGATTTCGTCTTTGGACAGCTTGACGTTACCCCAGACGTGACTACGCATGCCGGAATCTTTCAGCTCCTGAGAGAAGGTAATGCCGGAGCGTCCTTCACGCAGAGACGCGAGGACTTCCCCTTGGTTATTACCAATGCTGGAAACGATACCCAGGCCAGTAATCACTGCACGTTTCATTCAATACCTCTTTCACTGCTTATATTAGGATTCGACAGGCACTTTAGCTTACAGTTGTAAGCCGAACAAGTCCGATCAGCGGTTAACTTTTGTAAATTTGCGTGGGCTGGCCCACACCGTTACAATCGCGGCACCGCCTGATAACTGAGCTTCTGCCGTGAAAACAACCCCGATCGAGCATGCTGAACTGAGCTGGAATGAACAGGGTACACCTGTATCCCGAGCGTTTGGCGACGTCTATTTCTCCAATGAGAACGGCCTGGAGGAGACGCGACACGTGTTTCTGGGCGGCAACAATTTGCCCGATCGGTTTGCCACACATCCGCGAGAGTTATTGGTCACTGCCGAGACCGGTTTTGGTACCGGGCTGAACTTTTTGACACTCTGGCAGGCGTTCAATGATTTTCGGGCCACGCAACCAGACTCCAGGCTACAGCGTTTACACTTCATCAGCTGTGAGAAATATCCGTTAAACGTCAGTGACCTTGCCAGCGCGCATGCCAGCTGGCCAGAGCTGGCAGACTATGCCGCGGCCCTGCGCAAACAGTGGCCGGTTGCCCTGCCCGGCTGCCATCGCCTGCTGCTGGATGGTGGCCGCGTGACGCTTGACTTGTGGTTTGGCGATATTAACCAGCTCATTCACACTTTTGATGACAGTCTGCACCAGCAGGTCGATGCCTGGTTTCTTGATGGCTTTTCTCCGGCAAAAAACCCGGATATGTGGACACCGGAACTGTTTGCCTGCATGGCGAAAATGGCCCGCAAAGGCTGTACGCTGGCCACTTTCACTTCGGCGGGCTTTGTGCGCAGAGGTCTGCAGGAAGCTGGTTTTACCACCGGGAAACGTAAAGGTTTCGGCCCGAAACGCGACATGATTGCCGGTGTGATGGAACAGGCTGTCAGCACGCCTGCTCAGGCACCCTGGTATGCACGGTCATCCGCAGAAGGAGATGATATCGCCATCATCGGCGGCGGCATTGCCAGCGCCCTGCTGTCGCTTGCCCTGCTGCGTCGTGGTAAAAATGTCACGCTTTACTGTGCCGATAATGAACCTGCTCAGGGTGCCTCCGGCAACCGCCAGGGCGCGCTCTATCCCCTGCTCAATCATCACGATCCGGCTCTGGGCCGCTTCTTCCCCAGCGCGTTTACCTTTGCCCGCCGGGTTTATGACCAGTTGACGGTCGACTTCGATCATGACTGGTGCGGCGTTACCCAACTGGGCTGGAATGAGAAAAGCAGCGACAAAATTGCCCGGATGCTGACCATGCAGCTGCCGGAAGAGATTACCTGTGCGATAAATACTGAGGAAGCAGAAGCGCTGTGTGGCGTGGAAACCGGCTGTGGCGGGATCACCTATCCACAGGGCGGCTGGCTCTCGCCAGGTCAGCTGACCCCGGCTCTGTTCCGGCTGGCAGAGCAGCAGGGACTGAAAATTAACTGGTTGCATACGCTGACTGAGATGAAAGCACTTATCGACGGCGATGAGAATGCCCTGATGCCATTGAGCGCGGGTGGGGCTCATTCTGCCCCTGCCGCCACAATGCCGGATAACGCAGAGGCAGCAATGCCGGATGCATCAGGCTGGCGGCTGCATTTTGCCGATCTTCCCGCTAAAACTCACCGCAACGTGGTGCTGGCGACCGGCCATGCGCTGACCTCATTTGTGCAAAGCGAGAAGCTGCCAGCCTATGCGGTAAGCGGTCAGGTCAGCCACATCCCTACCACACCAGCCCTCGGCGCGCTGAAGCAGGTGCTCTGTTATGACGGCTATCTCACCCCGGTTAACCCGGCTAACCAGCATCACTGCATCGGGGCCAGCTACCATCGCGCCGACAGCGCCACCACTTATCGCACAGACGATCAGCAGGAAAACCGCGAGCGACTGATCCGCTGCCTGCCTGAAGCCGGATGGCCGCACGAGGTGGACGTCAGTGAAGGTAGCGCCCGTGTCGGCGTGCGCTGTGCCTCCCGCGATCACCTGCCGCTGTTTGGCCCGCTGCCGGACTATCAGCAAACGCTGGAACAGTACGCCGACCTGGTAAACCATAAAGAGGAAGCGAAACCGGCACCCGTGCATAAAGGTTTGTTCGTGTTGGGCGCGCTCGGTTCACGAGGGTTGTGCAGCGGCCCGCTGGCGGCGGAAGTGCTGGCTGCGGAATTGTGCGGAGAGCCGATCCCACTGGATAAGGATACGTTGGCAGCCACCCATCCAAATCGCTACTGGGTGCGGAAACTGCTGAAGGGAAAGGAAGTGAAAACAGCTTAGAGTCCGGCTCTGGGAAACTTACGTTCAGAAAAAAGGATTCGCTATCCATCTGATTACTGAGTAGTTAAGTGGTCCGGTGTTCGAAAGTCTGAGCCTTGAAGTTTTGAAGTTTTGAAGTTTTGAAGTTTTGAAGTTTTCAGACTACACCGAAGATTAGAGCACAGGGAACCCTGGCCGGGAATAAAGCGTCTCGCGCCATATACGGCGCGAGTCGAGCTGCCACGGATGGCGAATTTTGCGTCTTTATGAGCGGCGAGAGTTGCCTGTACCAGGCCCGGATTTACAGACGACCAGGTTCCCCACGCCAGCACCAGATTTACTGACAACATGGTTCTCCCCTCTTCCCTCAGGCTGACTTACGCGCCTGCAGGAACAGATTATCCCACATACCAATCACCAGCGCCTGGTCACGGGGTGAAAGCTCGCCCGCCTGAATGGCATTCTGCAAGCTGTTCTGTACCTGAATCTGCAGCGCTTCCGGAGTGTGCTCGCCGGACTGTTCAATCTCGGCCACTGCAAGCGTCAGATGTCCACGCAGATAGCCGCTGGCGAACAGCTCGTCGTCACTGGCGCTTTCCACCATGTCGTCGATCAGGGCCAGGATACGCGCTTCAAATTCATCGATCATAAAATTCCTTATCCGTTCCATTCCCCCTGGTCACAGATCTTCCGGCCAGGGAAACTGTGCCGCAGTCAGCGGGGGTGTTGAGTAATACTTGCAAAGTTCAGCGATAAAACGGGCTGGCCGGGCGGGAATGCCCTGCTCCAGCTGCACCATTACCTGAGCATGGACTTTACGCTGGAACGCGATGCGATCCGGCTCACAATCTCCATTGAGATTGTCACAACTTACGTTGAAGGGAAACCCCGCCGCAACACAAAACATCCACTCCAGCGCCTGTGGCTTCACTTCCACCACTTCAAACTGGCTCTGAGTCATAGCATCACGCCCGTCCGGGCAATACCAGTAGCCAAAATCGACCTGTTTACGCCTCTCGCTACCGGCAATACACCAGTGGGAAATCTCATGCATCGCGCTGGCATAATAGCCGTGAGCAAACACCACGCGGTGGTAATCCACTTCCTCATCGGCAGGAAGATAGATCGGTTCGTCGTCGCCTTTAATCAGGCACGTCTGAAAATCTACAAAAAAGCAGCGGTCAAAAATCTCAATCAGCTGCTCATAATGGTGTGAAGGACTCATTCATTTTCTTCTGTAAAAAATACCGCGCCAAATCCGTGGCGCACCAGGGTTATCTCAGCCCAAAAGGTGGTGGCACCATTCGGCTATTGCTGCGCCGTGGCTGTCATACAGCAGTTTGGCGCTCATCACCGCAGAGACTATCACCACCATCGGGCGGATCAGCGTCTGTCCACGGCTGAGCACCAGACGCGCCCCCAGCCTTGCACCACAGATCGCGCCAACCAGCATCACCAGCCCGGTCCCCCAGATGACTTTGCCGCCAAACATAAAGAATAACAGGCCGCCAAGATTGGAGGTAAAGTTCAGAACTTTGGCATGAGCGGTAGATTTAGCCAGGTTATAGCCGCACAGCGTGACAAAAGCCAGGGCATAAAAGGAGCCAGCGCCGGGACCGAAGAAACCGTCATAAAACCCCACGCAGCCCCCCGCGACCAGCGCAAAAGGCAGACCGTGCAGGCGACGGTGACGATCTTCTTCGCCAATTTTTGGCATCAGCAGAAAATAGAGACCGATGGAGATCAGCAGCAGCGGCAGCACCTGACGCAGCACGCCCGGCTGAACGTGCTGGATCAGCACCGCGCCGCTCACCGAGCCGATAAAGGCCATGGCGATATTCAGTCTTTGCTCGCGCAGATTGACCGCTTTACGCCGGACAAAATAGAGGCTGGCCGAGAAGGAGCCGCCAATGGATTGTAATTTATTGGTCGCCAGCGCCTGGGCCGGAGAGAGGCCCATCGTCAACAGCGCCGGTACCGTCAGTAATCCCCCGCCACCGGCGATGGAGTCAATGAATGCAGCCAGCATTGCCACAAAAAACAGCAGCCCGACCAGCAGCGGGCTGACAACAAACCAGTCCATTCTTCAGTCCCTAAAGCAGATGTTTATCCAGCAAAGCCTGGCAGGAAGGCGGCAACGGCGGCGGTGTCCGCTTCACTGGCGCACCGGTGCCAGGTTTTGGCGGCGCAAACCAGCTTTGCAGCTCGGCACCACAGCCATCTCCCGGCGGCGGTGCGGGTTGATCCTCACACTCCAGGCTGCCAGCCGGACAGCGCAGGCGAACGTGCATATGTGCACGGTGTCCAAACCACGGACGCACTTTGCGCAACCAGTCACGATCGGCTCCGGCATCAGCACAAAGCTGCTTTTTAATCGCCGGATTGACGAAGATACGTGTCACATCGTCATCTTTCGCCGCCAGTTTAATCAGGCTGTCAATCTCTGGCTGCCAGTGCCGCGCCACCACATTTTTTCCGTCTGCAGCGACCAGATCCAGCGGCTGCGGTTTGAGCAGCATTGCTGAAGTCCAGCGCGTTTTCGGCAGTTGCAGCCAGATATCCACATCCAGACCGGACTGATGGCTGGCATGGCCGCTGCTGAACCGTCCGCCTGCTGCCATCCCCATATCGCCGATCAGCACTTCACCCAGCTGCAGGTTATGCACCTGAGTGCTGAGGCGCTGAATAAACATGATCAAATCAGGGTGGCCAAAGTAGCGCCGCTGATCCTGGCGCATTACCTGATAATCCGTGGCGTCCAGAGGCAAAGGCTGCGCCCCAATGATACAGCCGTTGGCAAAAGCGCCAATCGCCTGCGGTTTGCCGCTTATCGGCTGACTAATGGACTGCCACGGCGTGGCGGCCAGCGTGGAAGCGCTTATTAACAGCGCACCCAGCGCCATCAGGGTCTTTTTCATCACGTTACCAGCGGGGAATATCCGTGTGGACGTCAGCGTTCTGAGCACGCTGGCGCAGTAAATGGTCCATCAGCACGATCGCCATCATCGCTTCGGCGATCGGCACGGCGCGGATCCCGACGCAGGGATCGTGGCGGCCTTTGGTGATCATTTCCACTTCTTCACCGAAGCGGTTAATGGTTTTGCCCGGCACGGTAATACTGGAAGTCGGCTTCATGGCGATGGTTGCCAGAATAGCCTGGCCGGTGCTGATACCGCCGAGGATGCCGCCCGCGTGGTTGCTCTGGAAGCCATCCGCCCGGATTTCATCACGGTGCTCGCTGCCGCGCTTGTTGACCACTTCGAAGCCGTCACCAATCTCCACGCCTTTCACCGCGTTGATGCTCATCAGCGCATGTGCCAGGTCAGCATCCAGACGGTCAAAAACCGGTTCACCCAACCCCACCGGCACGTGCTCTGCCATCACCGAAACTTTCGCACCGATCGAGTCGCCCTCTTTCTTCAGCGCACGCATCAGTTCATCCAGCGCCTCGATTTTGTCCGGATCAGGGCAGAAGAACGGGTTCTGTTCCACCTGGTCCCAGTCTTTCAGCTCACAGGCAACATCACCAATCTGTGCCAGATAGCCGCGCACTTTGATGCCGTGCTTCATCTTAAGATATTTCTTGGCGATAGCGCCTGCCGCCACGCGCATTGCTGTTTCACGTGCGGAAGAACGACCACCGCCACGGTAGTCGCGCAGGCCGTATTTCTGCTCATAGGTGTAGTCAGCGTGGCCAGGACGGAAGAGATCTTTAATGGCACCGTAATCCTGCGAACGCTGGTCAGTGTTTTCAATCAGCAGCCCGATACTGGTACCGGTAGTGACGCCTTCAAACACGCCGGAGAGAATTTTCACCTGATCCGGTTCGCGGCGCTGGGTGGTATAGCGCGAGGTGCCCGGACGCCGGCGGTCGAGATCGTGCTGCAGATCCGCCTCCGTCAGAGGAATGCCCGGAGGAACGCCGTCAACGATACAGCCCAGCGCCACGCCGTGGGATTCACCAAAGGTGGTGACGCGAAAGACCTGACCAATAGTATTACCTGCCATTATGACTCCTGAATTCTTTAATCTTTATAAATGCTGAAGTGGTGCTGTGCGTCGACGATCTGCTGACGGGTCAGCATAAACACGCCGTCGCCCCCATTGGCAAATTCCAGCCAGGTAAACGGCACGTCAGGGTACTGGTCGATCATATGCACCATGCTGTTGCCCACTTCACAAATCAGTACGCCCTCTACACTGAGATAGTCCGGCGCGCAGGCCAGAATACGGCGCGCCAGCTTGAGGCCATCTCTGCCTGCCGCCAGACCCAGTTCCGGCTCGTGGCGGTATTCGCCAGGCAGATCGCCCATATCGTCCTCATCCACATAAGGTGGATTAGTGACGATCAGGTCATAAGGGGTTTTCGGCAGCTCGCGGAACAGGTCGGCACGGATTGGCGTGACGTTGTGCTGCATGCCGTGCGCTTCGATATTTTGCTCGGTGACCGCCAGCGCGTCGGTGGAGATATCCACCACGTCAACTTCCGCATCCGGGAAGGCGTAGGCACAGGCAATGCCGATACAGCCGCTGCCGGTGCACATATCCAGAATAAGGTTTGGCTCGTGTGGCAGGATCCCCGCGAAGCGCTCGTTGATCAGCTCGCCAATCGGTGAACGTGGCACCAGCACGCGCTCGTCAACGTAAAATTCATGGCCGCAGAACCAGGCTTTATTGGTCATATAGGCGACGGGAATTCGCTCGTTAATACGACGAATAACACGTTCAACAATGCGGTGGCGCTCGCTGGAAGTCAGGCGCGCGGTGCGCATATCTTCCGGAATATCCAGCGGCAGGTACAGGGTGGGCAACACCAACTGAACAGCTTCATCCCATGGGTTATCGGTGCCGTGACCATACCAGAGATCGGCGGCGGCAAAACGGCTGACCGACCAGCGCAGCATATCCTGGATGGTGTGCAGCTCACTGACTGCCTCATCGACGAAAATTTTGTCCAAAGTGCCCTCCACAGGCCAAACTTAACTCGGCTGCTAGTTTGCCATGAAGCTGACGATAATTCAGCGCAGCTGCGTTAAAAAGGTGACATTTGTTTAACTGGTGGCAGAAGTCGGGGTAAACTGAAGGAATTATTGCTTAAATCGGTGCCGCAAGGAGAATCTGATGAGTAAAAAACAGCCTTTAAGCGCCGAGGATGAAGCCCTGTTTCGTGGACTGATGACCGGCACCCGCAAGCTGACTCAGGACACTATCGTCCATAAACCGGTGCGCAAAAAAATCACGGAAGTGCCACAAAAGCGTCTACTTTCCGAGCAAATGGATGCCAGCCACTACTTTTCCGATGAATTCCAGCCGCTGCTGGCCGAAGACGGGCCGGTGCGTTACGTACGCAGTGATGTCAGTCACTATGAGCTGAAGAAGTTACGTCGCGGCGACTATACGCCAGAAATTTTCCTGGATTTGCATGGCTTAACGCAGAAGCAGGCGAAGGATGAGCTGGGCGCGCTGATAGCTGCCTGCCGTCGAGAGCACATTTTTTGTGCCAGCGTGATGCACGGCCATGGCAAACATGTGCTGAAACAGCAAACGCCGCTGTGGCTGGCACAGCACCCTATGGTGATGGCTTTTCATCAGGCACCCAAGCTGTTCGGCGGCGATGCCGCGCTGCTGGTGCTGATTGAAGTGGAAGAGTGGCTACCGCCGGAACTGCCTTAGGAGGATGGGCCGGTATCTCCGGCCCGCTGAAGAACTACATTGCTTTTGCCAGCCTGGAAGGGCTGAACTGCCAGTCAAGTTTACCGCTGGCGTTATCAGCATCATAGTCGATACTGGCAATGGCAGAGGTGGCGAACATCGGCGGCGCTTCCTGCGGGCAGAGTTCAGATACCAGATAGCCCACCAGAGGCAGGTGGGAAATCACCAGCACCGATTTAACCCCCTCTTTCGCCAGCACCTGCAGATAGCAGGCCACCAGCGAGGGATCGCCGCCCGGCGTCAGTTCAGGCAGAACGTCCTGCCCTTCCGGCAGCGTCAGTGCTTCGCGCACCGTTGCGAGGGTTTGCTCAGCCCGCAGATAAGGACTGACCAGCACCCGCTCAATATCCACTGCCTGACCGTTAAGCCAGCTCGCCATCTGGCGTGATTCATCACAGCCGCAATGAGTCAGAGGTCTTACAGAATCACTGGCTGCATCTAAAGCCGCATCGCCGTGACGCATAATGAAAACTTGCATAATGCACCGCTGTTGTTAAACAAAAACGCCGGAAAAAACCGCTTTCCGACTCTTCATTCAGTGAATGAACGCTGTGTTGTACCCTAATGCCGGAAGTCAAGTCAACCGATTGTTTACTAAATAACCGCTTTCCGGAACTGTGCAATTGCTCCCTTTTTTGAGGAAGAAATCTAACCCCCTGAATCGTCGTGGCTATTATGCAAACCCACCGATTTGTAAAAGGTTTCCTGGCCGGAGGCCATTTGTCTCAGCCGCTCGCAGGGGGCAAAACGATCGCCCTGTGACTGCATCAGCCGCTCTAATGTATTCACTACCTGCTCCGCTCCCAGTTTGTCCATATAGCGGAACGGCCCGCCAAGGAACGGCGGAAAACCGATGCCAAACACCGCGCCAATATCGCCATCGCGAGCGGAACGGATTACCCCCTCGTCCAGCGTTCTTGCCGCCTCATTCAGCATCATCATCACGCAGCGCTGAGCAATATTATCTCCACTCAAATGACTTTTTGGTGTGAGGTTAAGCAGCTTGTAGAGGCTTGCATCCACCTGTTTTTTTCTGCCGGGTTTTTTACTGCCGTATAAGTAGAAGCCCCGACCGTTTTTTCGGCCTTTGCGGTTGTCATTCAGCACCGCATCAAAGGCCTCCGGTGCGCGGAAACGGTCGCCCCAGGCTTGCTCCAGCACCGGCATAATGTGCGTGCCAACGTCGATACCCACCTCATCCAGCAGCTGAATCGGCCCGACCGGGAAACCAAAGTCCACCAGAGCCTGATCGATGGTCTCAATCGGTTCACCTTCCAGCAGGCAGCGCATCGCTTCATTTATGTAAGGCGCGAGAATGCGGTTGACATAAAACCCGGCCTTATCTGCCACCACGATCGGGGTTTTCCCCTGTTTCTTCGCCAGTGCCACCGTAGTGGCAATGGTCTCTGCGCTGGTGCGGTGGTGAGGAATCACCTCGACCAGCGGCATTTTGTCCACCGGACTGAAGAAGTGCAGGCCGATAATGTTTTCAGGACGCTGCGCGTTGGCGGCAATATCACCTATCGGCAGCGAGGAAGTGTTGGAGGCGAAAATAGTCTGTTCCGGAGTATTGGCCTCCACTTCTGCGACCATTATTTGCTTGAGAAACAGATCTTCAAATACCGCTTCAATCATCATATCGCGATGATGAAAACCCTGATAATCCGTTCCGCCGCCAATCAGCGCCATCTGCTGCTGTCTCTGTGCTGGCGTCATCCTGCGGCGCCGGACGTTCTTGCTCAGCAGATCCCAGCTGTATTTCAGCGCATGGTTGATCCCTTCCGCCTTGATATCTTTGATACGTACCGGCAGCTTGCCGCGCGTGGCGGTGACAAAGGCGATCCCGCCGCCCATCAGTCCTCCTCCCAGCACTCCAACGGATTTGATCTCTCGTGGATCGGCATCAGCCCCACGATCTTTCTTCATTTCAGTGGTAGCAAAGAAAATGCTGCGCAGCGCGGCAGACTGCGGCGTCATCGCCAGCTGCCCAAAGGCTTTGGCTTCTGCGGCATAGCCTGCGCTGCGGCCCTGCTGCAGACCGGTTTTCACCACAGACAGAATCTTTTGCGTGGCCGGATAGTTGCCACGGGTTTTGGCCTGCGTCTGTTTTGCCGCAACGGTGAAGAGCAACGCATGACCGGCAGGCGCGTTTAGCAGACGTTCTTTCAGCGGTAATGTCTTACGGGGTTTACGCCCCTTCAGCACCATTTTCACCGCGGTTTCCAGCAGGATAGCGTGCGGAACGGCGTCTTCCACCAGCCCGATTTTCAATGCCTGCTTAGCCCGCAGCGTTTTACCGGTGAGGATCATATCGAGCGCAGCAGAAGCACCAATCAGCCGCGGCAGGCGCTGGGTGCCGCCCGATCCTGGCAGCAGGCCCAACTGGACTTCCGGCAGGCCCAGACGGGTTTTGTCATCCAGCGTGCAGACCCGCTGATTACAGGCCAGCGCCAGTTCAAGGCCGCCACCCAGACAGGCACCGTGGATGGCGGCAACCACCGGCACGGAAAGCGAGGCGATCTCCGACATCACTTCCTGTCCCTGCCGCGCCAGCTCTTCTGCTTCAAGAGCCGAGGTGCAGGAGTCGATCATGGCAATATCCGCTCCGGCAATAAAGGAGTCTGGCTTGCCGGAAATAATCACCAGCCCGGCGAGGTTCGGGTTACGCCGCGCTTCAGCAATCACAGCCCTAATCTGCCCGGCAAACTCAGCCTTCAGCGTATTTATTTTTTCATCAGGGACATCAAGGGTGATCACCCCAACGTTATCCAGCCGCTGGCTGAGCGTAAATGCAGATTGCTTCTCCATTATTCGGCCTCCAGAACCATTGCCGCACCCAATCCTCCCGCCGCGCAGGCGGTGACCAATCCCAGCCCGCCGCCACGGCGGCGCAGCTCGTTCAGCGTCTGGGTGATCATCCTTGCGCCCGTGGCAGCAAAAGGATGGCCATAAGCGATTGAGCCGCCCAGCACGTTAAATTTCTCTTCATTGATTTCCCCCAGCGCGTGGGAACGGTTCAGCACTTCGCGGGCAAAACGCTCATCGGCAAACATCTTCATGTTCGCCAGCGTCTGGGCGGCAAAGGCTTCGTGCATGTCGATCAGCGTCAGGTCGTTCAGGGTGATCCCGGCGCGATCCAGCGCCAGCGGGGAAGCATACGACGGCCCCAGCAACATATCCTGCCAGACATCAATCGCGGTAAAGGCGTAGCTACGCAGATAGCCCAGCGGCACAATCCCCAGCTCTTTCGCCCGGGATTCAGTCATCAGTACTACGGCAGCCGCACCATCCGTTAATGGCGTGCTATTGGCGGCAGTAACCGTACCGTGCTTGCGGTCGAAGGCTGGACGCAGTTTAGCGTAATCCTGCAGGCTGGACTGCTCGCGAACATTGTTGTCTTTTTCCAGTGCGTTACGCCACGGCGGCACAAATGCGGTCATCACTTCCCCGGCCAGCTTGCCCTCTTCCCAGGCTCTGGCCGCCCGCTGATGAGAGCGGTGTGCCAGCGCATCCTGTTGCTCTCGGGTGATGCCGTGGCTTTTCGCCATTTGCTCAGCCGTGTCGCCCATGCGCAGGCCGGTGGAGTATTCAGCCACGGCTGGGGGCACCGGCAGTAAGTCGCGCGGGCGCAGCTGGCTGAACAGTTTCATTTTCTGCGAGAAGGTTCTGGCCTTGCTGAGATCGACCAGCACGCGGCCCAGCGTTTTGCTGACGCCAATGGGTAAAACCGAGGAGGAGTCTGCACCACCAGCCATTCCGGCCTGAATGGTGCCCGCCAGCAGGCTTTCCGCCACGTTCGCCACGGCCTGAAAGCTGGTCGCGCAGGCGCGGGATACGCTGTAAGCGTCAGTGTGCACGCTTAAACCGCTGCTGAGCACGATTTCCCGCGCAATGTTCGGCGCTTCCGGCATCTGGACTACCTGGCCGAATACCAGCTGTTCAATAACTTCCGGCGGGATTTCACTGCGTGCCAGCAGCTCACTGACCACCATCCTGCCCAGCTCCAGGGCGGGAATGCCGTGCAGCGCGGTCGCCTGGCGGGCAAAAGGGGTACGTAAGCCATGGGTAATGGCGATGCGATCGCCCTGTCCGGTCTGCAAAGGTAACGCTTTGCGCATTCTTGTCACCTGTCATAAATCGGTAAACGGCATCATTGCCTGAAAGAGGTCTGACCTGTTCAGTGTTAACCAGATTTTTACATTTTGCACGGGAAGGAACAGAAAAATGCGAGAGCAAACACGCTTTGCGGAACAGTGAGTGGGAGGAACCCACTCACTGTGACTGATTGGGGATTAACGCAGGCCGAGCTGGAAAATCATAGTTTCAGCCTGGCAGCTGAAGGTGAAATCTGCTGTCAGCAACACGCCATCCGGCTGTTCGCTGAAGCGCGCGTTAATTTCGCAGGGTTCGGATTCAACCTGGCGGGCTTTCTCCGTCAGTCTGGTCAGCGATGCTTCCGCCTGCTGGCGGTCTGCGTAAAGTTGGCTCCAGGAAGCGGTACAGTCGGTGTTATCCATGATAGTACCGACATCCACACAGCAGCAGGCAGCGGTTTCATTAGCGCTGCATTTTTTAATGGCATGAGTCATGGGATCCTCCAGTTTGTCTGCGCAGGACGCGCCGACACTCAATTAATCATTCTCCACAGTTTACGCCGGAGCGAATTGCTTGTCCGGTAATCGGCTGAGTAAGCTGCACTAAGTGACGAATATCACAGTTAAAATTGATCTGAAACAAGTTAGACTCAGCACGGTGTCTTAGTATGCGCAGGTTTTTGTTAAGAAGATCTCTTTTTACGGATGATTTTAGAAATATTTATAAAACAATATTGCAACATCCTCACAGGTCAGACCTATACTGGGGCCACTGGTCTGATTTGTTAGCCGTATTTCAGCCCCTGAGCTCTTCGATCGCTTGTTACTTGATGTAACAGAGTTAATAAAAATCAGATTATGAGGTTGTGGTCATGAACCATAAAAACCTGTTTGCAAAGTCTGCACTCGCAGTGGCAGTGGCACTTGTTTCTTCGAACGTTTTCGCGGCTGGTTTTCAACTTAATGAATTTTCTGCCATTGGCTTAGGCCGTGCTTATTCCGGTGAAGGTGCAATGGGTGATACGGCAGCGTCTGCCAGCCGTAACCCGGCGACCATGGCCCTGATGGACCGCCCGATGTTCTCGGTTGGTGCCGTCTTTATCGATCCGGACGTCAGTATTGATGGCACCAGCTCTTCTGGTCAGAGTCTGAATGCCGATAATATTGCGCCAACACAGTGGGTGCCGAATATCCATTATGTTCAGCCCCTGAACGATCAGTGGTGGCTCGGCGCGTCCGCAACCTCGAATTATGGCCTGGCGACTGAATTTAATAATGATTACGCCGCCGGTCCTTATGCAGGCAAAACTGACCTGCAAACCGTGAACTTTAATTTGAGTACCGCTTACCGCCTTAATCAGCACTTCAGCTTCGGCGTAGGTTTTGATGCCGTTTATGCCCGTGCCAAGATTGAACGCTATGCCGGTGAATCTGGCCAGCAGCTGGGCATGCCTGCGGATACGCAGATTGCTCACCTGAAAGGCAATGAGTGGGGCTACGGCTGGAACGCCGGGATCCTGTATGAAGTGGATAAAGATAACCGCTTCGGTTTCACCTACCGTTCCGAAGTGAAAGTCGACTTTGACGGTGACTACAAGAGCAGCATCCCGGGTTACATCAACCCGATTAACCAGGCGATGAACCTTGGCCTGCCTTACGGCACCGGCGGCTCCACCATCCCGGGTTCACTGACGCTGAACCTGCCTGAGATGTGGGAAGTGTCCGGCTATCATAAAGTGGCACCGCAATGGGCGGTTCACTACAGCCTGGCCTACACCAGCTGGAGTCAGTTCCAGGAGCTGAAAGCCACCGGCAGCAGCGGACAGACGCTGTTCTACAAGAATGAGAGCTACAAGGATGCCTACCGCATCGCGCTGGGTACCTCGTACTTCTACGACGATAACTGGACCTTCCGTGCCGGTATCGCCTTCGATGACAGCCCGGTTCCGGCTGACCAGCGTTCCATCGCCATCCCGGATCAGGATCGCCTGTGGCTGAGCACCGGTGCCTCCTACGCATTTAACCAGGATGCTTCGGTCGACGTGGGGATCTCTTATATGCATGGCCAGCACGTGACTATTCAGGAAGGCCCTTACACCTTTAACTCTACCGGTAAAGCCTGGCTGTACGGCGCGAACTTTAACTACAAGTTCTGATACCGGTACAAAAATGCAAAAGGCCTGTCAGATGACAGGCCTTTTTTTATCGATGCGGCGGTTAATTCGAATCGATATCGTTGAGATCGCCCTGGATTGCAGCGGCGTTCGGGTTCTCCTGCGGGATCAGCTTGCCGTCGCTGGCAAGGAAGTCGTGACGCTGGAAATAAGCCGCGCGGGCAAAGGCATAAGGATCACCGGAGTTACGCAGCAGGGCATCGCTGTCCAGAAGCTGCGCACGGGTTTCCACCCCTTCCAGCGCCCATTTACCGGCCGTCATCCACCAGGTCAGCCAGCTCAGCGGCGCATACAGGTCATCCACCAGCCCACCAACATCTTCACGCGGAGTGAAACTGCCGTAGCCCGGCAGCTCAACATAAGTACCGTAACCCACGCCGTAGTTGCCCAGCGTGCTGCCAAATCGGCGCGGCTCTTCTTTCGCCAGCTTCGGGTTTGCCATCCCTGCCACGTCAATAAAGCCGCCCATCCCCAGAATGGTGTTCAGGAAGAAGCGGTTAAAGTGGATCATCGCTTTGTAGGGTTTCCCCTCCACAAAGTAGTTGACCATGGTGGACGGTTCGCTGAGGTTGCCAAGGAAATTACTCAGCCCGGTACGGGCAGGGATTGGCACATAATCGCGCCAGGCAACCGCCACAGGGCGTACCACATAAGGATCCAACACGTTGTAGTTAAAGTTGAACATTGAACGGTTGAAACCTTCAAGCGGATCGGACCTTCCCTGCGGCTGATCCGCCGTCTGCGAACTGGCACAGCCGATCAGCAGGACGCTGGCAAGCGTAACGCCCATCACGCGGTAGCTCATATCTGTCTCCCTGTAGTGAAGTATAAAACGCTTACGGCTGCTGTTGGTTAATCTCAACTGTCAGCGTCTGATGACCATCAAACGGCGTCACGGCACTCAGACCAAACCAGTCACCAGACTGCGGATTGGCGCTGCCGTCGCGCGAGATACGCACACGCACCTGAACCTGATGCTGCGCGGAGAGCAGGCGCTCAGGCATCATGGCATTACTGTCATCAAGCGTCAGCGATAAAGGAAAATGACTTAACGGCAGTTTTTTCACCGCCACCGGAACCGGTGAGGTGCCGTCAGCAACGGAAATATACAACACTCCGTCAGCCGGTAACATTTTTTCTGCCCCCGGAGCCAGCTGTACCGTCAATCCGAGATGGCTGTTCTGCTTGCCTGACTCCGTCTTTGCCTGTTCGATACTGCGCTGGATCATCACCGCGCGCTGATCGCCAGCAGGTAACAATTGTAACATCTTTTGCCAGGCGTCAATCGCCTGAGCGTAATGCTGCTGGCCAAAAGCATTAAATGCCAACAGGCTGAGCACCCGAAGATTATTGCCATCGGTTTTAAGCATCTGGTTGAGCATGATGCCTGCCTGGCGGTTATCTTCCGGATCCTGCGAGCGGGTCAGCACGTCGGCATAGCTGAGCTTCACTTCAGGATTGTTGGGTGCCAGTTGCATGGCATGCTGGAAAGCCTGGGTAGCGGTTGCCGCATTGTTCAGTACCATGCCAATACGGCCCAGCATCAGCCAGTCATTAACGTTCTGCGGATCGTTCTGCAGTGAGGTGCGAATGCCCAGCCCCAGCCGCGCCAGCTCTTCCATAGTCAGCGGTTTGGCATTGGGATCCATCACCTGTGCACGCAGGGCCGGAAGATCACTCTGCACCTGCTGCCAGGCCATGATCTGAGAAAAACCGCCGGTTTTGAAATAGAAGCCGAGACTGACAAGAACAATCACTAAAACGCCAGGCAAAAGCACCCAGCGGCTGATGCTGCGCTCAACGCTTTGCTCTTCCTGCGGGATATCCAGCAGCAGCGTTTGCTGCAGCTCGCGGATCATCTCCGGACGTTCGCCAACAACGCCCTGCTCTTCATCCTGCTCCAGCTCCTGCAGACGCTGATGGTAGAAGGATTTATTTAGCGCATCGCGATCGGCTGCCACCGAACGCTGCCTGCGGCCACCGGCAATCAACAGCAGCGCGCATGAGGCCACCAGCAGTGCCAGGATGGTGAGCCAGAATCCACTCATGATTGCTTCCCGTTATTCTTTAACAGCGCGTCCAGCCGCGCCTGCTGCTCCGTGTCCAGATCGGACCCGGTGAGCTTACGTTTTCTGCTGCGCAGGATGATGACCAGCGCGCCGACAATGACAAACAGCGCCGGACCGGCCCAGAGGATCAGGGTGGAAGGCAGCACCGGCGGCTCGTAAGTCACAAAATTACCGTAACGCGCCACCATATAGGCTTTCACCTGATCCGGCGTCTGGCCACTCTGCAACAGTTCGTAGACTTTAAGACGCATATCCCCGGCGATCATCGCATTGGAATCGGCAATGCTGTTGTTCTGGCACTTCGGACAGCGCAGCGATCCGGTCAGGTGACGGTACTGCTGCTCCTGATCCACCGAAGAAAATTTATAGGTATCAATATTGTCAGCCAGCGCACTGAAAGCGAGTAGCAGCGTGGCCAGCAAAATAAGGCAGCGTTTCAAGCTCCGGCCCCCTTGCTGTATTTATCCCACAATGGCTTCACTTCGCTGTTCCACACCCGATCATTCATATCACCGGCGTGGCGATAGCGAATAATCCCTTTGCCATCGATCAGGAAGGTTTCCGGTGCGCCGTAAACGCCCAGATCCAGCCCCAGCATACCGTCACCATCATACAGGCTTAGCGCATAAGGATTTCCCAGCGTATTCAGCCAGTTGATGGCTTTACCCCGATCGTCCTTATAGTTCAGGCCGACCACCCGTACGCCTTTCGTCGCCAGAGTATTAAGGTACTGATGCTCCGCGCGGCAGGTCGGGCACCAGGTCGCCCAGACGTTCAGCAGAATGGGCTTGCCGTCGGTCAGCACCGACTGGTCGTAGATTTTTCCGGGCTGATCGAGCGATTCCAGCTTAAAGACCGGAACTGGTTTGCCCACCAGGGCGGATTCCAGCAGCGTGGGATCGTCGCCGTTTGCGTTGCGCGTCAGCTGCCACATCAGCGCAGCCGCCAGCAGCAGAAACAGTACCAGCGGGATATAAAGGATTTTTTTATTCATGATGCCAGTTCCTTTTGCGCTTTCTTGCGTGAGCGGTAACGCGGGTCAAACAGACAGAAGATGCCGCCCACTGCCATAAAGACGCCACCGAACCAGATCCAGCGCACAAAAGGTTTGTAGTAAATACGCACGGCCCAGGAGTCCCCTTCCAGCTGTTCTCCCAGCGCCGCATAGAGATCGCGGGTGAAGCCGCCATTGATGGCCGCTTCGGTCATCATGGTGTGCGCCACGCTGTAATAGCGTTTTTCCGCATGCAGCGTGGCTTCATGTTTGCCATTGCGCGTGACGTCAATAATTCCCACGCCGCCGGTGTAGTTCGGCCCCTGCAGGTTATGCACATCACGGAAGATGAAGTGATAGTTCTGAATATCCACCGTATCGCCCGGTCGCATGCGCACATCGCGCTCCACGCTGTAATTCTGGCTGAAGGCAATGCCAATCACCGTCACAGCAACACCCAGATGGCCCAGCACCATACCCCAGTGGCTGCGCGACAGATGGCGCAGCCCGGTGAAGAAATTGTGCCGATGCGTGGCGCGCTCGTGCAGTTCCATCAGCGTCAGGAAAATCACCCAGATCGACATCAGCAAACCGACCACGGTCATCGCTTCGATACGGTCCTGCATCAGCCATGGCAGCGCGATGGACAGCACCAGCGTACCCACCAGCGCCACGCCCAGACGTTTCCACAGCTTCTGCGGTTCATCACGACGCCAGCGCACCAGAGGCCCGATTCCCAACATCAGCGCCAGCGGAGCCATCAGCCAGGTGAACAGCGTATTAAAGAACGGCTCGCCGATGGAGATACTGCCCAGGCCAAGCTGTTTATGCACCAGCGGCAGCAGCGTCCCCAGCAGCACCACCAGCATGGCGGCAATCAGCAGAACGTTGTTACCCAACAGGAAGGACTCACGCGACCAGATTTCATTTTGCACCCGGCTGCGGACCTTGCTGCCTTTTACGGCGTACAGTAGCAGCGAGCTGCCAATAACAATCACCAGGAAGGCGAGGATAAACATGCCGCGCGAGGGGTCGGAAGCAAATGAATGCACTGAAACCAACACGCCGGAACGCACCAGGAAGGTGCCCAGCAGGCTGAGCGAAAATGCGGTAATCGCCAGCAATACCGTCCAGGCTTTGAAGGTGCCACGCTTTTCGGTTACCGCCAGGGAGTGGATCAGCGCAGTGCCCGCCAGCCATGGCATAAAGGAGGCATTCTCTACCGGATCCCAGAACCACCAGCCGCCCCAGCCCAGCTCATAATAAGCCCAGGCAGAACCCAGCACGATACCAATAGTCAGGAAGACCCACGCCGCGGTAGTCCACGGGCGGGACCAGCGTGCCCAGGCGGTATCCAGCCGTCCCGCCATCAGCGAAGCGATAGCAAAGGCAAAGGCCACCGAGAAGCCGACATAGCCCATATACAGCAGCGGCGGATGGAAGATCAGGCCGATATCCTGCAGCATCGGATTCAGATCGCTGCCGTCAATCGGGAAGTCCGGTAGCGAGCGGGTAAACGGGTTGGAGGTCAGGGTGATAAACAGCAGGAAGCCAAGGTTAATCATCCCCATCACCGCCAGTACGCGGGCAATGGAGTCCAGCGGCATCCCGCGACTGAACAACGCCACGGCCAGCGTCCAGGTACTGAGCAGCAACAGCCACAACAGCAGAGAACCCTCATGCGCTCCCCAGGTGGCTGCGATGCGATAGTACACGGGCAGCAACGTGTTGGAGTTGGTTGCCACGTAGGCCACGCTGAAATCGTTAACCACAAACGCATGCACCAGCACGATAAAGGCCCCAAGGATACAGGCAAACAGCGCATAGCTCAGCGGACGTGCCAGGCCCATCAGCCGCTGGTCCTGACGCGCGGCGCCCCACAGTGGGTAAATACTGAGCAGGAGTGACAGCGCAAGAGCCAGGCACAGCAGGAAACTGCCTATCTCCGGCATCATGACTGGCCTCCCTGGGGAGAAGTCTGGTAAGCCGACTGCGGCCCCTTATGATTTTGCTTCATCGCATCCTCAATTTCCGGCGGCGTATATTTTTCGTCATGTTTCGCCAGCACTTCTTTGGCGTTGACCAGGTTGCCGTCCTCCAGCACACCCTGCGCCACCACGCCCTGCCCTTCACGGAACAGATCGGGCAGGATGCCGAGATAGCTGACGCTGATCACGCCGTTGGCGTCATATAATTTAAAAGAGACCTGCAGCGTATTCGGGTCACGTTTAACGCTGCCGGGCATCACCATGCCGCCGACGCGCAGGCGCTGGCCCGGCTCCGGTTTTTCATGGTTTTCGCCCTTGCCGTTCAGAATTTCACTGGGTGTATAGAAAAGGTCGATGTTGGAACGCAGCGCGTACATCACCAAAGAAGTGGCCAGCCCGAGGCCAACTAATACCGCTATCACCAGCATCAGGCGATTTTTACGACGGGTATTCACTGTAACTCTCCTGTCTTACTCGCCACTTTTTTTGTTTTTGCTGCACGGATGCGACGCTCCCGCGACTGACGCTGGCGAATTTCGCCGAGCAGCCGCTGGCGCTGGATAACGGTGTGCAGCACCAGGCCGCCGAGGGCTATCAGCGTGCAGGCCACGGCCAGCCAGACGTAAAAAGCGTAACCGCCCATGGCGAAGAAGGCCTGCCAGGATGAGAAGGCTGGTGTCATGCTTTACGCTCCCCTTTTGCTGCCATGTCGGCCACCCACGGGCGATGGCGTTCAGTGAACAGGATCAGGTTGCGCAGGCGCATCAGCGTCAGCGAGATAAAAACCAGCAGGTAGCCGAGAATCGACCAGCGCAGCGGTGAGCGCATGCTCGGATCAATGGCCTGCTGTAGCATGCCGGAGGAGCCCTGATGAAGCGTGTTCCACCACTGCACCGAATAGTGGATGATCGGCAGGTTGACCACCCCCACCAGGATCAGGATCCCTGCCGCGCGACCGGCCATGCGGCGGTCATCGAACGCGCTGTAGAGCGCGATCACGCCCATATAAAGGAACAGCAGCACCAGCTCGGAAGTGAGGCGCGCATCCCAGATCCACCAGGTTCCCCACATTGGTTTACCCCAGGCGGCCCCGGTGATCAGCGCAATAAAGGTGAACACTGCGCCAACCGGAGCCATTGCAGCAGCGGCCAGATCGGCGGTTTTCCACTGCCAGACCAGGCCGGTAAACGCGGCGATCGCCATTGAAGCGTATATCCCCATTGACCACATTGCCGCCGGGACATGGATATACATGATGCGATAACTGTTGCCCTGCTGATAGTCGGCCGGGGCGAAACCAAATCCCCAAATCCAGCCCAGCAGCAGCGTCGCGATGCCTGACACCGCAAACCAGGGCACCAGCTGACCGCATATCCGGTACAGCCGATCGGGCTTGCCCAGTTGGTGTAACCATTTCCACATTATTATTTTGCTCACATAAATAAAGAAAAAGCGTTCTGGTGTTTTTTATCAGTATTTTGTTAATGCACGCTGATGCGCAGCGCCGCTGCGGTCGCGAAAGGCGCAAGGGTGGCACTGCCCACCAGCATCGCGCCCAGAATGGCCAGATAGCCGTCAATCGGTAATCCCATGCCCGCCGCATTGATCGCCGCACTGGCAAAAATCAGCACCGGCACCGCCAGCGGCAGAACCAGCAAACTCAGTAACACACCGCCCCGTCGCAGCCCTACCGTCAGCCCTACCCCGATAGAGCCGAGAAAACTCAGCGTGGGCGTACCTAATAACAGCGTTAACGCAATGGCGCACCAGCTGGCAAAATCCAGTGAAAGCAGCAGCGCAGCCAGCGGAGAAAGCAGCAGCAGCGGCAAACCGGTCACCACCCAGTGGGCAGCGACTTTACCCAACACTGTTATCGGCAGCGGCGTAGGTAACAGCAGCAGTTGTTCCAGTGAACCGTCAAGAAAATCGTCGCGAAACAGCCGTTCCAGCGCCAGCAGTGAAGAGAGCAGCGCGGCCACCCAGACAATCCCCGGAGCAATTCGGGCCAGTAATTTTGGCTCAGGCCCAATGCCTAACGGAAACAGAGTGATGACGATCAGGAAAAACCACAAAGGGTTAATAATTTCCGAACCACTTCGAAAAGCAATACGTAATTCACGCATCAGGACGCGCCAGAACATCAGACTACCTCCGAAGAGGTCAGGCGAAGTTTGCGAACAGTGCGCTCAGCGGAAGGTAATTCCTGATGAGTGGTCAGGATCACCGCGCCACCGTTATCGGCATGGCGGTTAAAAAGCGCCATCAGCTTTTCCACGCCGGATTTATCAATCGCCGTCAGCGGTTCATCGAGGATCCACAGCGGCGAATCGCTTAACCATAACCTCGCCAGCGCCACTCTTCGCTGTTGCCCGGCGGAAAGCTGAGCCACGGCAACGTCTTCAAAACCGGTTAAATCCACTTCTTCCAGCGCCTGCCACAGAGCTTCCTCATCATGCCTGGCATGGAAAAAATGCAGATTTTCTCTGGCGGTTAATACCGCTTTCACACCCGGCTGATGCCCCAGATACAACAGCGCCGCATGGTACGTTTCGCGCTGCTGCCGGATTGGCTGCTGTTGCCACAGTACCTCACCCTGTTCGGCGTGACTCAGGCCTGCGAGGATGCGCAGCAGTGAGGTTTTCCCTGCCCCGTTCGCCCCTTCAATCTGGACAATATCGCCCGCTGAAACGGTAAAACTGAGTTCGCTGAACAGCGTTCGTTCATCACGGACACAGGTCAGATTGTTGGCTTCCAGCATCGGATCAAGGTCACACTTGTTAATGATGGGTGAAATAGTACCACAGGAAATCAGTTCATCGCAGCCCGCAGGCATACCGTAACTGCTTCAGTTGTCTGCATTATGCCGATCGATTGCAGAGATGGCTGCAAAAAAGCCACCTCAGTTAAAGTTTTGTTACCTTAATTCTGAAACTTACTTACATTTCCGAAATCCTGAAACCCGCTACGCTTAAGGTGCTAATGACCGCTGGGGTTAAAGGAGCAGCATATGAATAACAAAAATGATCAAGTCGAAGTTGATAGCAAAGAAAGTGAACAAGGTGAAGAAATTGAGATAAATGAGGAGTCTCTGCCCTCACGCGCAGCGGCCGTTCATGAGCATATTCGTCAGGAGGGTGAGAAAGAGCTGGAAAGGGACGGACTGGCCCTGTTGTTCTCCGCCATTGCGGCTGGCTTGTCGATGGGGGCTTCGCTGATGGCGAAAGGCATCTTTCAGGTCAACCTGGAGGGCGTCCCCGGCGCCTTCCTGCTGGAAAACCTCGGCTATACCTTTGGTTTTATTATCGTAATCATGGCCCGCCAGCAGCTGTTCACTGAGAATACCGTCACCGCGGTTTTACCGATCATGCATAAACCGACCGGCAGCAATATGCTGTTGCTGCTTCGCCTGTGGGGCATTGTGCTGGGCGGTAACCTGATCGGTACCGCGCTGGCTCTTCTCTCGCGTTTCCCCATATGCCGATTTTTGACGGTGCCACGCGGGAAGCCTTTGTCGGCATCAGTCAGAAAGTGATGGAACATACACCAGCCGAGATGTTTGCCAATGCGGTAGTGTCCGGCTGGATCATCGCGACCATGGTGTGGATGTTCCCTTCCGCCGGTGCGGCGAAAATCTGGATAATCATCCTGATGACGTGGCTGGTTGCGTTGGGTGACCTGGCGCATATCGTGGTGGGATCGGTTGAAATTCTCTACCTGGTGTTTAACGGTGTCATCAGCTGGCATGAGTTTCTCTGGCCTTTCGCCCTGCCTACGCTGGCGGGCAATATCATCGGCGGAACGTTCATCTTTGCGCTGATTAGTCACGCGCAGATCCGCAATGATATGAGTAATAAGGCGAAAGCTGAGGCAAAAGCTAAAGCGAGAAAGGAGTAGGAACAGGCGAATAAGGGAGATAAGCAGCAGAACGCCGGCCAGGAAGCAGGGTTGCTGGTTGCTGGTTGCTGGTTGCTGGTTGCTGGTTGCTGGTTGCTGGTTGCTGGTTGCTGGTTGCTGGTTGCTGGTTGCAGCAGAATAGTGATCTGGCGGTTAGTTTGGCAACCGGCGTAAGTGATAATCGCGTCAGTTGCCAATACACTTAGCTGAACAGGTTGAATGTACTGACGTAATAAGTACCGGCAAACGCCACATAACCCAGCCAGACTATGGTGATCACTGCAAGTGACAGTTTCAGGGACATACTCTTACTCCTTCAGGAATTATGCCAATCAAAAAAATTGATTTACGTTGCCTTACACTAGCCCTTAGTTTTTATGCGGATATTGATCCAGCGCAAGTATCACGAAAAAGGACGTTTTCGCCAGCGGGGTTTAGCAGCAAAAGACAAGCTGCGCCGGGGGAGATGAAAGAGGAAACTGAGTGGAAATTGATGACAAAACCAGCAGTCAGGCAGGTAAGTGCTTAATCTGCGGCTGGAAACGCGCTATACTGCCCGCGCTGTCTCCTTAGTTAAATGGATATAACGAGCCCCTCCTAAGGGCTAGTTGCAGGTTCGATTCCTGCAGGGGACACCATTCAGGCATTTTCCCCACGTCTACCCTCTTCTACCAAAGCCTACTTAACCCGCTGGATGCCCGTAAATACTGGCTTTACTGTGACTCGTCATTATTCTGATGTCTTTTTTCGTCTACTGGAATCTATACGGTATCGGGGGTATATTTGGGGGTAGGTTCTGTTCGGTCTGATTGAGATACCCCCAATGAAACTAAACGCCCGCCAGGTCGATAAGACCAAACCCCGCGATAAGCCTTACAAACTGGCTGACGGCGGCGGATTGTATCTTCTGGTAAATGTTAATGGTGCTAAATATTGGCGTTTAAAATACCGCATCGCAGGCAAGGAAAAACTGCTTGCTTTGGGGGTATATCCCGACACATTGTTAGCGGATGCGAGGGTAAAACGGGACGACGCCAGAAAAATTCTGGCTGCTGGTGGCGATCCTTCTTTAGCCAGGCAGGCAATAAGGCAGTCGCAGAAAGCAGCGGTTGAAAACACATTTAAGGAAATCGCGCTTGAATGGCATGGAAGCAAAAGTAAAACCTGGTCTCCTGCTTACAGTGCGGAAAATCTCACGCTGTTGAAGAACAATATTTTCCCCGATCTCGGTGGCAAACCAATTGCTGAAATCAAGCCGTTGGAGTTATTAAGCGTTTTACAAAAGATAGAGGATCGGGGTGCCACCGAGCAGGCAAAAAAAGCCCGTATGCGCTGCTCTGAAGTTTTCCGCTATGCCATCGTTACGGGCAGAGCAACTTACAACCCTGCCCCGGATTTAATCAGCGCCATGCAGGGCCATAAAACGAAGCATTATCCCTCACTGGATGCCAGCGAGTTATCAGGTTTCTTCAAATCCCTCACCGCCTGGTCAGGAAGCGAAATGGTCATTCTCGCTGCCAGGCTATTGATCATAACGGGAGTCAGAACTGGCGAACTGCGAATGGCACAATGGTGTGAATTCGACCTTAAAAATGCCCATTGGGAAATACCCGCTCAACGTATGAAGATGCGCCGCCCCCACATTGTTCCCCTTTCCTCTCAGGCTGTTGCCATCGTTAAACGGCTGAAACAGTTAACCGGGCATTTCCCCTTAGTCTTTCCTGGTCGTAATGCTCCACAGAAATGCATGAGCGAAGCCAGTATTAATCAGGTGTTCAAGCGAATTGGCTATGCTGGCAGAGTTACGGGGCATGGTTTCCGGCACACGATGAGCACTATTCTTCATGAGCGGGGTTTTAACTCCGCCTGGATTGAAACGCAGTTGGCACATGCTGATAAAAACAGCATTCGCGGGATCTATAATCACGCCGGATATCTCGATGGTCGCCGGGAAATGCTGCAATGGTATGCCGACTATCTGGATGAGCTGGAGCAGGGAAAAAGTCAGGCCTGACAGTTCAGACAAATGATCAGGTTACCGTTCCCTGAAAAAACATATTAAATAACTCATTGTTCAATAACAACTTTAAGACCTCAATGGCTCAACCCGGCCCCTTATCGTTTTTAGTCAAGATTTCGACCACCCCAGGTGTGACTCTACCCCAGTAAGCCACAAGCAAACCTGGGAGTTATACCTATGTCCACTACCTTAATCCGCCTTCCTGAAGTGCAACGCCGTACCGGTTACAGCAAAGCCTGGATTTATCGTTTAATGAGTCAGGAGCGTTTTCCCCGATCCATTAAAGTGGGTGCGCGGTCGATAGCTTTTATCGAAAGTGAGATTGACGACTGGATCAATCAGCGTATCGATGAATCACGCCAGAACGGAGGTTGATATGTCTTCAATCCACACCTCTCATCCAGCGAAAAACGGTTTTGGTTTAAAACATTCGACGCCCCCTAAAACGCCTGTTTGGATGCGACAAACGCGCGCGCGCGAGGGAAGAGCGCGAACACGGGCATATTTCTGTCCAGATCATGGTCAGGAAGGGCAAAAAATGAAACCTGCGCCGAACGTAAAAAAAATTCCCCAGGACCCAATGGCCGAAGTCATTATTTTTGCCGGAGCGGATGCCTGGCATCATGCGAAAGACTGGATGGGGTATAACGAGGCGGGCGATAACGTACCGCCTGTGACGCTGGATAAAAAACGGTTGCTGGAGTTAGACAAACTCCAGATCGTTGATGAGAGACGGCGCTGTGTGCGTGTTTATCGTGCTGGCGCATTGAGCCAGTTACAGATAACCGCCATCGTTCATAAGCTGGCGCTGGCGGACGTTAGTGAGGCCCGTTTTTATTCCGAATCCCATGAACTTCTTGAGGACTGGACGGGGCAACTAAACCGGATTAAGTCGGAGGCGGAAAACGCAAAAAGTTTGATCCTTCAGTCTCAAAAGATTGTTGACGGTCATTTATCGCAAATGGCGGCCAGCCAGAGAGGACGGTTACTGGCAGCGCGTTATGGGCATATTGTCGTGCTTCCTGAAAGTCAGAACGTGTTTGTTTATAACGGTGCAGTCTGGGAGAAAGTTCTGGACAGCGATTTACGGCGAGAAATGGCACTGCTCTACAGAGAGAACGAAGTGAACTATAGCATCAGCGGAATTAACAACAGCGTGGAGGCAATGAAGTTGGAAATCCCCCTGCTTCAAATGCAGCGCCCGGAGCTTATCGGGTTCTCCAATGGTGTTTATGATCTTGCCGCTGATATATTCCTTCCTCATTGCCCTGAAAATTGGCTGCTGAATCATAACGACGTTTTATTTACTCCCGCCGTACCCGGCGAAAATCTACGGGAAAATGCGCTTTTTTTTCACAAATGGCTCAGCCATGTGTCTGGCGATGATGAGGCGAAGATGCAGAGGATTTGTGCTGCACTTTACATGGTGCTGGCGAATCGTTTTGACTGGCAGTTATTCATTGAAGTAACTGGTGAAGGTGGCAGCGGTAAAACCGTTTTTACGGCGATTGCGTCCATGCTGGTGGGAGAACACAACACCGCCAGCGGAAATATGAAAGCTCTGGACGAGGCTCGTGGCCGCGCTCAGTTTGTCGGAAAAAACCTGATTATCCTGCCGGATCAGCCTAAATACAGCGGCGAAGGAACAGGTATCAAAGCGGTTACAGGCGGTGACCGCGTGGAAATAGACCCGAAGTATGAGAAACCGTTCACAACGGTTCTGCGGGCCATCGTGCTGGCAACAAATAATGAACCCATGGCATTCACCGAACGCAACGGCGGTATTGCAAGACGACGGGTTATATTTTCGTTTGATCATCCGGTAGCTGACTCTGATAAAGACCCCCACCTGGTAGAAAAAATCGCGCTGGAGCTGCCAGTAATAATCCGTTTTTTGCTGGCTACTTTTACTGAGCAGAACAGCGCCAGAAGTCTGTTGATCGCCCAGCGTGATTCAACAGAGGCAATGAACATCAAATGCCTTTCCGATCCGCTGTATAGTTTTTGTGAGCACATCAGGGTACTCAATGAACCGGACGGGATGATGATGGGGAATAAAAATATCGTGCCAAGAGCGCCGAGAATATATCTTTATCACGCCTACCTCTCCTGGCTGGAGGCGCATGGCTATGAACGGCCTTTAACCCTTACGCGGTTCGGTAAGGAATTGCCAAAAGTTATGGCGGAATATGGCTCTCAATTTAAAAAAGCCAGAACGAAAGCGGGAATACGCTATAACCTGGTACTGGCCGAAAGCGCAGAAGAATGGCTTCCCTGCGTGACTTCAACAATCACCCTGACAAAAAACAGATAATGCTCCAGTTAAAACTTTTGACTTTTACTGTTCACAACTATCCATTTAAAAAAAAGACATTAATAATTAGATAGTTAAAGGGTGATGGGTTATTTCCAGACTGTTCATCAACTCCCCCCCTGTACATCGATTTACCGGGAGCGGGAAAATAACAGTATTGGATAGTGCTGAACACTACTGTTCACAGCATCAGACCTGATACAGCCTGATACTCTGGCAGAGATGAACACAGTGAACACTTTTTTAATGTGAAACGTTTCGAAGGGTCAATACACAAGCAGATGATGGCCGAAGCGTCATGCAGGGCCACCAGCAATGGCCCTCAGAGCATGATAAACCTGTTTAAAGACTGTAGCGGGATGGCCAGATTTCCTCAGGCCGTTTATTTATTGCTCCGGCGATAAGCCGTTCCCCTTTCGGCCAGCGCATTCTCAAGGTATTTGAAAGCGTACCCGATGCCAGCCCGCTGTTACGGGAAAGTTCAGCCATGCTGGTCCCGTTTTTCTTCAGGGCCGCCAGAATATCTGCCGGATGCATATCAGGCAGAGTTTGTTTTTCCTCCATCTGTACCCTCCTTTTCCTGGTAACTGTAAAGCGCACCATTAATATGCACTATATAGTGCCTATCTTCAACCACTATCATCTATGTGGCAGTTACTTACACTACCTAAATTGATTTAGTAAAAGGCAGGTGTAAAATGGCTGAACCCTTTCTCAAGAACCGAAAAAGATTTACATCATCGTTACAAAACCACCTTGTTCCGCTGTTCGATAAACTGGCGCAACAATCCCGCATTCCTAAGAGCAGGTTACTGGATGAGGCCATCGCCGATTTGTTGAAAAAGCATGGTTTTTCTGATGTGGAGATTAACGGGAAAGAATAAAAAGATGGGGTATAGCAAGCCCAGCTGTTTAGCCAGACTGGCCCGCTGCTCTGGCTGAGTTAAAAGCACATGGGCTGCTATGAGCGAGGAACGGACATGCTGATTTTGTAAAAAATCTCAAATAATTATTTATTCATTAATATCTCTACTGCTATGGTGAGTTTTCATACAATGAAGGCACTTCAGTGGAGGATTAAGATGTCGTTTGAAAGCGTTGTTGGCTGGGCTAACAGCTTGAAAAAAAATTTTTGGTGGCTTCATGCAATCAGATTAGCTGCTGAAAAGGGAGAGCTAAATAGGGATGATTTTGAGCTTCTTTTAACGGTTGCCAAGATGGAACATGGTCTTGAGGCTCCGTCCGAGTCTTATGTCAATTACATCGCACCTTTAAAACTGGCTGGGTTTGGGGAAGAGAAAAATGCGGTTTTCTTAAAGAGTATAAGTAACGTAAGTAACGTTTCTGCTTTGGTAGATGATGCATCGCTTATATTTTCAATAACTGGTTTAACAGCAGTTTATGGCGACAATGGTTCTGGTAAGTCGAGTTATGCAAAAATCCTAAAAAATGCTTGTCTTACTCGTGGAGACACTCCGAAGATCCTATCTAATATTTATGGAGAGGTAAGAGGAGAACCCGCAGCAGAAATAGCCATAGTGATAGGTCAAGAACAGCATGATATAAATTGGAAATTATCAAGTGCGGCCTTCGAAGATCTTAAGTCAATTCGTATATTTGATAATACTTCCGCGAATCATTATATCGCTGGAGAAGACATAATTGAATACAAACCAGCAGGTATGATGTTGCTATCACAGTTAATGCTAGCCTGCGAATTCGTTCGGTCAAACATTGAAAACGAAAAGCGACCATATACCATAGCTGCTCCGTTGCCGACATTTAGATCCGGTAGCAGAGTTTTGGCCTTTGTTTCTAGTCTTTCTGATAAAACAAAAGACGAACATGTAGATGCATTATGCATCAGTAAGGACATTGAAGAATCCATTCAATCTCATAATATTGAATTAGCTAAACTTAAAACAAGTACGCCAGATCAGATTCGCAAATCTTACAGTGACCGTTGCAAAATTTTACAGCCCCTACTAGACCATCTGACAAAGCTTCAGTCCAAACTAGATCAAGAATCTTTTAAATCAATTAAGAACTCATATGACGATTATAAAGGCAAACAAGCAGCTTCAATACTTGCTCGTACTCAAGCGTTAGATGGACATGAACTTTTGGGTATTTGCTCTCCTGAATGGACATTAATGTGGAATCACGTTAAGTCCTTTATTGAGACTTATAATGCTGGACTTGCATTTCCACCTGGTGAAGGCGATCCATGCCCTACTTGCCTGCAACCAGTATCAAAGGATGCGGCTTTAAAATTAAAATCATTCAATGATTATCTTCTAAACCAAACTCAAGTTGAAGAAAAAAAAGCGAAGACGATCTTTGACACATTCATTAAAAATATTAAGTTACTAAGCTTTGATTTAAAACCCTATGAACATGCAATGGGTGTGATCCAAGAACAATACCCTGAGTATGCGGATGAGATTATTGCCCTTAATTCAGGCCTTGAAACCTTACGTAATAATCTTATCAAATCAGAACCGGACTTTACCCTTATTCAAGTTAAGTTCAATTCAGTGGTTTGGATAAATGGTCAAATTGATTCTTGGAAGAAGAAAGAGGCCGCAGTAGCAACTAACGAAGGATTGGCTAAACAGATTGAAGAACTAGCAGCTTTAATACAAGATTTAGAGGACAGAAGGTTGTTTACTTCAGCGAAGGAGAACATTCTTGCAGAGATAACACGGCATAAAAAACTAAAACTATACAGTAATTTATTAAATTCTTGCCAGTCTACCTCAATTACTACTTTAACCAGCACCATAGCTAGAAGTGGTTCAATTGGACTTCTTCAGAACGCTTTCAAAGATGAGTTGAGAAAATTTGGATTTGAAAACTTAGATATTGGCACTGTAACTCGTGGTTTACGTGGAAAGCAAATGCTGAGGCTAAGCTTAACCGGTAAGGAAAACGGGATTGTAGAAGTAGCAAGTGAAGGTGAACAAAAATGTGTTGCTCTTGCTAGTTTTCTTGCAGAGCTAACTGTCGATGATAGAAAGTCAGCGATCATCTTTGATGACCCAATTAATTCACTTGATCATAAGTGGCGTCGAAAGTTTTCTGAGCGCATTGTGAAAGAATCTTTAACTAGGCAAGTGATTATTTTTACACATGATATGCCTTTTCTTAAAATGCTTGAAGAAGCAAGCCAGAAATCTGATTCAAAACTGAATCTTATCTCAATTGCTAAGTATGGAAATAAAGCTGGATTTCCATTCCCAGAACCACCTTGGGATGCCAAAAACACAGCATCAAGAGTAGGTTTACTAAAGAACTTGTTACCGGAGCTCAAAAAAAAGGAAATGTCTGGTGATTCTGGATATGAATTTCAGGCCAAACATACTTATAATCTAATGCGCGAAACGTGGGAGCGTCTTGTCGAAGAATGGTTACTGAGGAAAGTGGTAGAGCGTTTTGCACGAGAAGTAAAAACACAAAGTCTTAAGGAAATTATTGACGACATAACTTCTGACGATAACGACATAATTAATGCTGCGATGTCAAAATGTAGCACTTTCATGTATGGGCATGATAACGCAACTGGACTGGCTGTAGACTGCCCTCGTTATGAAGAAGTCGAACAGGATGTAACTAACTTGGAAACGTATTTTAAGGCACTTAAGAAGCGCCGTACCTAAAAATTCAGCGCCTCCAGAGAGGCGCTTTTTTTAGTGATTTAGAATTGCTCCAATAAAAACAGTTTATAGCAGTGATTGCCATCAGAAAAGGCATGTCTACGTTGTAGCTGAGTAAATAATGTAGGGCATTAATGTCCGCTCTTGGTACTTAGCCGCCTATCAAATCAACTCTCGGCCAAACATCAAAGCTGCCCTGTGAGATGTGACCGGCATCCCTTCCCACCAGCTTCAAGCAGCCCACGATGAATGGGAACTTCAAATAGGAATATTCCCCACCCCGCTACTTACTCAACTAACAGGTGGAAGCCCCATCATATTGATCTCTTCCATATGCCGTTTATTGAGGTTTATCTCACACTGATCGCGGTAGGACTGGTAATCATAGGCATCTTCATCAATCTCAGTGGCAACCGCAAGACACAGCTCCTGTCGATACTGTTTCCATTTCTCCTGCGCTGCCAGAAATCTCTTGCTGTAAACATCGCCTGAGGTTTCTTTAGCGTCCTCTTTGCCATTAAATGGACCAATGTTGTTTGCCTTGATCCGTTTATCCGTTTCCGAAATTAAAGCGTCGAGCTTCCTGTTGCTTTCATCCTTTTTTTTCGCAAGGCAGTCATAGGCCAGCGGAATCGTTTTCTCTTGCTTAAAACAGATATCACGCTCAGCTCCCCATGACAGGGTAGCGTTGGCAGTAAGAGGGAGTGCCAAACAAGCCACCAGCAGTGTAATCACGTATTTTTTCATCGTAAATACCCCAATCTTTTTCTGTGACCTTCATAGCTCATATACACAGGATCGTTTTTAATATGTTCTGCCAGGGCGTTTTTGCCAGCAATCGCCGCCCGCATCAGTGCGGGCGCGTTATGAACACCCTGATAAAAAATATCGACCACTACATCTCTGATTTTTATGTCCAGAGCATTCCAGGCGGGAGCATTGGGTATGGATTTTGCCACCCGGCTGTAAAAACTACGAGCCTCACTCAGTTTTGTTTTATAGGCGATTTCGAAGAGATGGATTTGTTGCTGATGGGTGATTTCGCCCACCAGTGGCCCGTATACCCTGACAAACTGCTCAGCCTGTCGACTTTTAAGGTGAGCAGCTTTTGAACAGATAACAGCTTTATACTCTTCGATACCTGCCTGTCTGATCGTGGAGTAAATTTCTCCTGAACTGCGCCCACCCATATCATAACCGCGCCCCAATGTTACTCCCGAATTTGCCAGTTCGGGCCAGTGCAAAATACGAGAAAAATTAGGATATTTTTTCTGCCTGAAAGGTTCGACGGCGGTGATATAGTCCGCCCCCTCCCGATCAAAGGTGAGTTGTCCCTCATGAACATGCAGCGGACCACTGGTATTACCTGGTCGCCAGTGCGGACTTAAGGCGTGACTCAGCGCCTGCATAAAAAACGAGTCAGTGGGTGCAACCAGACCTGAAGGCGACATATTCAACAGGCGCTGATACCAGCGGATAGCTTCGATCGTACCCTGCCCGCATAAGCCATCAACTTTCAACATCCGTCCGGTGGCCTGTTGGTAGCCTGCATTTGAAACCATTTGCTGGAGCTTTTTTACTTCGGCAGGTGCATTGGTGCCACATGTGCCGACCGAGGAAAAAAGGCGGTCGGGATGCAACGTCATGGGGGCGTGAGCGCGTCCGTTCATACAATAAATTTCCCTTTAGATTTTAATCCTGTAGTGATAATACTCTTTTCAAAAGCCAGAGCAATATAGTGGATTTACAGAAGACAGGGCCATATAGGGTGAAAGTGACACAAATATAACTGGGGGTACAATTGGGGGTATCAAAAAATTAATATAATTTTATTTAGATTAATTTCAACCACTTGATTAACGTTAACGATTCCTGCAGGGACCATTTTAATGTCTGGACTGACCCCACCCCAGTAGACGATCCTGCCCTCCGTTGAGTGAAGCTGCTCAGGCCACTTCTGGTGGCCTGAAACACCCGCTATTCCATCTGACTGCTGCCTCTTTTTCTTACCTGACGAAAACGGCTGTGACTGCCAGATAATACCCCGTCAGTAAGCAACCCGTGTTCCACGTCACTTCCCTTTGTCCTGCCAGGGATCTTTTTTGTGATCCTCACTGTCATCGCGAGTGCGTGGTATCTCGCCATGTTCATTTGGGTTATCTTTCGCAGGATGTTTATCTTTGGTCCTGTCACGCTTATCGTTTGTATTGTGCTGCGACATATCTCTCTCCTTTTTCTTCCAGTCAATTAAGTCTGGTCGACATCTGGTTCATGTCAACATCGCTACAAATCAGATCCATACTTCGGCCTTGTCATCAGTTGAAAAATGATCCGCCCGTTTACCAGATTTATCTTCCAGGATAATCTGTCTGATGCAGATTATTTCCTCAGCGCCTCGAGAAAATCCTTTTCCAGAACGCCCGTGGAGGTACATTCCACCGGTTTAACTTTGTCGTTGCCATCTGCAGTAATTAACCCGGCAACACCGTTAACCTGAATAGCGAGGTTTGTCCCTTCACCAGCACTCCAGACCTGTGCAACAACGCGGTAATTTTCCTGAATCCCCTGAGTCTGCTGGAGTTGAGAGCAATCCAGCCAGGTTGAAGCCAGCGACTCATCATCCCCATTGGCCGCAATAATCCCTGTGCCCTTATCTTCAACGGTAATATCTACTCCCTTGCCTTTCAAGAACACCAGTGCATTATTGAATATTTCATCAGGCTTGCGATTACCAATTTTGACCGTATCCATACCGGCACCGGCGCCAGATTCCATGTCCGCAGCCGACTGGGAAGCTGCAGAGGCACCTTCTTTGACGGGCCCATAGACCTGTATACAACCCGATAATAATAGCGTGCATGCAGAAAATAAAAATATACGCATAGCCATCACCTGTAATAGAGCGTGGTGCAGCCTGCCAGCTGTGAACAAATAATCATCATGAAGAAAATTTTGTATTTCATTTAATTTAATTCCTTTTTTCTAAAAAACATCAAGTCGACAGATTAGCTAAATTACCAGGTAACCTCGTAGCAGGAGGGTTCGTTTACGGGCAGCGAATAATGAAGCGGAAAGCAGCACGAGACGCTCTTCATCCTTTTCTGCGTGCCGAAATGTTTATTATTAGGGGGTAATGAAAGCATTGACTGCTGCTCTTCCTGACACCGATCGCAGGGCCGCATCCCAATGGTGCAGTGATGACGACAGTTAGCCACCTCCTGCAGCCAGCTCAGGGCCTCCTGGTTTGCTGTGACAACATCCAGAACGTTCCCCAACGATCGCTGGCGGGTCAGCAGTGGAATATAAAAACTGTTGCGAATGTATTGCACCATTCGTTCTACTTTGCCTTTGGTTTTAGCCCGAAATGGGCGACAAAGACGTGGCGAAAAACCCATCTCCTGGCCAAAACGCCAGAGTGAAGGATTAAAACGGTGGCTCCCCGGCTGATAAGCATCGCGCTGCTGTACCACCGTTTTCATATTGTCGTACAGCACCTCTCTGGGGACGCCACCAAAAGAAGGCGAAGGCATTACGGTGGCAGGCTTCCAGCGTTTCATAGCGCATATTGTCGGTGAACTCGGCATAGAGCATGCGACTGTATCCCAACACGGCAACAAAGACGTGGAGGGGGGACTTCCCGTTTCGCATCGTGCCCCAGTCAACCTGCATCTGCTGACCGGGTTCGGTTTCAAAACGAACCACCGGTTCCGGTACCGGTGGCGTATTCAGCGTGCGGATAAAATCTCTTAGAATAGTGATTCCGCCCCGATAACCGCGGCTCTTAATCTCCCGGACAATATCCGTGGCCGGAATTTTATAAGGGTGTGCCTCATATATCCGTTGACGAACATAATCCCGGTAACCATCCAGCCGGGAAGGAACCACAGGACGCGAAGAATAGACAGGAGGTTCAGCCATCGTCTGAAGGTAATGTCTGACCGTATTACGAGAGAGACCCAGCTCACAGGCAATTGCCCGATTGCTCTTCCCCTGCTTGTGCAGGATTTTAATTTCCATAACTTTCTCAAAAGTGATCATATGCTCCCCTTTATCCGGGGAGCAGAGTAACCTTTGGATCCGTTTTCAACCGTTGAGGTGGATCATTTTTGCATCGTTGGTAACACCAGGAAATAACAGTTTAATCCTCTGAGCGCCCGCACCGCTCCTCTGCTACGATAGCAGCACTCAATAAAAGGTGGCGTAAATGAAAAAACGATTTGTCGCTTTCGCGATATTGCTGGTGCTTTCCGGCTGCTCTTCCTCTTCCGGTAAGAATTTCGACGATGCCAGTCTCGCTAAAATCCAGTATGGCGCCACTACCCGCCAGGACTTAATTTCCCTGTTTGGTCAGCCAACCTCAGAAACGCCCTATCCGGAAAATCATATTCTTATGATGTGGTCTTACAGCCAGGCTAACGCGATGAGTACCACCGAGGGCAAGACGCTGACTGTTCAGCTGGATAATGGCAAGGTGAAGAGCTACACCCTCAGTAAAACCTGATCGGTCAAACCCTGCCAGGACAAAAGCGCAGCCCGACAGGGGAATGGAAAAGCAGCATGAAAAGATTGTCAGTGGTCACGACGATAGAGTGTCCACTCCTCCACGCGCTCACCACCTGGCAGCGTACAGTAACCCACCTGCCCTTTATCGGTGTTCACCATATCCAGCTTGCCGCCCTGCTTGATGCACCAGACAGAGGCCGGATTTGCCATACCAATCTTCGCCGGCGCAGCCGGTTTTTCCGCCTCAGCGGCACATCCCGCTATTGCTGTGGCACACAGCAGTAAAATGATTTTCTTCATGGGTTCTCCCGTATTAGCGGATAATATTCCGCCGCAGATAACATCACTAGTCAAATTCAGCGGCAAGTTTAATGCGTTGAACTTCACCCCGAATTGATTAAGATAGGTTTTTGCTCACTCCAACAAGGATATGTCCGGATGCTGACCACCTTCACCCTGAGACTGACCCGCAGCGTTAGCGAGTTCCTGCTGTCGGATATCCGTGCGCTGTTGCCAGCCGAATCGGTGCAGTTCTTCTCCAACGAACTGGATGAGGAGTGGCATTACACTCTACTTTGCACCCGCAGCGATAATAACTGTTCGCTGGCTGTTTCCGCCATTCTGGTCTGGCACCAGCTTAAAAGAGTCCACAAGATGATGTTCAGTAGTCCAGCGCAGCATCAGGACGTGTCTGACAGCAGCTCAGCAGAGCTCTTCATCCTGCTGAAAACGCCCGGAGCGGTATTGTATCTTTCGTGAGCAACCGCTAACAACGATTTACCGCCGATCTTTTGCTGTATTCCACTGATTGAATTTTACACTCTTCACTATTCTGAATGGATGAACCAACTGGGTAGTGGAGTGATATATGTCAGATAAAGATCCTGTCGTTGAGCGCCTGACCGTGGAAGTCCTTGCTCTCAGGCATATTGTGCAGATGCTGATTGCCTATGGCAACGTGCCGACCGGCGGTAAGCTGAATAAATACCTGCAGAAAGTGGCCGAAGAGGCCGAGCACCGTGATGCTCGTCCGGCAAATAAAGCGATTGCTGACGCCATTCGCAGCTATATTCAGTAGCATAAACCCGGAACAATAATTTTAAACCCGACACTGTTTGTACCGGGTTTAGAGGTTCAGGCTGTCTGTGTACTTAACAGGAGACAGCCATGAACAACAGCCTGACTTACCTCAAACAACTGCGGGCGATGTACCAGCAGGAACGCCATCCCCATAAGCTCTTCGGACTGATTTATCTCACTCCCCAACAGCGCGAAAGCATCCTGAAAGAGATCCTCTGCCCGAGTGATGACAAAAAGCACTGAGGGGCAGGCAATAAATCTTTTCGTCCGGCAGATAAATTCAGACTGCACCGGCGGTGCAGTCTGAATTTATCAGGCAACTTTAAAGGAAGAGATGTCCTGCGCCAGCTGTGAGGCTTCTGTACGCAAAGCATGAGTGTTCTCAGCGGTCTGGTTGACCAGCAGCAGGTTTTGCTGAATGCTGCGCTCCATCTGCGAAACGGCCTGCGTCACCTCGCCAATTCCCTTACTTTGCTCATCTCCTGCCACGCGGATCTCACCCACAACCTGCTTCACTTTCAGCACATCGTTGACCAGGTCTTCCAGCTTCTGCCCGGCACCTTCCACCAGCTTGCTGCCTGCCAGCACGGTAGTATCGGATTCGCCAATCAGAGCTTTAATTTCCTGCGCGGCTGCGGCACTTCGCTGCGCCAGTGCGCGAACTTCAGAGGCTACCACGGCGAAGCCTCGCCCCTGCTCTCCGGCCCTGGCAGCCTCTACTGCGGCGTTCAGCGCCAGGATATTGGTCTGGAAGGCGATGCCATCAATCACGCTGAGTATTTCACCGACGCGACTGGATGAGGTTTTGATCGAGGCCATGGTCTCAATCACCTGATGCATCACCTCGCTGCTGCTGCGGGCAATCTCCGCGGTCTGCTCGGTGAAGGCATCTGCCAGTCGCGTATTTTCGGCGTTTTGCTGCACCGTAGCATTCAGCTGCTCCATCGCTGCGGCACTTTGCTCCAGTGCTGCAGCCTGGTCGCCAATTTTCGCCGACAGCGCCTGGTTGCCTTCGGCAAGATCGCTGGCGTTGGCCGCCACGTTCACGCCACTGGCCTGCACGTTAGTGATTACTCCGGCAATTTTATCGACGAAATGGTTAAACGAGACAGCAATGTCGGCAATCTCGTCTTTACCGGCGGTATCCAGACGGCGGGTCAGATCGCCATCACCGTGAGCAATTTCATCCAGCGCGGCACGGGTTGATTCCAGACGGGCAGTCATGCGGCGGGCAAACAGCCAGCCCACCACCAACAGGAGCACCAGTGCCGGGATCAGCACCACGAAAATATCCTGCATAATATTATGCGCCAGCACGGTGACTCTGTTTTCCGGCGTGACAAGCCCGATGATCCAGCCGGTAGCTGGCATTCTGAACAGCGTAATCTGCGACCCGGTCTGCAGCACGCCATCCTGAATATGATTTAACGTGCTGCTGCTCTGGCTGGCACTGAATCCGCTGATGCCCTGTTGCACCGGCGTCAGCCATTTCTGCTCTGTAGCCAGCGTACTGAATTTCTTCAGCGCTTTGTCTTTGCTGCCCGGGAAATAGAGCACGTTGCCAGCCTGATCAAGCGCAAAAGCATAGCCGCCAGTGAGATTGCCGTTACGTTCCATAAATCCGGAAAGATTATCCAGCAGCACATCGAAAGTTGCCACGCCAGCGAACTTATCCCCCTGAGTGTAAGGAACGCTGCAGGTCACCATGTTCACATTGGAAACCGGGTCCTGGTAAACTTCTGACCAGTTGCATTTATTTCGCGACGCTTCTTTGGTTGAGGTGTACCAGCTTTCATTGTGATACCCGCCTCCGCTGGCATCGTTATAACCATCGGAGTAAACCAGCGCCCCATCAGCACCGCGTGACCAGAAAAAGCTGCGGCGGGCCACGCCCTGAGTAAAAGCATCCGGCTCTGGCCAGATACCGCCGCCTGCAATACTTTTGTCACCTTTGCTGTCGATAATCTGCGGCAGCACGCCTTTGAATAAGGCTTCCTGATGCGGCAAAACTTCAGCAAGACGCGCAAGGCTGACTACCTCGCCTTCGGTCCGTATCAATTGCTGATTCAGCTGGCCAACGATATTTTCGCCAGTCTGCTGGATCAGACTGTTGCTGGCCTCGATCACCCGCGGCTGGCCGCGCAGCGAGATAGCCAGGTAAACAATAACAATGGTTAACAGCAGCATCGTAACGCCGCCAAATGTCAATTTCCCTGACAGACGAACTGGAATCCCCGGCATAGTGACTACCCCACAAATAAAAGACGTTATCCGACTGCAGAGATAAGAGGGAGGGACTGCGTGATTGTTAGCCATCACCTCCTCTGGTTATCGACTCTGGCCGCCAAAACCTTAAGATAATCGCGCTTTTTACCGCTTCTGAGTAAGAGCAGTGGCCTGAGGAATGGAGGGATCGCGATTTGATTTTGCACTTCCTGGCACGTTATGCTCCCCGCCCCGGCTTTTGAACCGAGTCGGCAGAGTCATTGGAACAGCCTCAACACAGGGAATGAAAACAGATGTATCACTATATCCTCGGGTGGCTTACCACCTTCGATTTACCGTATGCACCAGCGATCACGCTGGCTGCAATTATTGCTATTATTTTAGTTATCTCACTGATTGTTCACGGTTTGCTGCACAGCATCGCGCTGCCTTTCCTTCGGCGTTTTGCCGCTAAATCGTCGCGTCAGTGGCCTCTGTCAGTCATTGATACCAAACTGTTCAGCCGTTTCGCGCTGCTGATGCAGGGCGTGTTGCTGCAGATCCAGCTGGAGATGTTCCTGCAGGGCCACGAGCCGCTGTTCAGCGTGCTGATGGTGATCAGCCAGGTGTGGATGATGATTTTCAGCCTGCTGATGTTCTACTCGCTGCTGGATCTTATTCTGGGCCTGTCTGAAAACAGCATGTTTGCCACCCAACTCCCGCTGCGCGGCATTTTCCAGAGCCTGAAGCTAATCGCTTCTCTGCTGATCGCACTGATGGTGATTTCGGTGCTGATTGGCAAATCGCCGCTGGTGCTACTGACCGGGCTGGGCGCGATGACAGCCGTGCTGATGTTGGTGTTTAAAGATCCGATTCTCGGTCTGGTCGCGGGTATTCAGCTTTCCGCCAACAACATGCTGAAGCTGGGCGACTGGCTGGATATGCCGAAATACGGCGCGGACGGCGCGGTGATTGATATCGGTCTGACCACGGTGAAAGTGAAAAACTGGGATAACACCATCACCACTATTCCAACCTACGCACTGATTTCTGACTCGTTCAAGAACTGGCGTGGCATGTCTGAATCAGGCGGTCGCCGCATCAAACGCAGCATCAATATTGATACCACCAGCATCCGTTTCCTCAATGAGGAGGACATTGCTGAGATGAAACGTGCGCAGCTGCTGACGCCGTATCTGGAAGGAAAAAATGAGGAAGTCGCGGCCTGGAATGCCAGCCTGGAATGCGATCTCTCCACGCCACTTAACGGTCGCCGGATGACCAATATCGGGACTTTCCGCGCCTGGCTGGAAGCCTGGCTGAAAGCACATCCTCACACCCATAAGGGCATGACTCTGATGGTGCGACAGCTGGCACCGGGAACCGACGGGCTGCCAGTGGAGATCTATGTGTTCACTAACACCACCGTCTGGCTGGATTATGAGAAAATTCAGTCGGATATCTTCGATCATATCTTTGCCGTGCTGCCGGAATTTGGTCTGAGAGTCCATCAGACGCCAACCGGTAACGATCTGCGCAATATGCGCCTGTCCGCAGGCGAGTAATTCTCATCAAGCGGGCAACAATGCCCGCTTTTCCAGCATCAGGTGCATTTTGCATCGCCATTCATACCCGCTCAGCGGCATTTCATTCCGTCCTGACGGCAGTTCATGCCTTAATCTCCCCGCGCGCGAAAGAGCGGATTTATTCTGTGCTCAATTTCTTAAACTTTCCCCGGGAGCTTCCCATGAGCACAAAACCCGTCAGCAACAGCGTTAACCGTACACGCTGGCTTACCCTGATCGGCACCATCATCACCCAGTTCGCGCTGGGTTCCGTTTATACCTGGAGCCTGTTCAACGGCCAGCTGTCGCACAAGCTGGATGCGCCGGTCAGCCAGGTAGCTTTCTCCTTTGGTTTGTTGAGCCTCGGCCTGGCGATAGCCTCGTCAGTGGCGGGTAAACTGCAGGAGCGCTTTGGTGTTCGTAACGTCAGCATTGGCGCAGGCGTACTGATGGCACTGGGCTTTTTCCTGACGGCTCATGCCAGTAACCTGTTTATGCTCTATCTCAGCGCGGGCGTGCTGGTCGGCCTGGCCGACGGAGCGGGTTACCTGATGACGCTCTCCAACTGCGTGAAGTGGTTCCCGGAGCGTAAAGGCGTGATATCCGCCTGTGCTATCGGCGCGTACGGCCTGGGCAGCCTGGGCTTTAAATTTATCTGTAGCTACCTGCTGAGCGTGAATAGCCTGGAAACCACCTTTATCATCTGGGGTTGTCTGGCGATGGTGATGGTGATCATTGGCGCGATGCTGATGAAAGATGCACCGAAGCAGCAGACTGCAAAACAGGGCCACAACTCCAGCGCACGTGATTTCTCCCTGGCTCAGGCGGTCCGCCTGCCGCAGTACTGGATGCTGGCTGTGATGTTCCTGACTGCCTGCATGAGCGGTCTGTATGTGATCGGCGTGGCGAAAGATATTGGTGAGGGGCTGGTCCATTTGTCCACCCAGACCGCCGCTAATGCGGTTACCATTATCGCCATCGCTAACCTCAGTGGCCGTCTGGTGCTGGGCGTGCTGTCCGATAAAATGGCGCGTATCCGGGTGATTACTCTGGCACAGGTGGTTTCGCTGGCCGGGATGAGTATTCTGCTGTTCAGCCGGATGAACGAAACCACCTTCTTTATCTCAATCGCCTGCGTTGCCTTCAGCTTTGGCGGCACCATTACGGTCTATCCTTCGCTGGTCAGCGACTTCTTTGGCCTGAATAATCTGACCAAAAACTACGGCCTGATTTACCTGGGCTTCGGGATTGGCAGTGTGATGGGCTCGCTGATTGCTTCGCTGTTTGGTGGCTTTACCGTAACCTTCAGCCTGATTCTGGCACTGCTGGCTATCTCGCTGGTGATGTCGGCGACCATTCGTCTGCCCAATAGTACGCCGGAGAATAAGAAAACCCTGCAACATGCCTGAGGATTACAGACCTGGAAGTCGGAAAATCAAGAATGGTGTGGCCCGGGTAAGACGGACCGCATATTAAGACGCAAAAAACGCCATGGATGGCATCCCGTCTCGCACCGCCCATGGCGCGAGACGCTTGATCCCCTGCCTCTGCCACTCTCGCAGCCAGACAGTGTTATCCTCGCAGTCAGTCTGGTGTAGCCTCTCAGACAACCTGTTTACTGCGAAATAATGGCTCAGCAATCCCCGCCACTTCAACCCGGACGGCGAACACATCGCCGGACTGCGGATACTCTGCCAGCTCCTGCTCCGTGCGATCCTCTCTGGAGCTGGTGATATACAACGTTTTCAGATCTTCACCGCCAAAGGCCACCATGGTTGGCCAGCGAACCGGTAAAGGGATCTCATCCACAATTTCACCGTTAGACGGATTCAGACGGATCACTCTGGAACCATCAAACATCGCCGCCCAGTAGAAACCTTCACTGTCCACCGCAGCGCCATCCGGCAGGCCGCCCTGCTCCTGCACAAAACGTTGCAGCACTTCACGCGGACCAATTTCTCCCTGCTCATTCATTGGATAGCGGTACAGCACGCCGTTTGGCGTATCGGTATGATACATCCAGCGGCTGTCCGGGGAGAAAGCCAGTCCGTTGGAGATCTTGATGTCTTCCGCCTGCACGGTCAGCTGCAGGTTTTCATCCAGCCGGCACAGCTTGCCGCCGTTACGGTCCTGCGGCTCCCACAGGCTGCCACACCAGAAGCGGCCAAAACGGTCAACTCGTCCATCGTTAAACCGGCTGCGCTCTGCCTCACCAGGATTCTGTGCGACTCTCTCAACGATCTGCCCTTTGCTATCCAGCATGCATACGCCACTCCGCAGCGCTGCCACAAAGCCGCCCTCTTCCTTCAGGCCAAAACAACCGATGTGCTCGGCCACGAGCATCACTTTATGTTCGCCGCTGCGCGGATGGAATCGGTGCAGCGCTGGCGCAAGGATGTCGACAAAATAGAGCACCTGCTCGCTGACCGACCAGACCGGACACTCACCAAGCTCCGCCTGAGCCGCCAGTACGTTGTTTACCTGATAGCGCATGATTTCTCCTTTGAATGACTGACAGACCCAGTTTACTGCATAAATCTGCATTTACCGTACCATGCGTGAATTTAAACGTAGCCTATACAGCTCACTGGTCAGCTGTGAAAATTAAGAGCATTCCGGATTAAAAAGCTTTTTTTTAGTCCTTATCTTATTTATGATTATTCCAACAGGCATAGGATAATCCTCACTGAATTATTTTGAAATAACTGCATAAATAACTCTACAAAAGCGGCATCATTCCTCCACTTTTTAAAAGTAAAGTTGTAGTCATTAAAAAAGTGAAGGAGCATTCGCAATGAAAACACTAATTAAAGTAGCTTCGGTTCTGGGCGTAATGATGATGTTGAGCGGATGTATTGTGCACGACGGATATCGCGGAGGACCGGGCTGGCATCACGGCGGTGGCGGCGGCTATCATGGTGGCGGACATCATGGATACGGTCCTGGCCCACACCACTGGTAAGCAAGGTATTATAAGAGGGTGATACGCTTTCACCCTCAAGCGGGCAAAGCCTGCACACGGCAATATAATAAGAAAGAAATGCAAAACATTGGGCGGGAATTTTCTCGCCCATTTTATTTTTTAACTTTTGATACTGTAATTACACTGATACCAGACTTTCATTAACCCCGGCACCCGGCTTTTCTGCGGTTTAATCGGCTCTACCTTGTCAAACCCGCGTTCCGTACAGTAGCGTTCCACATCCTGTTCCATCGCTGTTTTATTAACCGTGGTGGGATTAAAACGATACTGCACAGTATTTACCGCAGGATCCTCATCAACTTTCTCAAATGCACCCGGCTTGTTGGAAGTACAGCCAGCCAACAACACAATGGTCAGGGCCAGTGCGCCAGTAATGACCTTATTCATTTTCCTCTCCTTTCTCCGGTGCCGCATGATAGCAATTCCCCTTCCCACCACCATCGGAAAAGCCTGCATTTGCACAATTTTTACTTTGTGAATGCAATATTTTACCGATTGAATCAATTCAGGCTGCCAACTGGCATGGAATGAAGAGGAATGCGATGATGCATTCAGACACAGCGACATGTCTGACTGACACCAGAGTATTTTATATAACACTATGTTATGCCCGCGGCGAGCGGGCTTTTTTTCGTTCTTAATTCGCGTTTCCGGCAAGAATTATACGTAATACGCCCGCCGAATTATTAACCGGAAGTGCCAGCACAGATTGGTAAAGATCGATTGTCATGTCGCAGAGTTTGGTTTTATCTGCCCCCGGTTCCGCCGGAGCATTCATGGTTTGTAGCGCGCTGCCCCATTTGCTGTATAACGAACGCACAATTTTTTGCAGATCGGCTCTGCTGCGTTCAATATCACTGGCCTGTTCAGCACCGCGGCTGTTCAGCAGGAAATAGTCCATGGTTTGCATCTCACGGTCGCGCAAATCGTCAGGAAAAATCTCAGCGGTGTTCACTCCTCCCCCGACCTGCGGAAACAGAAATTTAAAGCACAGTTCCGCATTCTGCTGACGAAGGGTTTTCATCTCTTCCAGCGAGATCGCCATATAGCGATGAAGAGCTTCATCGCTGGCAGAGCTGATGCGCTGATTCAGCAGGTCAGACAGCATCGGACGCAGCCGCTCCAGCGCCTGTTCCTCACTGGATCCCTCGTCGAGAGCGGCCAGATATTCCCGGTCCAGCTTCTGATAAAGCGAAGGCTGTTGTTCTTTTAGCGTGCGATACACCGGCAGCCCGCTGAAGCGTTGCTGCGCAGCGGCCATCCGGGCTTCATGCTGCTGCCGGGGAAGCTTCATCGCAAAATAGTAATAGTTGCCAACAACTATCAGCACAAAAGCCAGCACCACGGCCATAGCCTTGCTGATGACACCGCGCTTTTGCAGCAGGATAAGAATAAAGATCAGGGCCAGAGCGGCCAGAAAAGAGATTAGTACAGGGGAGTAAATCAAAATAGTTTCCTGGACAAAAGGGCCACGTTTTACGACCCTGAATAACAGAGTCAGTCGGCCCGCACGTCAACAAGAACCGGGCAACTGGCGCGTTCAATCACCGCCGCACTGACCGAACCTTTCAACAGGCGGTTAAATGAAGAGAGATGGCGGCGCCCCATCACGATCATCACCGCGCCAATTTCATTCGCCTGCGCCACGATGGTTTCAGCCGACTCACCGGCAACAACCCGCCCGGTGGCTGCGATCCCTGCCCCCTGGAGTTCAGCCAGCGACTGACGCACGGCCGCTTCAGCGGTATTTTGCTCATCCAGCGCGCTGCCAAAATCGCCAGGATCTTCTCCGGCCTCGATGATATAAGTCCCGGTGGTGGCAGCATAACTGACATCCACGCAGCACAGCACCACGACTTCCGCCTCCAGCGCCCGGGCCTGCTCAGCCGCCAGCGATGTCACCTTGCGGGCAATAACGGAATTATCTACAGCGACTAATAGCTTTTTCATATCCCTCTCCGGTCAGTCACGTAAGGCCGCTTTGCCTATCTCATCCACCAGCGCTTCACGGCATTTCAGGATCTCTTCACGGTAGAGCGCCTCATGCTTCTGAAAACGGGTAGAGGGGACCAGTAAGCTGATGGAAAAGCGTCCCAGTATGGTATCAATCGCCACCGCCATGGTGGAGATCCCTTCCAGCGTCTCGCCCCGGTCATAGGAAAGCCCGGTGCGACGAATTTCCTGCAACCGCTCCAGCAGCTCGGGGAACGCTTTGACGGTCAGATCGGTGATTGCCTCATAGGCATCGCCAACCAGCGCCCTCGCCTGTTCATCCGTATCGAGCGCCAGCAGCGCTTTACCGCCTGAGGTACTGTAAAGCGGCAGGTTCAGCCCGATGCGGGGCACCACACGAAGTTCACGGTCGGCGACCACGTAATGCACGATCGCCAGCTGCAGGCCGCTGGCACGGGCCAGTGACACCGTTTCACCGGTTGCATCACTTAACGCCTGCAGCCAGGGCTGGGCAATGGCCACCACATCGGTATGCACAGTGGCAATCAGCCGCAGCAGTGCCGGGCCAAGACGCACGCCACCGGCACCATGGCTACGCACCAGCTGGACAGAATCCAGCGCGCCAACAATGCGCTGTACTGTGGAACGGGGCAGATCGACCACCTGAGCAATTTCGCCCAGGCTCATGCCATCCGGGCGATCGCCCAGCGCATTCAGAATTCTGGCCGCTCGTGAGATGACCTGGATTCCACCCGTTCGCTCATCTTCACGCAGGATTGAGGGTTCAGACATAAGGTTTCCTTCCTTGCTTGATGCCACTACTTTAGCACTTATTTCCACCTGACAGCACGCTGTATCACATTGCAATACACTTAATCACGATGTAATATCTCTGCGAATGTACCACCATGCAATACAGTGCATCATTAAATAACATTCCTTTGCGGAGCACCTGCCATGAATGCCCAACCCGCAGCGGCCCCAGCCCCTCATCCTTTTACCCTGCGCCTGGCACTGGGTCTGGTTGGGGTGTTGATTGCGGCGCTGACCTCGGGATTAAACGATCGCGTATCCGACCTGGCGCTGGCTGACGTTCGCGCGGCGATCGGCTTCGACTACGACACGGCCAGCTGGATCACATCGGCCTATCAGGCTGCAGAAGTGGCGGCGATGATGGTCGCCCCATGGTTTGCCGTCACCTTTTCACTGCGTCGTTTTGCGCTGGTAGTGGCATGCGGCTTTGCGCTGACCGGTGCATTGCAACCCTTTGCGCCCACGCCATCACTGTTTATCGGCCTGCGCATAGTTCAGGGCATATTTGGTGGCGCTTTGCCACCGCTGCTGATGACCGTGGCGCTGCGTTTTCTGCCGCCAACCATCAAACTCTATGGGCTGGCAACCTATGCACTGACCGCGACTTTCGGACCGAATATCGCGGCTTCGCTGGCAGCATTCTGGACGGATTCTGTCGGCTGGCAGTTTGTATTCTGGCAGGTGATCCCACCGCTGATCATCGCCAGCCTGCTGATCGCCAAAGGGCTACCGCAGGATCCGGTGCGGCTGGAGCGTTTCCGGCAAATCGACCTGTTTGGCATGCTGACTGGCTGCAGCGGGATTGCGCTGATGATCCTGGCGCTGACTCAGGGAGAGAGACTGGACTGGCTGAACTCGCCGCTGATTATCGCCATGCTGCTCTCCTCAGCGGCGTTGCTGATCGTCTTCTTTATTAACGAGTGGTATCACCCCCTCCCGCTGTTCAAGTTACAGATGCTGGAGCGCAAGAATCTGACGCATGGCCTGCTGGTACTGGCTGGCGTGCTGCTGGTTGCCCTTTCCGGCTCGGCATTGCCTTCGGCTTATTTCGGCCAGGTTGAAGGCTTCCGGACGGTACAGTTTGCGCCGCTGGCGCTGGCGATTGGTCTGCCGCAACTTATTATTGCGCCATTTATGGCGGCGCTGCTGAATCGGCGCTGGATTGACTGCCGCTGGATGCTGACCTGCGGCGCGGCGCTGCTGTGCGTCTCCTGCCTGATAGGGATGCAGCTGACCGATGAGTGGGCGCGGCAGAACTTCTGGCTGATCCAGCTACTGCAGGCCTTTGGTCAGCCGATGCTGATCCTGCCGGTGCTGATGAGTGCCACCAGCGTGGTGCAACCGCCGGAAGGACCCTATGCCTCGGCGATGTTTAACACCGTGCGCGGTTTTTCAAGCGTTGCGGCCAGCAGCCTGATCGGGAACTTCCTGAGCCACCGGGAGAAGTTTCATTCACATATTCTGGTCGATCAGCTGGGCAACCGCCCGTGGCTGATGACGTCAGATACCGCAGCCAGCGCCAGCGCGGGGACACCGCTGCTGCCAGACGGCTCGGTCAGTTCAACGGAAAATCTGAGTCACTTTGCCACGCTGGTCAAACACCAGGCGGTGATCCTCAGCATCAGCGATGCCTATCTGCTGATTATCGGCTTTGCCCTGCTATTAGTGCTGCTGACCGCCTGGCTGCCGAAGCGCGTTTATCCGCCACAAACTCTTCTTCAACACTGAACACCGGCCCCGGGATAATAATGATGAGCTTCACACCTGCGAAAAGAACGTTAACGTTAGTATTGCTGTTATTGATCCTGCTGGGGATGGCCTTTTTTGTCTGGTCTGCAATGACCCGCAAGCAGGCACGCACCGATGATGCCGTGATCACCGCCGACTACACCGCGATTGCGCCGAAGGTTTCCGGCTATATCCGCACCGTTAACGTCGGCGATAACCAGCCGGTTAAAGCTGGCGATGTGCTAGCCACCATTGATGACCGGGATTACCGCGTCGCGCTGGAAACAGCCGAAGCTAACCTCCAGCTCAGTCAGGCAAAACTGGCCAACGTGCAGGCCCAGTTGGATCAGCAGCAGGCGACCATCGCGCAAAGCGATGCGGCTGTCAACGCCAGCGAAGCCACGCTGAACTATGCTGGCCAGAACGCAGAACGCTATCGTCGCCTGCTTAAAAGCGGTACCACCACCGCCGACGAGCAGCAAAAAACCCATGCTTCGATGCGTGAAGCCGCAGCCCAGCTACGTCAGAGCCAGGCAGCGGCCCTGTCAGCCAGAAAGGAAGTGAGCATTTTGCAGGCCAGTATCAGGCAGGCTCAGGCGGATATTGCTGCCTCACAGGCCAGTGTCGATCAGGCGCGCCTTAACCTGTCTTACACCACCATCACCGCGCCAATTGATGGATCTGTCGGCCAGCGATCCGCCCGTCAGGGTGCCTGGGTTGCGGCCGGAACCCGTCTGATGGCCGTTGTGCCTTTACAGCAAAGCTATGTGGTGGCTAATTTCCTGGAGACCCAGCTGGGGAACGTTAAGATCGGCCAGCCGGTTTCGATGGAGGTTGATGCCCTGCCCGGCGTCACGCTGCACGGCCATGTTGACAGTATTGCTCCAGCAACCGGCTCCACCTTCGCTGCGATAACGGCGGATAATGCCACCGGTAACTACACCAAGGTCGCCCAGCGCCTGCCGGTAAAAATCCTGCTGGAACCCAATCAGCCCGATCTTTCCCGCCTGCGGGTGGGCATGTCAGTAGTACCGGAAATAGAAATGCCCTGATAGCAGTAAAATGCAAGAGTAATCTCCTTTATTTTACCGTGGAGAGCGGGTAAATTAGCGAACGATCCTGCCATGAGCTGCTCATGGCAACCGGAGAGGAAAAAGCCTTTCCATGTTTAATCTGTTCGCGTTACGCAGGCCCGGATCGACCCAGGTAACCGCTCAGGGGAGTTGTTCGGTGAAATACGCTTTGATGGGAATTTCTTTTATCCTGCTGTTATGGGTTGGCACCTTTTATCTGATGCTGTAGCCCCGCAGGAAAATGAACGGGTCAGGTCTGGCAACCTGACCCCGGTTGTTACTCTTCTTCTTCGCTGGCCTTCACCGTTCCCGGCAAAATCCCATCGGCACGAAACATCGCTTTAATTCCCCTTACCGCCTGACGAATACGATCGCTGTTTTCAATCAGCGCAAAGCGCACGTGCGTATCGCCGTAGTCACCAAAGCCAATTCCCGGCGAGACACAAACTTTCGCTTCCTGCAGCATATGCTTGGCAAATTCCAGCGACCCCATCTGCGCATAATGGTCAGGGATTTTTGCCCAGACGTACATTGACGCTTTCGGGATTTCCACCATCCAGCCCGCTTCGTGCAGCCCTTTCACCAGCACATCGCGACGACGTTTGTACTGCTCAGCGATATCCCGCACACACTGCTGGTCGCCTTCCAGCGCGGCGATAGCCGCCACCTGCAACGGCGTAAAGGTGCCGTAGTCATGATAACTCTTGATGCGGGCGAGTGCCGCCACCAGCTCTTTGTTGCCAACCATAAAGCCGATGCGCCAGCCAGCCATATTGTAGCTTTTTGACAGGGTAAAGAACTCCACCGCCACATCACGTGCACCGGGAACTTCCATAATTGAGGGTGCTTTCCAGCCATCGTAAACGATGTCGGCATAGGCCAGATCGTGGATCACCAGCACGTTATACTGCTTCGCCAGTGCGATCACCCGCTCGAAGAAGTCCAGCTCCACACACTGTGCAGTCGGGTTGGATGGGAAACCGAGGATCATCATTTTCGGTTTCGGGTAACTTTCGCGGATCGCTCTTTCCAGCTCGTTAAAGAAATCGACGCCCGCCACCAACGGCACGGAACGAACCTGCGCACCGGCGATCACCGCGCCGTAAATGTGAATGGGATAGCTCGGGTTAGGCACCAGCACCGTGTCGCCATGATCCAGCGTGGCCAGCATCAGGTGCGCCAGCCCCTCTTTGGATCCGATGGTGACGATTGCTTCCGATTCCGGATCGATCTCCACCTGATAGCGGTCGGCGTACCAGCGTGAAATAGCACGGCGCAGGCGTGGGATACCGCGCGAAGTAGAGTAACCGTGGGTGTCATCGCGCTGTGCGACGGAGCAAAGTTTTTCCACGATATGCGGCGGCGTTGGCCCATCCGGATTGCCCATGCTGAAATCAATGATGTCTTCGCCACGACGGCGAGCGGCCATTTTCAGTTCGGCCGTGATGTTAAACACGTAGGGGGGAAGACGTTCAATGCGGGAAAAACGACGTGCAGAGCTAATGTCAGCCATAGGATCCTCTGATTTACGTTAGCGCCCGGACCGTCCGAGCGACGCTGACCAGAAACTGGTCTGGGAATGAACATATCGCACTGTTCAGCAGGCTGTCGAGTGGGCGGGATAAAATATTTTTATTTATCGGAATTCAGCCTGCCAAACACCCAATCGTTCACCCACTGCCCCCGTAACAGATAATTATCCCGCAGGGTTCCCTCAAGCTGGAAGCCGTTCTTCTCCAGCACCCGCCGCGAAGCCCAGTTTCCTTCCACCACCTGCGCCTTGAGCTTGTGGAACTCACATTCGTCTGACAGGTAATCCACCAACGCACCCAGCGCTTCACTGCCATAGCCCTTGCCGAAGTGTTCACTGAGCAGCGAATAGCCCACTTCTGCCTGGCGATACGGTGCCCACTCGGCGTTGGCACCGATCAGCCCCACCGCTTCACCGCTGTTTTGCAGGCGGATGGTGAAGCACAGCATGTGATAACTGGTGACCTGCCATGAGGCCAGCCGGTCAGAAAAGCGTTGGCGAATATCCGCCAGCTGCGGCACGGCACTGATGAACTGCATGCTGATTGAATCGGTATGCACGCGGTGAAAATGATGCCAGTCGTCAGGCTGCAGGCGGTCCAGCCGCAGCCGTTCAGTAGTCAGTTGCATGGTGCCCTCACTAAAACGGGAAAAAATGAAAATTTACGCCCCTTTTAAGTTCCGCTTTTAAACGCTTTAATTCACATCAACCCTACACAACCATAACTACACAGTTACAGGAGATCGCCGATGTCTTCCCTCAGTATTGAAAATATCCCGCAGGCAGTCGCTGAAATCAAGCGGCAGTTGCGCCAGCAATTACCCAATTATCGTGAAGTTTTTCAGGCTGTTGAACAAAATATTCGTCAGCAAATCGCCGGGCTGAAAGCGGAACAGCTGCGGGGAGAAAACCCTGTGCCACAGCTGCAGGCCGAAGATATCCTGCACAACCGCGTCACAACTCAGCAAAAAGCACAAATCCTGCAGCGTGGCTGCTGTACGGTGCACGGCGTTTTCCCGCAGGAGCAGGCCAGCGCCTGGAACACCGAAATCGGCCGTTACCTGGATAACAATAATTTTGTCGAGCGTCTGAAACATGCCGCTGAGGATAACTATTTTGGCAATCTGAAACAGGGCAAACCGCAAATTTACGGCATTTACTGGTCGCAGCCACAGGTTGAAGCGCGGCAGCATCAGCGGATGCAGGCAGTTCAGGTTTTCCTTAATTCCCTGTGGCAGACGGAGAGTAACGGCAAACAGCATTTCGATCCCAACCGCATTGTCAGCTATGCAGACCGCACCCGCCGCCGTCCGCCAAAATCCAGCTCGCTGGGTCTTTCTCCCCACGTTGATGGAGGCTCGCTGGAGCGCTGGCTGGATGAGAATTTCCGCCATGTTTACCGCCATATCTTCAGCGGTAACTGGCAGCAGTACAATCCTTTCGACGGTGAAGGACGGACCGAGGTGCGCGAGTTTGCCTCCCCAGCGGTCTGTTCAATGTTCCGCACCTTCCAGGGCTGGACGGCACTGACCCCGCAGCACAGGCAAGGCGGCACGCTGAACCTGCTGCCGGTCGCCAATGTGATGGCCTATATCCTGCTGCGGGCAATCCAGGATGACGTGCCGGAAGACGATCTTTGTGGCGCAGCACCCGGGCGGGCCCTTTCAGTCAGTGAAAAATGGCATCCTCTTTTACTTGAAGGGATTTCCCCAATTCCGGATATGGCCCCCGGCGATACCGTTTTCTGGCACTGTGATGTGATCCATGCGGTGGAGAATGAGCATCTGGGCAAGTTCGACAGTAATGTGATGTACATCGCTGCCGCACCGTGGTGCGAAAAGAACGCCGCTTACCTCCAGCGCCAGTGGCCGGCTTTTGTTGAAGGTCGCTCACCGCCTGACTTCGCCGCCGATGACTTCGAAGTTGATTTCAACGGGCGCGCCACGGAGGCTATACTGACGCCGCTGGGTAAATCGCAAATGAGCTGAAATTGATCCAGACAGGGTTGGGGTGAAATCCCTGCCCTGATGCCTGGCACATCCCGCCCGCTTTCCTTATCATAAGAGTTAACCTTCCCCCGCCAGCTGAGGCGCTTGTGCACCCAATGTTTGAAATGTTGCTTGCGGTGCTGGACCGCGCCGCATTAATGCTGATCTGCCTGTTCTTTATGACCCGTATCCGGCATTTCCGCCAGCTGCTGCAGAAAGATGAGCACTCCAGCCAGGAGCTGATGGCGGTTACGGCGATCTTCTCGCTGTTTGCCCTGTTTGGCACCTGGAGCGGCATCCATGTTGACGGATCGCTGCTCAACGTGCGCACCATCGCTATCATGGCGGGCGGCATTCTGTTTGGCCCGTGGGTTGGCATCGTTACCGGCGTAATTGCCGGGCTGCACCGCTTCCTGATTGATATCCACGGTGTTACCTCGGTTCCCTGCCTGATCACCAGTATTACTGCCGGTATCGCTTCCGGTTGGATCAACCTGAAAGTGGCGAAGGAGAAGCGCTGGAGCGTGGGGATCATCGGCGGCATGCTGTGTGAATCCCTGACCATGGTGCTGATTGTTGTCTGGGCAACACCAACTTCGCTGGGGCTGGATATTGTTTCAGAGATCGCCCTGCCCATGATCCTCGGAGCGGTAAGCATCGGCCTGATCGTGCTGCTGATCCAGAGCGTGGAAGGAGAGAAAGAGGCAGTCGCCGCCCGTCAGGCCAAGCTGGCGCTGGAGATAGCCAATAAAACTCTGCCGCTGTTCCGCCAGGTGAACAGCCGCTCGCTGCGCCAGGTTTGCGATATCATTCGCTGCGACATCCACGCGGATGCAGTGGCAATTACCAATAAAAACCAGATCCTCGCCTATGTGGGCGTGGGCGAACAGAACTACCGTGACGGCGATGATGCCATCAGCCCCACCACCGCCAAGGCGATAGCCAACGGCGAAATCATTATTAAAAACAATGATGAAGCCCACCGAACGCCGGAAATTCACTCGATGATTGTGATCCCGCTGTGGGAAAAAGGGATCGTCACCGGCACGCTGAAAATCTATTATCGCCATGCGCACCGCATCACCTGGTCGCTGAAGGAGATGGCCGTTGGCCTGTCGCAGATTATCTCCACTCAGCTGGAAGTTTCCCGCGCCGAACAGCTGCGTGAGATGGCGAACAAAGCCGAGCTGCGGGCGCTGCAGAGCAAGATTAACCCGCACTTCCTGTTTAACGCACTGAATGCCATCTCCTCTTCTATACGTATTAATCCGGACACCGCCCGGATGCTTATCACCAATCTGTCACGCTACCTGCGCTACAACCTGGAGCTGAATGACGACGAGATTATTGATATCAAAAAAGAGCTGTACCAAATCAAGGACTACATTGCCATTGAACAGGCGCGATTCGGTAACAAGCTGACGGTGATTTATGACATCGATGAAGACGTGAACTGCGCGCTTCCCAGTTTGTTGATCCAGCCGCTGGTGGAGAATGCCATCGTACATGGTATTCATCCGTGCCGCGGCAAAGGAGTGGTAACCATCAGCGTAAAAGATCAGGGCGACCGGGTGCGGATTGCGGTGCGGGATACCGGCAACGGCATCAGCGAAGAAGTCGTGGCGCGTGTGGAAAATAACGAAATCCCCGGCAATAAGATCGGCCTGCTCAACGTCCATCACCGCGTGAAGCTGCTCTACGGTGAAGGGCTGCATATTCAGCAATGCAACCCTGGCACTGAAATCGCCTTCTGTATCAGTAAAAACGGGTCCGTGCTGCCCGAAAAACAGCGCGTTTCATTATCGGCTTAAGGCCGTTTTAACCGGGAAAACAGCGTGAAAGCAATCATAGTTGAAGATGAATTTCTGGCACAGCAGGAGCTGAGCTGGCTGATCCGACAGCACAGCCAGCTGACCATTGAGGCCACCTTTGACGACGGCCTCGACGTGCTCAGGTATCTGCAGAACCATCAGGTTGACGTGATCTTCCTGGATATCAATATTCCCTCGCTGGATGGCGTGCTGCTGGCGCAGAACATCAGCAAATTCGCCCATAAGCCGCTGATTGTCTTTATCACCGCGTATAAAGAGCACGCGGTGGATGCCTTCGAGCTGGAGGCTTTCGACTATATCCTCAAGCCTTATCATGAGATGCGCATCATCACCATGCTGCGTAAAGTGGAAAACACCCTGCAACAGGCCGCCCCCCATGCCAGCCCGGAAGCCCAGCGCGGTCCGGTGCATACCATCAATCTGGTCAAGGATGAGCGGATTATCGTTACGGATATCAACGATATCTGGTACGCCGAAGCGCATGAAAAGATGACGTTTGTTTATACCAGACGTGAAGAGTACGTGATGTCGATGAATATCACTGAGTTTTGCAGCCGACTGCCAGAAGAGACCTTTTTCCGCTGCCACCGCTCTTACTGCGTTAACCTGAGCAAAATCCGCGAGATCGAACCCTGGTTTAACAACACCTATATGCTCAAGCTGCGCGATCTGGAATTTCAGGTGCCGGTCAGCCGCAGCAAGGTGAAAGAGTTTCGACAACTGATGAGGTTATAGAGAAGGCTTTGCCATGGCGGGTGAATTACGGGCCGGAGTGCTCCGGCCCGATAAAGCAAGTTTACAGCACGCTGCCCAGAGTCTGGCGCAGATGCGCACCGGCCCCCAGCAGGCCGGGCTGATCGTGGGTGATCAGGTATACCGGGATACTCTGCACATACTCTTTAAAGCGCCCTTTATCTTCAAACGCCGCACGGAAACCAGAAGCTTTGAAGAATTCCAGGAAGCGCGGCACGATACCGCCAGCGATATAAACGCCACCAAAGGTGCCGAGGTTCAGCGCCAGGTTGCCACCAAAGCGGCCCATGATCACGCAGAACATTGCCAGCGCACGGCGGCAGTCAGTACAGCTGTCATCCAGCGCACGCTGGGAAACATCCTTCGGCTTGAGGTTTTCCGGCACCCGGTCATCTGATTTAACAATCGCCCGATAAAGGTTAACCAGCCCCGCTCCTGACAACACGCGCTCAGCAGAAACATGGCCCAGTTCGGCACGCAGCACTTCCAGAATCAAATCTTCCTCTTCGCTGTTGGCAGCGAAGTCCACGTGACCACCCTCGCCCGGCAGGCTAACCCAGCGTTTGTCGACGTGCACCAGATGCGCCACGCCAAGACCGGTGCCCGCGCCGTAAACGGCAACCGGTTTATCAGCCACCGCGTCTTTACCGCCAAATTGCATTACATCCCCATCGGACAGCATCGGGATCGCCATGGAAACGGCGGTGAAATCGTTGATAATCTCCAGATGTTCAAAGCCCAGGTTGGCTTTCATCTTGCTGGTTGAGAACGCCCAGTCGTGGTTGGTCATCTCAACCCAGTCATCGGTGATCGGGCAGGCGATAGCAATACAGCCATCGGTAATGTCCTGCTTCTGCTCATCGAGGTAGAAGCGGATCACCGCTTCAAGGCTGTCATAGTCTGCTGTGGAGAACGTTTTGGCTTGTGAGAGGGCACCGTTCTCAACTTCACACAGTGCCAGGCGGGCATTGGTTCCGCCGACATCACCTACCAAAGCATACTTAGTCATTATTGTTTTGCTCCGCTTACGTCATTTAAACACATAGTAAATTTCCCCCACTCAAACAACAACGCTCACCGGATGAAAGGTGAGCGCAAAATCACGCTGCAACCGCCTACCTTACCTGTCCCGGTGGCGGTTGCCCACGGGCATCAATCTGAATTCTGTTACCGCAGATTGCGATTATGACGAATTTCGCTGGTTCAGCGCGGCACTTACCGCCTTTAATAATGGCGGGACATCCTGCTGCGGCAGCACCACTTCCACCAGCGAAAGCCGCGCAGTTTGCCCGATAACCCTGAGCACCTCAACCAGCTGCGCCGTTTGTGTCACCCGCCAGCTTTGCGCCGCACACTCTTTGCTCAGCGCCTGCGGCAGCTGCGTCCAGTTCCAGGCCGCTATATCATTGTAGCGCTGATGCTCGCCGTGAATAGCCCTCTCCACGGTGTACCCGTCATTATTAAGGATAAAGATGACTGGCTGCACATCGTCGCGCAGCATTGACCCCAGTTCCTGCGCTGTGAGCTGAGCGGACCCGTCACCAATCAGCAGGATCACACGCCGGTCAGGGCAGGCAATCTGGGCACCATAAGCCGCAGGCAGCGTAAAGCCGATTGAGCCCCACAGCGGCTGGCAGATAAACAGGGCATCGTCAGGCAGACGCAGGGCCGCAGCGCCAAACGCCGCCGTGCCCTGATCCGCCAGCACAATATCACCTGGCTGCAGAAAATCCTGCATCGCCTGCCAGAAGGTATTTTGCGTCAGGGAGTCAGAAGGGACGTCTTTCAGAGCCGGAGGCGGCGCAATGGACCGGTGCCAGTGGTTGCCGTAACGCAGGGCCATCCGGTGCAGCACGGCAATAGCCTCCGCCATGGCGACCTGTGGGAATGTCTTATCCCCCACCCGGCAACTGTTGAGGCCGATATCGATGTTCTTCAGCGGGTCGATTTGCTGGGTAAATCCGGCGGTAAGGGTATCGGTAAACAGCACGCCAACAGTCACTGTCACCTCACACTCTTCAATGATGCGCCTCGTCTCTCCGGCGCTGGCTGCTCCGGCATAGGTTCCGGCAAAACCGTCAAGCTGCTCCGGCAGGACGCTTTTCCCCATCAGTAGTGTGGCAAAAGGCAGCTTAACTTCACTGATTAGCTGCTGCAGCACATCTTTCTGCCTTGCCCGATCCACGAGAAAATCAGCCAGCAAAGAGACGCTTTGTGCTGCTGAAAGCAGCTTCTCAGCCGCAACAGCAAAGGCTTCGACCGCATCCGTACTGACGTAAGCCGTCAAGGCAAGGGGAGCGACCGGCGGCGGGATATGGGCTTCGGCCACGTCGGTCGCTAAATAAAGGTAAACCGGGCGATGCTCGCGAAAGGCGGTAAACAGCAGGCGATCAATTTCTGTTGCCGCATTCTCAGCTGTCAGTACCGCCTGTGCCACCGTCACTTCCTGGTAAATGCGCAGAAAATGGTTATAGTCACCATCACCCAGCGTGTGATGTAACAGCAGTCCGTCGCGTTTAGCTGCGCTTGCCGGTGCCCCCACAATATGAATAACCGGCAGATATTCTGCATAACTTCCCGCCACGCCGTTGAGCGCGCTCAGCTCCCCGACACCAAAAGTCGTCAGCAGGGCTGCGGCTCCGCGGCAGCGGGCATAGCCATCGGCGGCATAAGCAGCATTCAGCTCGTTAGCACAACCCACCCAGCCGATATCCGGGCTGGCAATCACGCGGTCCAGAAATTGCAGATTGTAGTCGCCCGGCACGCCAAAAAGATGGCCGATACCGGCCTGATGCAGACGAAGCAGCAGATACTCCCCAACGGTGACGCTGTGCATGGTTTTCTCTCCAATGAAAACGATCTGTACTGAGTATTGCCGATTATTTTCACCGTGTTAGCAATATGCCGCTCAAAGAGGTGGCAAGATGACGTTACGCCTCAGATTTTTCCTCAAGTTGCGATCCGGGGCGCGTACCGCTTCGATGTAACCGTATACACTGCTATGCTTTCGCCACTCCGTACGCTACCGCACAGGATTTATTCATGGTTTATCAACCAGATGCAAAACGTTATCAGACAATGACCTATCATCGTTGTGGACACAGCGGCCTGAAGCTGCCTGCCATTTCCCTCGGCCTGTGGCATAACTTTGGCGACAGCACCCGCGTGGATAACAGCCGTGAACTGCTGCGCCATGCTTTTGATAACGGTATCACTCATTTCGATCTGGCTAACAATTACGGACCGCCTCCGGGTTCAGCCGAGGAGAATTTTGGCCGCATCCTGCGGGAAGATTTCCATTCACTGCGCGACGAGCTGATCATCTCTTCCAAAGCGGGATATACCATGTGGGATGGACCTTACGGTGACTGGGGTTCACGCAAGTATCTGATTGCCAGCCTTAACCAGAGCCTGAAGCGCATGGGACTGGAGTACGTGGATATCTTCTATCATCACCGCCCGGACCCGGAAACGCCGCTGGAAGAGACCATGACCGCGCTGGATCACATCGTTCGTCAGGGCAAAGCGCTGTATATCGCGCTCTCCAACTATCCGGCGGAGCTGGCCGATAAAGCCATTACTATCCTGCGCCAGCTCGGCACGCCGTGCCTGATCCACCAGCCGAAGTATTCAATGTTCGAACGCGCGCCGGAAAACGGCCTGCTGGACGTGCTGGCGAAGGAAGGCGTGGGCAGCATTGCCTTCTCCCCACTGGCCGGTGGCGTGCTGACCGATCGCTATCTGCAGGGCATCCCGGAAGATTCCCGCGCCGCCAGCGGCAGCAAATTCCTCAGCGGCGATCAGTTGACGCCGGAGAAAATGGATAAAGTGCGGCAGTTAAACGAGCTGGCACAGCAGCGCGGTCAGAAACTGTCACAAATGGCGCTGGCCTGGGTGCTGCGCGGTAATCGCGTCACTTCAGTGCTGATTGGGGCCAGTAAAACCAGTCAGATTGATGATGCCGTCGGGATGCTGGAAAACCGTGAATTCAGCCAGGCTGAACTGAACCAGATTGAAGCAATTCTGAAGTAACCCCTCTCCCGCCGCAGCATGCGGCGGGAACCCTCCTGATAATTCCCAATTCCACCTTTCACCCACCATTTCAGATTCTCCCAGGCGAAACGGCAACAATCTCTTTATAATCTCGGCAACACAGCGGATCAGTTATGCCGTTGATAAGGAGAAAGTATGAAACGTTTAATTCTTGTTGCCACTTTACTGGCAAGTTTATCTCCGTTGGCAATGCACACAGCGCAAGCCGACAGCGCCAACATCACCATCGCCCCCGGCGTGAGGCTGCACATTGGTGACCGCGATCCACGCGGTATGTACTGGGATGGTGGTCGCTGGCGCGATGGCCGTTACTGGCACAATAACTACCGTTATAACGATGGCCGTTGGTGGCGGCACGAAGAGTGGCGTCGTCATGAAGAGATGCGCCGCCGTCATGAGTGGGAGCGCGAGCGCAGATGGCACGACCGTGAACGCCATCGCGAATGGCGTCACCATGAGCGCTATGATCACCACCACTGATTTCAGGCAAAAAAATGCCGCTCCTTTTCGGGAGCGGCATTTTTTATTGACGGGTGTTATATTCCCATCGCCATCTCAACCAGCAGATAAACATTCAGCGCCACCACGACCATCACAATCACTCTGCCGACATTCTGCATCAGCGCCGAGTTAACCATATCGCCCATCAGCTCACGGTTACCGGTAAACGAGAGCAGCGGGATCAGCGCAAGCGCGATACCAAAACTCAGCAGCACCTGGCTCATCACCAAAATCCGCGTTGGCTCCCAGCCGGCCAGAATGACGATAAAGGAAGGCAGCATGGTGACCACCCGGCGAACCAGCAGCGGTATGTGCACGTGGATAAAGCCCTGCATCACCACCTGGCCTGCCATCGTCCCGACCACGGTGGAAGACAACCCTGCCGCCAGCAGACTCAGGCCAAATACCAGCGCTGCGGCGCGGCCCAGCAACGGATCGAGCGTCAGATAAGCCTGGTCGAGTTCAGCAATCCCGGTATGACCACTGAAGTGGAAAGCCGCCGCCGCCGTGGCCATCATCGCCAGGTTCACAAACCCGGCAATGGTCATGGCAATCGCCACATCCAGCTTGGTTGAAGAGTAGCGCTCCGAACGGGTGCCGCCCTCCGGGCTTTGCGTCAGCGAAGAGTGCAGATAAATCACGTGCGGCATGATAGTCGCCCCCAGCACCCCGGCGGCGAGCAGCACCGCATCGGCCGTTGGCAGCGATGGCACGGCAATTCCCGCCATCAGATCGGAAATTTTCGGCTGTGAAAAGAACAGCTCAATCACATAAGCGGCTGCCACAAACAGCAGTAACCCGCCAATCACCAGCTCCAGCGGTTTCTCTCCCCTCTTCTGCAACATCAGGATCAGGAAAGTCACCACGCCGGTCAGCATTGCCCCCTGCAGCAGGCTGACGCCAAACAGCAGCTTGAACCCTATCGCCGCGCCGATAAACTCCGCGAGGTCGGTCGCCATGGCAATAATTTCGGCCTGCACCCACCAGAACCAAACGGCAGGCCGAGGGAAGCGATCGCGGATATGTTCCGCCAGATTTTTACCGGTCGCGATACCGAGCTTGGCAGACATCAGCTGGATCACCATCGCCATAATGTTGGCCCAGACCACCACCCACAGCAGCTTGTAGCCGTAGGAAGCGCCAGCCTGAATGTTGGTGGCGAAGTTACCGGGATCGATATAGCCGATCGCCGCGATGAAGGCTGGCCCCATCAAAGCAAATTTAATTTTTCGGGAACTACGGACCGTTTGCTCCGCAGTGCGGCCTTCGAACATAGTCGTACCCCTGCTAATACACCTGATTTTAGTATTGTCTTTTAAGTGATAATGATTATCAAGTGCATTTAAATTGGTTATCTTTATCGCTGTAATAGCCAACGCTAAGAAATATAGCATTTGCTATACTTCAGGACAAATTACGTCATAGCCAACAACTCAGCAACAGTTTTTACTTTAGGGTAAAAAATAAGCCCCTACAAGAGATCGGGTGATTTTTTAAACAGTATCTGAATGTGACAGGCCAGAAGATTCTTAACAATGCGCGATAGGTAATTGTTATATTGCGGCGTAGGTCTCGTTTTTCTGTAACTTGTTACATAGAATGTGCAGCGAAATATAACAGCCTTCAAATTTGGAGCAATCATGTCCCGCATTCTGCATTTTGCTTTGGCGCTGGTTGTTGTGACCCTGCTGGCCTTACTGGTCAGTAGCGATCGCAAAAACATTCGCGTACGTTTTATTATACAGCTTCTGGTGATTGAGGTTCTGCTCGCCTGGTTCTTCCTGAACTCAGAAGTCGGCCTCGGATTCGTAAAGGGTTTTGCGGGTCTGTTCGACAAGCTGTTGGCTTATGCCGCCCAGGGTACAAACTTTGTTTTTGGCAATATGAACGACAAAGGGCTGGCCTTCTTCTGGCTTAACGTCCTTTGCCCTATCGTGTTTATCTCCGCATTGATTGGTATTTTGCAGCACTTCCGCATTCTGCCAGTGGTGATCCGCGCTATCGGCACGGTGCTGTCGAAAGTGAACGGCATGGGGAAACTGGAATCTTTTAACGCGGTCAGCTCACTGATTTTGGGACAGTCAGAGAACTTTATCGCCTATAAAGATATTCTGGGCAAAATGTCACAACGCCGGATGTACACCATGGCGGCGACAGCGATGTCGACCGTTTCGATGTCCATCGTCGGTGCATACATGACCATGATCCAGCCGAAATACGTGGTGGCGGCGCTGATCCTCAACATGTTCAGCACCTTTATCGTGCTATCGTTGATCAACCCGTACCGTGTGGAAAGCGAAGAAGATCTGAAGCTGAACGACCTGCACAAGGGACAGAGCTTCTTTGAAATGCTGGGAGAGTACATCCTTGCCGGTTTTAAAGTGGCGGTGATCGTGGCCGCAATGCTGATTGGTTTTATCGCGCTGATCTCCGCGATTAACGCCCTGTTCGACACCATTTTCGGTATCAGCTTCCAGGGCGTGCTGGGCTACGTCTTCTACCCGTTTGCCTGGGTGATGGGCGTTCCGGCCAGCGAATCCCTGCAGGTTGGCAGCATCATGGCCACCAAACTGGTGTCGAACGAGTTTGTGGCGATGATGGATCTGCAGAAACTGGCGGGTCACATTTCACCACGTGGTGAGGGCATCCTGTCAGTGTTCCTGGTCTCCTTCGCTAACTTCTCGTCTATCGGGATTGTGGCCGGTGCTATTAAGGGCCTGAACGAAGAACAGGGTAACGTGGTCTCCCGCTTCGGTCTGAAGCTGCTGTACGGCTCAACGCTGGTCAGCGTGTTGTCGGCTTCCATCGCCGGTCTGGTGCTGTAACGGCGACCATGCAGGAGAGTTTGCCCGCCCGATGAGCGGTTATGATTTGCCTGCAATCAAAAGCGGCTCCGTTAAACGGGCCGCTTTTTTTATGGTCGTGCCAGCCCCAGATGGTGACGCAGCGTGCGGCCCTGATAATCCTTTCTGAATGCACCGCGCTTTTGCAGCTCAGGGATAACATGGTCAGCAAAATCGTTCAGCGAAGCGGGCATATCCGCAGGCATCAGCACAAAGCCATCACAGGCTCCCGCCTCCACCCAGGCAATCATCTCGTCCGCAATGCTTTCCGCCGTGCCCGCCATGACCTGGAATGATGCGCTGGCGGCATAAGTTTTTGCCACCTCAGCCAGCGTTTTTCCGTCTTTGCGGGCCTGTGAGATAACATACTCGAATCGCCCTTTACTGCCGCTGATCAGATGATAAATATCCGGGAACAACTCATCGGGATCGTGCTGCGAAAGGTCGTAGTTCATGCTGGCTGACATAAAGCTCAGCCCGGCCAGCGGGTTCACCAGGTCGTCCAGCAGTCGCCGTTTTTCTTCTGCTTCACGCCGGGTTGCGCCGACGATGGGCATCACGCCCGGCAGCACTTTACAGGCTTCAGGAGCGCGGCCAAACGCCGCCATTTCCGCCTTAAACTGCTGGTAAAATTGCCTTGCCCGCTCACGGTCTGGCTGCACAGTGAAGATCACTTCAGCCACACGTGCAGCCACATCTTTGAAATCCTGCGAGACACCAGCGAGGATCTGCACCGGCCTGCCCTGCGGCGAAGCCGCCACGGTCAGTGGCCCTTTGATCTGGAAATGGTCGCCGTGGAAATGGGTATAGCTGACCTTTAGCGGATCGACATACACGCCGCTCTCTTTGTCCGCCACTCGCGCCTCTGGCTGCCAGCTCGCCAGCAGCTGATGCACGGCATCGATAAACTCGCCCGCTCGCTGATAGCGCTCCTTGTGCCCCAGATGCTGCTGGCGGCTGAAGTTGCGTGCTTCGCCATCGTTGGTTGAAGTTACGGCGTTCCACGCCATTCTGCCCGCGCTGAAATGATCGATAGTCGCGATGGTGCGGGCGGTGTGAAAAGGCTCGCCATAGGTTGTCGACACCGTGCCGCCAAGTCCAATCCGGCCGGTAAACAGGCTCAGCGCAGTCAGCAGCGCCATCGGCTCGGGCCGCGCATAACCTGGTCGGTACTGCACGGTGGTGGCAATATCATTGCCGTAAATATCATCCACCGACAGCTTGTCGGCAATAAAGGCAAAATCAAACTTCGCCTCTTCGGCTTTTTTCACCAGCGTCAGCCAGGTGCTGAGCTGCATCGGATCGTGATTATGCGCGTCAGGGTGGCGCCAGCCACCTGCATGCAGCCCGGTATCGCTGAGGTAGAGTGCCAGATGCATATTATTTGCCCTGTGACAGACTGAGGTCGATAAAGCTCGCAGCGGTCAGTGGCTTGGGGATCAGGCCATTCTTCACGTAGAAGTCAGCGGTGTTCTGCTGCACGGCCAGCACCTGCTGCTGATTGCTGTCCACGGTGTTGACCTCACGCTGTACCTTCGACAGCGCCACATCCTGCGGGATGCGCAACAGCTTGCTGATGGAAGCCGCGTAGGCCTGCGGATGCTGCTCGCCCCAGGCGCGGGCGCGGGTCAGGCGCTGGGTGAAATCCGCCAGCTCGGAACGTTTAGCCGCAATGGCGGTATTGCTGGCAATCAGATAATTGAGCGCCGGGTAATCTTTGCCGTCAGCGAGGATCTGCGCGCCGGACTGGTGAGTGGCGAACGAGACGTAGGGTTCCCACGTTGAGACAGCCTCCACTCCGCCCTGATCAAGCACCAGCGTCGCTTCGGCTGGCGTAGTAAAGACAAAGTTAACGCTTTTCGGATCGACGCCCGCTTTCGCCAGCGCCTGTAGGGCGAGGTTATGGCCGGAGGAGCCCTTAACCGTGGCAACACGTTTGCCTGCCAGATCTTTTACCGAATGGATCGGGCTGCCCTTCTTCACGATAATGGCGTTCCCGGCATATTGTGTTGCCAGAATACCTTTGGCATCCAGTCCGGCCGCCACAGCAAACGTCAGCGGCGCATCGCCCACCGAACCGGCATCAATCGATCCGGCACGCATTGCTTCCAGCAGCGGCGCGGCATTGGCAAATTCATGCCACTCAAGCCGGTAAGGCAGGTTATTCAGCTCGCCTGCGGCTTCCAGAATGGCTCTGGCGTTACCACGCTGATCGCCAACGGAAAGGGTGCTGGCGGCCAGCGCAGGTGCAGAAAAAGCCAAAGTAATCAGGGCAATTAACGATAAACGGTGCGTCTTCATCTGGTGTCTCAAAAAGAGGAAAACCTGAGACTAGCACTCTCTTTTTTAGAATCTAAATGCATTTCTGCGCAATATTTATGCTAATGAGACATAAGCCGCCAGGGGGGCGATTAGCTGTTTTTCAACATAGCTTTGCACATTTATGAATTTCACAGCTAAAGCCTTCGAACGTAGGGTTTCTCTTCAGTGCCGACCCACCGGCCCTCACCTCGGAGAAAATCTTATGAGCATCCAGTTTCTCGGCATGATTGGCCATCGTCTGGCTTCGGAAATCATCCCGGCCAGCGGCCCTCTATTCAATAAGCAGTACATCGCTGACTTCGCCCGCGCCCATGAACAGGCCGGATTTGATCGCGTACTGGTGGGTTACTGGTCAGATCAACCGGACGGTTTTCTGGTTACTGCCCACGCGGCAGCCAATACTTCCACGCTGAAATTTCTGTTGGCACACCGCCCGGGCTTTGTTTCACCAACGCTGGCGGCACGTAAACTGGCCACGCTCGATCATCTGACCGAGGGGCGTCTGGCGGTGCATATCATCAGCGGCGGTAATGACGCCGAGCAGCGTCGGGACGGTGATTTCCTGAATAAAACCCAGCGCTACGAGCGCACCGACGATTTCCTCAGCGTGCTGCGCCAGAGCCTCTCCTCTGAGCAGCCGTACGATCATCAGGGCGAACACTATCAGGTAGAGCAGGCCTTCTCAGCGGTGAAGCCGGTGCAGTCGAGCCTGCCGGTCTATTTTGGTGGCTCCTCGCCGGAGGCGATAGAGGTGGCGGCACGTCATGCCGACGTTTTTGCGCTGTGGGGCGAGCCGCTGGCTGGTGCAGCGGAAACGGTGCGTACCGTACGTGCTGCTGCAGCCCGTCATGGCCGACAGATTGGCTTCAACATCTCCTTTCGCCCGATTATCGCCGCGACGGAAAAAGAGGCGTGGGAAAAAGCAGAATATATTCGCGAAACGGCCCGTAAAAAGCTGATCGAATCCGGGCATGACTTCGGGCTGCCGAAACCACAAAGCGTCGGCGCACAACGCCTGATGGCCGCAGCAAATGAAGGCGAACGGCTGGATAAAAACCTCTGGACCGGCATCGCCAAACTGGTGGCGGGTGGCTACAACTCAACTTCTCTGGTAGGGACTGCGGATCAGGTCTCGGATGCGCTACTGGATTACTACAACCTCGGCATTGAAAGCGTACTGATCCGCGGGTTCGATCCGCTGAATGATGCAGTGGAATACGGCAAAGAGCTGATCCCACTGACGCGGGAGAAAGTGGTGGCCCGCAGTAAAGCAAGGAGTGCCTGATGCGCCGTTCGTTGTTGCTTGCCATTTTGTTGTCCGCCATCACCGCTTCTGCTGTCGCGGCAGAGAAAGTTACCCTGCGGCTGGGAGATGTTAAAGGGGACCGTTTTATCTCTCTGCGAGAATCAGGCCAGTTAGATAATCTGCCCTACGATTTGAAACTGACCTCGTTTGATTCTGGCGCGCCGGTGCAGGAAGCGCTGAATGCGGGCGCGCTGGACGTCGGTTTTACCGGCGATCTGCCATTCCTGTTTGTCTTTGCTGCGGGCGCGCCAGTGAAAGCAGTGGGGGCCTGGCAGAATAATCCGGACAGCATCGCCCTGCTGACCCGCTCTGATTCCGGAATCCACAGCCTGAAAGACCTGAAGGGCAGGCAGATTGCCGTTAACCGCGGCGGCTGGGGCCATTATCTGCTGCTCGGCCTGCTGGAGCGTGCCGGGCTGAAACCTTCCGACGTCACGATGCGTTTCCTCGGCCCGGTGGATGGCCGCGCGGCCCTTGCCAGCCATTCGGTGGATGCCTGGGCAACCTGGGAACCTTACGTCTCTTCTGCGGTAGTGGTCGATCAGGACATTCTGGTGCCGCAGGGCGGCGGTAAAGGTATCCTTTCCGGCTATTCGTATGCGCTGGCCCGGGAAGAAGCGCTGAAAGATCCGCAAAAACGTCAGGCGATAGCCGACCTGCAGTCCAGGCTGGCGAAAGCGCAAATCTGGGCGGCTCAGCATCCTGAAGCGTTTGCCAAAGCCCTGTCGACATCACTGGGGATGCCGGAAAAAATCACTCAGCGCTGGATAGCCAGCGCACAGATCCGCCCGGTGGATTTCACCCCGAAACTGGCGGATACGTTGCAGCAATCTGCTGATTTCTTCTATCAAAATCACGTCCTGCCGAAAGCGGTCAACGTCCATCAGGCCTTTGATTACAGCCTGTCGGCACAGGCCAATCAGGTGGCGGACAGCCAGGAGGCTAAGCATGAGTGAAATACAGTATCATCGCCTGCGAGTTTTTGTCGGCGGGCTGGCAGAGCTGCTGGATAACCCGAACAGCGAAGCAGAAATCCTGAACGGTGGCAGTCAGCTGCTGGCGGAGTTAATCCGCCATGATGACTGGCTGGCGGATGAGTTTGCCCGTCCCAGTCCGCAACGCTATCAACAGTATTTGCTGCATGCAGATGCCCGGCAGCGCTTCTCGGTTGTGAGTTTTGTCTGGGGGCCTGGCCAGTCCACGCCGGTACACGATCACCGTGTGTGGGGATTGATTGGCATGCTGCGTGGCGCTGAGGTTTCGCAAAACTTTCGTCGCGATGAACGAGGTCGCCTGCATGAAGAAGGTCAGCCGGTACGGCTCAATCCGGGCGACGTGGAAGCCGTATCGCCCGATATCGGTGATATTCATCGTGTGAGTAACGCTTTTGATGATCAGACCTCTATCAGTATTCATGTTTATGGCGGCAATATCGGGGCAGTGAAACGGGCCGTTTATGCTGAAGACGGCAGCGAAAAACCGTTTATCTCCGGCTATAACAACGCCTTTTTACCAAATATCTGGGATCTCTCACATGGCTGAAATTCTCACTCACCGTCGCTATGACAAACTCCGTCAGGCGCTGTTAAACCGCCAGGAAGTGGCACTGATCGACGTGCGCGAAGAGTCTGCGTATGCTGAAGGGCATCCGCTTTTCGCAGTGAATATTCCGCTGTCGAAGCTGGAAATTGAGATCCTTAACCGCGTGCCGCGCCTGGCTACTCAGGTCACCGTTTATGATAACGGTGAAGGGCTGGCGAAACTGGCTGTCGTTCGCCTGACGGCTCTCGGATACACCGACGTTGCGCTGTTAGAAGGCGGGCTTGCTGGCTGGCGCGAAGCGGGCGGCGAAGTATTTATTGACGTTAACTCACCGAGCAAGGCGTTTGGCGAGCTGGTGGAGAGCCGCAGCCATACGCCTTCTCTGCCAGCGGAAGAGGTACAGGCGCTGTTGCAAAGCGGTGAACCGGTGGTGGTACTCGACAGCCGTCGCTTCGATGAATACCAGACGATGAGCATTCCGGGCAGCATCAGCGTGCCGGGAGCAGAACTGGTGCTGCGCGTGCGGGATTTAGCGCCCTCGCCCACCACCAAAATTATTGTTAACTGTGCAGGCCGCACGCGCAGCATTATCGGCACCCAGTCGCTGGTTAATGCCGGGATTCGTAACCCGGTATGGGCACTGAGAAATGGCACCATCGGCTGGACTCTGGCCGGACAGCCGCTGGAGTACGGTCAGTCACGTCGTTACGGTGAAGTCAGTGACACAGCGCGAGTGCAGGCTGCACGCAGTGCACGTGAAGTTGCTGAACGGGCTGGCGTGAAGCACATCACATCAGGACAGTTGCATGAATGGCAGCAGTCTCAGCAAACGGTTTATCTTTTCGACGTGCGTGATGCCAGTGAATACGCCGAAGGCCATCTGCCCGGTTCGCGTCACGTGCCAGGCGGGCAACTGGTGCAGGAAACAGACCACTATGCCAGCGTGCGCGGTGCGAAAGTGGTACTGGCAGACAGCGAAGGCGTACGCGCCAATATGAGTGCCTCGTGGCTGGCGCAAATGGGCTGGGATGTCGCCGTGCTGGACGGCCTGACAGCCGCTGACTTCAGCGTCAGCGGCGGATGGACGCCTGAGGTGCCGCCATTGCCAGCACGCGAAGAGGTTGAACCGGCTCATCTGGCCGAACTGCTGGCTGCGGGAGGAACGCAGGTACTGGATTTCACCACCAGCGCCAACTACGTTACGGGCCATATTCCTGGTGCAGCATGGCTGACTCGTGCGCTTCTCGCGGTAACCGACGCTGCTGCCTTACCGAAAGCAGAGCGTTATGTGGTGACCTGCGGCAGCAGCCTGCTGGCCCGCTATGCCATTGATGAAGTAGCAAAGGTGACCGGTAAACCCGTTGCGGTGCTGAAAGGCGGTAACGCCGCATGGAAAGCCGCAGAGCTACCTGTGGAAAGAGGCGAAACGCGGCTGCTGCAGGAGAGAAACGATCGTTACCGCCGCCCGTATGAAGGCACGGATAATTCCACACAGGCGATGCAGGCTTATCTGGACTGGGAGTTTGGGTTGATTGCACAACTGGATCGCGACGGGACGCATGGATTCAACGTGGTGACGCAAACGGTGCGATAAATGACAGAATAAGCTCATCTGACCAGATGGGCTTTTTTTTATGACCGAGACTGCCATACCTCCTGATAATCAGATTATTATCCTCAACAGATATCTAAAGTATGGAGTCACGGGCCGGTAAGAAATTATCCAGAACCGGGCATTAGTGTAGATATTCATTTTGGCAGGGATATGGCTGAGTCACAGGCAGAGAACGCTATAAGTACCATTGCCTGTTGTGCGACTTAACAAAGCCGTACATTAGGTTCAAATATGAATAGGGAAATTTTCTTTTTTGCGGACGGCAGAAACAAAAAAACTCTGCCGGGGCAGAGTCCTTTCAGACAACATTGTAAT